>NZ_VFTK01000016.1:0-158344 GCF_006439495.1 Mesorhizobium sp. B3-1-8
GCAATCGGCATTGCGCGCCTATCTCTCAGCGCTGGCGGGACAGCGCCCCCCTCTGTCCTGCCGGACATCTCCCCCACAAGGGGGGAGATCGGATGTCGCGCCGGCTTTCGCCAATCTTCAGCCTGGCAGAATTGAGCGGCGCGCCAACGCTGCTAATCTCCCCCCTCGTGGGGGAGATGTCCGGCAGGACAGAGGGGGGCGCGAAGGAATGATGCGTGGGGAAAGCTTGCCTCGTGCCGCTACGCCTTTTCTGGGCTTCGCCCGCCTGCTGCGCCGTCACGCCTTCGCCATCGCACCCGAACAGGTAACTAGCTTCATGCAGGCAGTCACCCTGCTCGGACCGCGCTCGATGAACGACATCCGCGAAGCAGCCCTTGCCACGCTGGCGCCCTCGCCCGACCGCCGCGGCGAATTCGACGCGCACTTTCGCGGCTACTTCTATGGCGACGCCAAGCCTTTGATCGAAGGCGAGGAGGACGACGAAACCCGCGTCAAGGACGATCGCGGCGCGCGGGAGGAAGAAAATCAGGTCACTCGCCAGGAAAAGGGCGGCGAACTGTCCTCAGCGCTCGAGCAGTTGAGCGCACGCGACTTCCAGCGCCATCCCGATGACCTTGGCTCATTCCGCCGCAAGCTTGCTGGTGCCCTGCCCGTGCGCCGTTCCTTTCGCACCGCGCGCACCCGCTCGCGCGGCACGCTCGATCTCCGCCGCTCGCTCAGCGAAATCGTCAGCGCCGACGGCGACATCCCCGCGCCGCAGCTGCGCCGTCGCCAGACCGTATCGCGAAAACTGCTCCTGCTCATCGATGTGTCAGGCTCGATGAAGCAGCACACCGCCGACTACCTCAAGCTGGCCCACGCGGCCGTGCAAGGCGTGGACCGCGCCGAAGTCTTCACCTTCGGCACGCGCCTCACCCGCATCACCTCGGCGCTGCGCATTCGTGACCGCGAGCAAGCGCTTGCCCGCGCCGCGGCGCTCGTCGACGATTGGGACGGCGGCACCCGCATGGGGCCGACATTGCTTGCCTTCCTGTCGGTGCCGCGCTTTTCCGCCTTCGCGCGCGGCGCCTGCGTCGTCATCCTGTCCGATGGCCTGGAACGCGGCGACCATTCCGACCTCGAAACCGCGATGCGCCGCTTCAGCGCCCGCGCTTTCCGGCTGTCGCTGGCGACGCCGCTCGCCGGCGATCCGCGCTTTCGCCCGGCGACGGCGGCACTCCGCGCCATCCTGCCGATGCTCGACGATCTGGTCGACGGCTCGTCGGTGGGAAGCCAGACCGATTTCATCCTGTCGCTCGCCCGTCCTGCGCCTGCGGCTTCAGCCATCTGGAAAAGTGTATCGTGATGCAGAAAGCCATCGACGCCCATTTCCACATCTGGCGCCAAAAGGACCAGCCCTGGCTGGTCGGCCCCATGGTGCCGCGCATCTTCGGCCCCTACGAGCCGATCCGCCGCGACTATCCGATCACGGAGTTCCTCGAAGACCAGAAAGGCTCGGGCGTCGAGAAAGCCGTCTATGTCCAGACCAACTGGGCCAAGGAGGATTTCGAAAAAGAGGTCGCCTTCCTGCAGAAGACCGCCGACGAAACCGGCTGGCCGCATGCCATCGTCGGCTACGCCGACATGACCGTGGACGATGTCCGACCGCAGATCGACCGGCTGATGAAATACAAGCTGCTTCGCGGCGTTCGCATGCAGCTCCACTGGCACGAGACGCCGGCCTTCCGCTTCGCGGCCTCGGCCGATCAGGTGATCGATCCCAAGGTGCGCGCCAACGTGGCGCGGCTGAAGGACTACGGCCTCTCCTTCGACCTGCAGCTTTTCCCCGCCCAGATGAAAGATGGTCTGACGCTTGTCGGCGAGAACCCCGAAACCGATTTCATCCTCACCCATGCCGGCATGCTGACCGATATGGCGCCCGAAACGACAGAAGCCTGGAAGGCCGGCTTGCGCACGCTATCGGCCGCGCCCAATTTCTACGCCAAGCTTTCCGGCCTCGGCACCTTCGTGCACCGCAACGATCCGGATCTGATCGCTTACATCGTCGAAAACGCGATCGAAATCCTTGGGGCTGACCATCTGATGTTCGGCTCGAACTTCCCGATCGAAAAGCTGTGGACCAGCCATGCCGAGCTGATCAAGGCGCACCGCGCTGCGGTTGCCGGGTACGGCGCCAAGGCCGAGGCGGACATCTTCTGGAACACGGCGGAGAAGGTTTACCGGCCGGTATAGCGCTCCACAAGCCGCCGCGCCGGGTAGGCGCGACGGCTTGCGGAGCAAGCAGTTATTGCGTCGGCAACATGCCTTCGACGTCGCTCGCGGCGTCGGCAAGCGCTTCCTTCGGCGTCGCCGACTGGTCGACGATGCGGGACAGATTGTCGACGATGGTCTGCGTCACCTTGACTCCGTTGGTGCCGGGGAAGGCGTACCACGGAACCATCACAGGCATCTGGCTGAGGCCGGCCTGGAACAGCGGGTTCTTCTTGTAGAAATCGCCGAGATAATCAGGTGATTTCGCGGCGAGTTCGTTGTTGGGGACATAGCCGGTGCCGGGCACCACCACCGACGCGCCGTACGGGCCGGCGGCGAACTTGGCGAACTTCCAGGCGGCTTCCTGCTTCGCGGTGTCCTTGGTCAGGATGACAACCGCATTGCCGCCGGTCGGCAAACGGCCGTTGACCGGATCGATCAGCGGGATCTTGGCCGTGCGCAGCGTGAACTTGTCGCCGACATTCTTGATCGTGTTGACCAGCGCGCCTGTGGTCTGGAATTCGAAGCCGACCTTGCCGGCCGCGAAAGCCTGCTCGCCCGCCGGCTTGGTGAAGACCGGCATGCCGCCTTCCTTCACCATCCGCTCGATAAGCTCGACAGCCTTCTCGCCTTCTGGACTGTTGAAAGCGACCTTGCTCTCGTCGCCGTTCAGCATCTTGCCCCCGGCGCCAAACAGCAGCGCCGAGAACATCCAATCATCGCCCTGCCAGCGGAAGTCGATGCCGTCGACACCGTTGCCGAGCGCCTTGATCTTGCCGCCAAGCGCGATCACCTCGTCCCAGGTCTTGGGCGGATTGTCCGGATCGCCACCGGCCGCCTTAACCAGGTCGGCGTTGTAATACATGATCGGATTGGAGGTGGCGAAGGCCAGCCCGATCTGCTTGCCGTTCACCTGCGCGAGCTTCAGTATGGTGTCGGAGAAGCCTTGCTCGGCCATGTTGCCGTCCTTCTTCACCAGCGGCCCGAGGTCGACGGCGACGTCGCGCTCGTTGAGCATGCGCAGGCGATTGAGGCCGATGAAGGTGATGTCGGGCATCTCGTCGGTGCCGGCCTGACGAAGAATGGTCTGGATGCCTTCCTCATAGGTCGCGGACGGGCTGGCGAACTGGATCTTGATGTCGGGATTCTCTTCCATGAACTTCTTCGAGATCGTGTCCATCACGTTCTTGAAGAAACCGGGCATCGGATAGTGGACCGTCAGTGTCGTGTCGGCATAGGCCGGAAGGGCCGATGCCAGCGACACCGCCGCCATGGCAATAATCCTGGAGAAATGCTTCATTGCTCGTGCTCCTTGTTGGCCGGTCAGCCTTTGAGACCGGTCATGGTGATGCCTTCGACGAAGCGCTTCTGCGCGAGCAGGAAGGCGACGACGAGAGGAAGGGTGATGATCAGCGTCGCGGCCATCAGGGCACCGTAGTCGTCGCCCGCTTCCGCGGCGCGGAAATACATCAGGCCGAGCGGCGGCGTGGCGTAGGCCTGCTTGCTGATGACGATCAGCGGCCAGTAGAGATCGTTCCAGTGCGCGACGACGGAAAAGATCGCGAAGGCGGTGACGGCCGGCCAGGCGTTGGGCACGATGACGCGTGCGACGATGCCGAGCTCCGACATGCCGTCGAGCCGCGCCGCGTGGATGAGGTCGTCGGGCATCGCGCGGAAGAATTGCAGGAACATGAAGATCGCGAACACCGAGATCGTGAACGGAGCGACCAGCGCGGTGTAGCTGTTGAGCAGCGACATGCGGTCGAACGCGACATAGAGCGGCAGAGCGGTCGCATGGATGGGAACCAGAAGGCCGAGCATGACCAGCACCATCATCATGCGCGCCGCGCGAAATTTCAGCTTGGCCATCGCGTAGGCGCAAGGGATCGCGACCGCGACCTGGAAGAAGAAGATCAGTCCGCACACGACGATGCCGTTCCACAGCAGCGTTGCCATTGGCACCCTCTCCAGCGCCTTGGCGAAATTCTCAGCGAAGAAGGGATGCTGCGGAATCAGCGAAAGCGCCGCGGTGAAGATGTCGCTCTGCGTCTTGCCGGCGGTCGAGATCATGAAGATGTAGGGCGCCAGAATCATCAGCGCTCCGAGCGAAAGCAGCGTGAAGCGGACGATGCGGCCGACCGGGATGCTGGTCATGTGTAGTGCACCCGCCGGTCGAGGACGCGATACTGCAGGAACATCAAAACGACGAGGATCGCCAGGAAAACCACCGTCATCGCCGACGCATAGCCGACGCGCATATAGACGAAGCCCTCCTGGTAGATGGTGAAGAGGAGCACTTCGGACGCCTTGTTCGGGCCTCCGTCAGTCAGCATCTTCACGGTCTCGAAAACCTTAACCGCATTGGTGATGCTGATGGTGACGACGAACAGCGTCGTTGGCCCGAGCATCGGCCAGGTGACCAGGAAGAACCGGTCGAGCGCCGATTTCGCGCCGTCGACTTCAGCCGCTGCATAGAGCTCGCGCGGGATCGCCGTCAGGCCGGCCAGGAACAGCACCATGTTGAAGCCGACCGACTGCCAGACGCCGATGATCGACAGGCTGTAGAGGACGGTGTTCGAGGCGCCGAGCCAGTTTGGGCCGGGAATGCCGACAAGCGAAAGCAGCGCGTTGAGCGGCCCGATAGTCGGATGGAAGATATACTGCCAGACGGTTGCCATCGCGACGATCAGCGAGGCCACGGGCAGGAAGTAGACGGTGCGGAAGAAAGCCCGCGCGCGCAATTCGCCTTCGATCAGAAGCGCGACACCCAAGCCGAGCGCGATCGAGACCGGGGCGACCATCGCCGTGTAGAGAGTGGTGTTCCACAGCGATTTTCGGAAGGTGCGGTCGCTGAACAGATGCGCGTAGTTCTCGAAGCCCACGATACGGAATTTGCCGTAGCCGAGCTCGAAATCGGTGAAGCCCAGAAAGACGACGGCAACCACCGGCAACAGCACGAACAGGAAGAGCAGCACGATCGCCGGCAGCGCCAGCAGCCAGGCGGTCCGGTCCTCGCTGCGCGCACGCAGTACCGCGGCGCTCAGGACATTGCCCGCCAGCGCGACGCTAGACATAGGCCGGCTCCTGCCGCGCGCCCGCCACTTCCGCGATGCGCAGCCGGCGTCCCTCAGTCCCGAAGACCATCGCCTGCTCAGGAGCCAGAAGGATGCCCACCGGCATTCCGCCGATCAGGTCCTTCGCCTCCTGCGGCGCCAGCTTGGCGATGACGCTGTCGCCGGAGATGTCGAGCCGGCAATGGGCAATGACTTCCGAGCCAAGGAATTCCAGCCGCTCAATCCGCCCGGCAACGCCGCTCCGCCCGCTGGGGGACAGTTTGACGAATTCCGGGCGAATGCCGAGGCTGATCGGGCCGTTCGCCACCTTCTCCAGCAAAGCCAGCCGCATGCCTTCGAAGTCGACACGACCGTTTTCGGCGATCGCCTGCAGGATGTTGATCCTCGGCTGGCCGACGAACCGCGCGACCTCGATATGGGTGGGGTCGTTGTAGATCGTCTCAGGCGTGGCGAGCTGAAGCAGATGGCCGCCGATCATGACGGCGACGCGATCGGCCATCGACAGCGCCTCGGCCTGGTCATGCGTCACATAGAGCGTTGGCACACCGGCGCGCCGGTGCAATTCCACGATCTCGCCACGCGCATGGACGCGCAGATTGGCATCCAGGTTGGAAAGCGGTTCGTCCATGAGGAAGATGCTGGGATGGCGCACCATCGCGCGCGCCAGCGCCACGCGCTGCCTCTGCCCGCCAGACATCTGTCCGGGCTTGCGGTCGAGCAAATGGTCGATCTTCAGCAAGGCGGCCATCTCGCGCACATCGCGCGCGATGCCGGCGCGTATCTCCCCCTGGCCCGGTAGCCAAGCGCCGATCAGCGGCAGGCGCTGCGTGAGGCTCAGCCGCTTCATGGCAAGCGGGACGGCGATGTTCTGGCCAGCCGTCAGATGCGGGTAGAGCGCGTAGGACTGGAACACCATGGCGATGTTCCGGTTGGCCGCGGCAATGTTCGACATGTCCTTGCCACCGACCATTATCTCACCGGCATCGGCATGGTCGAGTCCCGCGAGAATACGCAGCAAGGTGCTTTTCCCGCACCCCGACGGGCCGACCAGGGCGATGAATTCGCCGGGTTCCGCATCGAGGCTGACGCCATTCAGTACGGCGTTGCCGGCAAAGGCCTTGCTCAGGCCACGCAGCGACAGCACGCCCATCACCCAGCCTTCCTGCGGACCTTGTGGGCCTCGTGCGGATAGACTTCCTCGACCACGTCATCGAGAACATGAAGGGTCATGCCGGGAACGGCGACGATCTCGCTCGCGACCGCGTCATCAAAATGATGCATGACGGCGCCGATCAGTTGTTCGCCCGGCATCTTGCGTTCCATGGTGTCGACGATGAAGGCGGCGGACGGCCCCCATACCAGGGAGGTGCCGGCGTATTTGCCCTTCCACGCCCAGTGCAGGTGGCCGCTCGCATGCAGGGCCACGTCGTGGGCGGCGATCAGATCGTAGAGACGCCTGCGCTGGGTCGGCCGGATGCTCCAATAGCCGGTATCGCCTTCGTCCGGATCGTCGACAAAAAGCGGCTTGTGGGCAAACATCGCGACGCGGCGGCCGCCACGGCTTTCCAGCGTTTTCCGCAGCCATTCTAACTGGGCTTCCTCCGCGGCATCGTTGAAGCCCATCACCTGGCTGTTTAGCCCAATGAGCCGCCAGTTTCCCGCATCCTCGGACCAGTAGTCAGGACCGGCCAGGCGGCGCCAGCGCTCCAGCCGTTCCGCATCGACCGGCTGCAGCGAATCCGGCAGATGGCCGACGTCGTGGTTGCCGGGCACCAGCAGCATGGGTCTCGATACCTCCCGCATCAGCCCCATGCAGAAGCTGATGTCGTCATCCTTGTCGGCTCCGTCGACGGTCAGATCGCCGGTGTGGATGACGAGATCGGCGCCGCTTTGCTCGATCCAGTCGGCCAGCGGCTCCCAATTGCCGTTGAAATGCGGCTTGGTCGGGCTGAAATGGGTATCGGTGATCTGAACGATTTTCATGACGGCTCCGCCGCGAAAGCCGTGCCGGAAACCAAGGGCGAACGACTGCGCGTGCGGCTTCCTTAGTGCCGTTACATGTCACTTCCTTAACAGCGCCGGGGCAAAGTTTGATTCAAGCACACAAGCCTGTGAAATGCGCGAACGGCCGCCGCCGGACGATATTTTTTTTGCTGGCAGCGACACGGGAACGCCGTGACGCTCCCCCGACTCACTTCACCTCGAACTGCGGGTCGACTGGAATCTGCAGGGATGTCACCAGATGGTTCGTCTGCCCTGCCAGGCCGATGATCGACACCAGCTCGCCATGTTGCGCGTCGGTCATGCCCTTGGCCCGCGCGGCGGCCGTGTGCGAGTGGATGCAGTAGGAACAGCCATTGGCGACTGAGACCGCGATGTAGATCATTTCCTTGGTCAGCGGATCGATGGCGCTGTCGGCGACCATCACCGCCTTCAACTGCTCCCACACTCGCTTCAGCGCCGCCGGATCGTTGGCCAGCCCACGCCAGAAATTGTTGACGAAGTCGGATTTCCGCGTCGCGCGGATATCATCGAACACGGCCTTCACCGCCGGGATTTTGTCGACCTCGGCATCGCTGAGCAGCTTTGTGGTGGCCATGGTGTGGTCCTTTCGTTTGAATCGCCGTCGAGGTCGTTAAATCAAGAGTTGCGCATAGACGGCTAAGCAGTTTGTCCGGCTAGTTTTTAGCGCGGGAAAGCACGCGACTGCGGAGATTGGCCGAAGCACCTCAGCGTCGTCATTCTAGGGCGGAGCAAGGAGCGAAGCGACGCGCGCAGACCCGAGGATCCATGCCATGACCTCGCACGAAGGGTGCAGCGGAGCAGAGTTCTGGACCGTAGCGACGCCTAAAAGTCACGGAATGGATCCTCGGGTCTGCGCTGCGTCGCTTCGCTCCTTGCTCCGCCCGTGGATGACGAAATGACGGACGCCTCGGCTAATCTCCCGTGGTGTGCGATCGTCGGCCATTCCCCTGCTACCCTAGTGCACCGCCGCATACATAATCTTCTCCTCCGTCGCCTCCGCCGGCGAGAACTCCTCGACGATGCGGCCCTGGCGGCAGACCAAGATGCGGTCGGAAAGGTTCATGATCTCCGGCAGGTAGGACGAGATGACGACGACGGCGAGCCCTTCGTCGGCCAGCCGATTGATGATCTGGTGGATCTCGGCGATGGCGCCGACATCGACGCCGCGGGTCGGCTCGTCGAAGATGACGATGCGCGGCTGCTGCACAAGCCCCTTGCCGATCACCACCTTCTGCTGGTTGCCGCCGGAAAGCTCGACCACGCGGGCATTGTCGTTGATCGCCTTGATGTTGAGCGTCTTGGTCCATTCGGCGGAAAGCTGCCGCATCTCCTGCTGGTTGATCACCCAGGCCTTTTCGCGGCCCGCTGCGAGCAGCCCGCCGAACAGGTTCTCGGCGATGCCCATCGTCTCGAAGATGCCTTCGCTCTTGCGGTCCTCGGTGACGTAGACGATGCCGTCGGCCACCGCCTCGCTCGGTACGAGATAGCGCACCGGCTTGTCGTCGAGCTCGATCGCGCCACCGCGCCGAAAATCGCGCTTGTAGATGCCCGACACGATCTTGAAGGTCTCGGTGCGGCCGGAGCCGATCAGCCCGAACACGCCGGTGATCTGGCCCTCGAAGATCGAGAAGGAATTGTTGCGCACGATGTTGCTCATCGAGATGTCCTGCACCGAGAGCACTTTCTTGCCCGCCTTGCGCAATTTCGTGTCGTCGCGCTGGCGGTAGATCTGCCCCGACAGCGAGCGCCCGACCATGGCGGCGACGATCCTGTCGCGGTCGAAGGCCGATGTCTCGTCGGTGATCACCAGTTCGCCGTCCCGCAGGATGGTGATGCGGTCGGCGATCATCAGCGCCTCTTCCAGCGCGTGGCTGATGAAGACGATCGACACGCCGCGCGCCTTCAGCCGGCGGATCAGCGCGAAGAAATGGCGCTTCTCCTCAGGCGTCAGCGTCGCCGTCGGCTCGTCGAAGATGATGATCTCGGCATTGTGGTGGACGGCGCGCGCGATCTCGACCATCTGCCGCTTGGCCGCGCCAAGCGTCGCCACCATCGCGTTCGGATCGACCTGAAAATTCAGCGACTGCAGGAATTGCTGCGCCGAGATGTAGGTGCCGCGCAGCCGGTTGAGGAATTTCTCGGTGCCGAGATAAAGGTTCTGCGCCACCGTCATCGACGGCACCAGGCTGGTCTCCTGGAACACCATGGCAATGCCGGCTTCCAGCGCGGCATGCGGCGAGGCGTAAGCCGTCTCGACGCCCTTGTGGAACATCTTGCCGGAGGTGGCATCGACGACGCCGGCGATGATCTTGGTCAGCGTCGACTTGCCGGCGCCGTTCTCGCCGAGCAGCGCGTGGATCTCGCCTTTCCTCAGATCGAAGCTGACATTCTTCACTGCCGGCACGCCGCGATAAGTTTTGGTGACGTCTTCGAGACGGACGATCGGTTCCATCAGAAACCTCCCGAAGCGAGGGCGACGGCAAGCACGCAATCGCCGCCTTTCGAGGCGATGAACAGGCGGCCGTCCTGTTCCGCAACGCTGCATATGCCGTGGCGCGTGCCATTGGCGCGGCTGTGCAGGCTGAATTGCGGCTGCAGGGTCCGGTCGAGCTTCACGACGAGCCCGTAGGAGCGGCTGGGCGACCACGGCTTGTGGATGCCCATGGTGCGGATGCTGCCGCATTGCAGCGGCTCGAGAAAACTGCGGTTGGAGGCCAGCGCCGGCGCGATCCAGTAGGCCGGCGGCACCTGGTCGATCATGTCCTGGCGATAATGCGTTTCCTGCAGCACGAATTCGATCAGCCGGTTGCGCGGCGCAAACAGGGTCAGCCACGCTCCGCCGTCGCCAGATGGCGACAGGCGAGCGGGATAGCCGGGCAGATGCGTCAATACGGTCGAACGGTTTCCGGTCGCGCCATCGAAGCGGATGAGCTGATGACGCCAGCTCTCGCTCACCAGCACATCGCTGCCGACGGGATGGAGCCCATAGGGAAAAGCGAGATCACCAGCCATTTTGCGGAAGTCACCGCCGGCTGGGTCTCGCTTCCAGAGCGAGCCGGACACGCCCTTCTTCATCAGGTCGGCGGCCCATTGCGACGGCGCATGCTCGGCCGAGCCGTTGGCCAACCAGAGCGTGCCATCCTTGGCATAGGCAAGCGCGGTGATGCAGCGCACGCCAGCCGGCAGTGAAACATCCTTGCCGCCAATCAGCA
The DNA here is from genome assembly GCF_006439495.1 of Mesorhizobium sp. B3-1-8. Classification (NCBI taxonomy): domain Bacteria; kingdom Pseudomonadati; phylum Pseudomonadota; class Alphaproteobacteria; order Hyphomicrobiales; family Phyllobacteriaceae; genus Mesorhizobium; species Mesorhizobium sp. B3-1-8. Next base: position 10,562 of record NZ_VFTK01000016.1, read on the forward strand.
GTTTGCCACTTTCGAGCGCCACCGTCAGGTCGCCTGACGGCGACTGCGCCAGTGCGGTGATGGGGGACGGAAAGGTCTCGACAATCTCGGCCTCGGCTCCGCCGGCAAGCGAATGGACGGCGTTGCCGCTGGATGCGAGTAGCCGCTCGTCGGCAATCACCAGATTGTCCGGTTCGATCAGCCCGGCGAAGGCCGGCGCGTCGTCCAGCCGCGTGTTCGGGCGGAAGGCGCCGTCGAGCGGCGGTATGGTGACCGCCTTGCCGCGGAAGACATCCAGGATCGGATCGAGGATCATGGCTTGCCTCCCCAATAGGAAGCGGGGCTCGTCCAGTTCGGATCCGCGCCGGCGATCTTGTAGCGCCCGATGCGATTGTTGAGGATGCCGCCGACGAACAGATAACCCTTGTGCTCGCGCATCGAGGTCACCATCGGATGCGCGTTGCCGGAAAGATCGCCGAGCGTCTCGACGATGCCGCCCTTCTCGTTGAACTTCACCACCCCGCCGGTGTTGATGTTGGGGAACAGCCACTCGTCCTGCGGCAGGCGCCGCGTCATGCGCTTGCGCATATCAGGGTGGCGCAGCGACAGGTCGAAGCTCGGGGTGCGCATGCCGAGCCAGGCCATCCAGTAATTGCCGTCGGAGGCCCGGTTGATGTTGTCGGCGTAGCCCGGCATGTCGCGGATGACGCATTCGGCGGTACCGGCCTTCGGCCCTTCCAGCCAGTAGCGGTGCACGCGGCAGGCCCAGCTTTCGGCGAAGAACAGAGACTTGCCGTCATGCGCCATGCACACGCCGTTGGTGTAGCGATAGCCGTCGAGCAGCGTCTTGGTCGAACCGTCCTTCGGGTCGTAGACCAGAAGGCGGCCCGTGGCGCGGTTCTCGATCGAGTCCAAGGCCCAATCGTGGGCGTCATAGCGCTTGGTGGAATCGGTGAAATAGATACGGCCGTCCGGCGCGATATCGCAATCGTTGGGATCGCGCAGCCGCGCATCGTCGACGATCGAGGTCCAGGAGCGCGTCGTCTCGGCCGACAGGCGCTTCACATCCCGCTCCGGCGAGACCGAATAGAGCCCCATGGCGCCGACGCAGCTGATCAGATTGCCTTCCTTGTCGAAGGCCAGGCCCAGCGGGAAGCCGCCGATATGGGCAAACACTTCCGACTTCACATAGTCAGGCGCGAAGAAGCGGACGATCTCGCCATGGCGCGTGCCGCAATAGAGATGGTCGTCGCGGTCGAGGATCACGTCCTCCGGCCCTTCCAGTTCGCCGAGCCCGATATGGTCCGCGGCAGAGAGCCGGTTGTCGAGTTCGTAGGACGTGCCGGAACCAGGCGCGGCTGATTGCGTCTCACCCATCTTGAGGTAGACTGGCGCGACATAGACCTCGTTCAGCACCTTGTGGCGGTTCTTCAGCCAGCGGATGTCGATGGTGACGGCGACCGCGAGCAGGATGCCGAGCACCATCTGGTTGGTGCCGGTGCCGTAACCCAGCCGGATCAGACCGTTGGTCATGGTAAGCACGATGATGGCGCCCATCAGGCCCTTGACCACAGAGCCGCGTCCGCCGCCCAGGCTGACGCCGCCGACCACCGCTGCCGTCAGCGCCATGATCTCGAGATTGAGGCCGGTGCCCGGCCCCGCCCCGCTCAACCGGCAGGCGATGAGGAAGCCGCCGATCGAGGCGCAGAAGCCGGAGAAAACATAGGTCATGAACACGGTGCGGCGCACCCGGATGCCGGCATTATGCGCCGAGCGCCGGGAGCCGCCGACCGCCAGCACATGCCAGCCGGGGCGCGATCGCGTCAGCGCGATATGCGTGACGATGGCCAGGACGATTGCCAGCCAGACCGAGACCGACAGACCCCAGAACGTGCCGTCGCCGATGAAGTCGAGCACATCGGAGCTCGCCTGGGAAAGCTGCACGTCGGCGGCATATGTGGTGACGAGGATGTCGAACAGCGCCCGCCCGAAAATGAAGGTGACCAGCGTGGTGAGGAAGGCGCGCAGCCTGAGATAGCCGACCAGGTAGCCATTGATGGCGCCGAAGACGAGCCCCGTGCAAAGTGCCGCGGCCAATGCGAGCCAGATCGACTGTTCGAGAATGAAGAAGACGTAGACGGCCGAGAAGCAGGACAGCGCGAAGATCGAGCCGACCGAAAGATCGATGCCGCCGCCCAGCATCACCACGGTCATGCCGATCACCACAAGCGAGAACTCGCCCAGCTGGCGGGTCGATTCCTGCAGCGAGGTGAGCTTGAAGAAGCCCGGAATGACCGAGCCGAACACGCTGAGCGTCGCCACCAGCGCCAGGAAAGGTATGGCGTTGTCGGTCCAGCGTTTGGTCAGGATCTCGCCGACCAGATGGTCGGGCACGAGATTGTAGCGCCAGGCCTGGAGGCGTTCACGAAAATTCATCGGCTGCTGCTGTCATCAATGGGAAAGAGGTGGCCGGAACGATCCGGCCACCCCGTGGATGCGTTCTGGCTGCGCTGCTTATTTCGCCGCCGCTTCGGCCTGCAGCGCCTTCAGGTCCCAGCAGCTGTCGGGCTTGAGGTCCGCCTTGGTCGTCGCTTTCTCCAGCGTGTAGATATAGGTGTGCGAGGTGCCCGCCGGCTGCCCGCTCTGCAGCAGGAATTTTATGATGGCGTTCATGTCGCCCGACTGGCGGGCAAGATCGGTCATCACCACGGCGCCATAGGTGCCGTCCACGAGCTTGTCGCAATCGGCCGCCTTCTCGCCGCCGCCGGTGGTGACCAGGAACACCTTGCCGTCGAGCTTGGCGTCGCGGATCGCGGCCGAGGCGCCGGTGGCGTCGCCATCCCAGAAGTCGATGATCGAGCAGATGTCCGGGTGCTGCTGCAGCATCGTCGTCGTCACGTTGCGTGAGGTGGTCGCGTCCCAGTTCGAGTCGGGCTTTGCCACCACCTGGAAGTCGGGATGCTTCTCGAGCACCTTCATGATGCCGGCATACTGGTAGAGGCTGGAGGAGTTTGCCTGGTCGCCCTGCACCAGCCCGATTTTCTTGGAGGAATTCTCGCCGCAGCCCTTGATCGCCGCTTCGGCCTCGAGCTGGCCGAGCTTGTCCCAGTCGCTGCCGACGAAGGCGTCGGCCGGGAAGTTGGCCGGATTGTCGACCAGCAGCACATAGGTGCCGGCGGCCTGCGCCTTCTTCATCAGCTTCGAATAGGAGTTGAGGTCGGGCGCATGGATGATGAGCACGTCAGGCCGCGTGTCCGAAGCGATAGCGTCGGTGATCGCCTGCGCGCCGGCATCCACGACCCAGTTCGGGTCACGGGTCTCGAAGGTGCCGCCCCAGGCCTCGACTTCCTTCTTCAGATAGTGCGCCCAGCCCTGCGCCAGGTCGAAGCCCATCGCCAGCGGCACCAGCATGACACGTTTGCCGTTGAGCGACTTGGCATAGGCGGCCGGACCCGGATCGTCGGCGGCGAAGCTCGGCGCCACGAAGGCGGTAACGGCGAGCGCCGTGGCGGCGGCCATCAATGTTCTGAGTAGTTTCATGTCACATCCTCTGGTTCGGTTTTCATTGCCGGCCGATCGTCGCGATCGCTCCGGGTACCCCGAGAGCAAGATGGGCTAGCCCATCTGCTCTAAATGTCGCCTTGTTGCGCCGTCTGTTCGTCGCGCGGATTGATGATGCCGTCGACGATGATGGCCCCTAACAGGATCGCCGCCTTGATCAGGTTCTGGTAGAGCAGCGGAATGTCGATGATGGTCATGGCGTTGAGCAGGATGCCGATCAGCGCCGCTCCCACCAGCACGTTGCGCACCCCGCCCCTGCCGCCCGAAAGGCCGATGCCGCCGATCACCGCAACCAGCACGATGTCGTAGAGCAGCGTCGAATTGACGATGCGGGTGTTGATCGAATGCAGGCTGGCCGCCGTCAGCAGGCCGGCGATCAGGGCCACGAAAGCCGACAGCACATAGCGCAGCACCAGCATGGGCCGCACCGGGACGCCGATGTTGCGGGCGGCGACCGGATTGTCGCCGGCGAAATAGATGAAGCGGCCCCATTTGGTGTAGCGCAGGAACAGGAAGACCAGGAAGGCCAGCCCGGCGAAGACGAACACCTCGACCGGAATATCGAGGAAGCGGATGCCGCCGAGCAGCTCGACCCAGTGCCCCCCGGGCACCGGCACGGCATCCTGGGTGATCAGTTGCGAGCGCACATAGCCGAACACGAAGGAGCCGGTGGCCAAAGTGACGAATATAGCCGGGACGTCGGCATAGGCGACGAGAAAGCCGTTGAGCAGGCCGATGGCGAGCACGCCCGCTAGCACATAGACGAAGGCGAGCCCCTCCGAGGTGCCGGTGTTGAGCAATTGCAGGTACCAGGCGACCGACATCGCCATGATCGCCACCGCCGACAGGTCGATGCCGCGGCCGATGATGACGACCGCCATGCCGAGTGCCAGAATGCCAAGCACAGAGACCGAGCGAACGATGGCCACCAGATTGTCGGCTGTCAGGAATCCCGGCAGGCCCAGCGCAGCGGCGGCGAACAGCAGGATGGCGATGGCAAAGACGATGCCTTCTTGATTAAGGCGCCTCCAGTTCGGCCAGCCGATCGCATTCATCGCCTATGTCTTTCGCCCCGATGGCAAGGCCGTGTCGGCTCCCATCCCGCCCGAAAGCTAATCGGCTCAACAGTGGCTCGTCAAATGAATCCGCGTTCAAGACCCGTGCCTCTGCAACTATTTTCCAAGTGGACGCATCGATTGCCGAAACTGGCGCAATAGCCGGAAACTCCTGCGCTTTTGGCTATCCGTTGCCCCGATCGCCCGGTCGGCGGAAGAGCCCGTTCGACGGCGGCGGAGCCGACGCAATTTAAGTCCGAAAAATGCGACCGGCGCGACCTCAATTGTTCGTCGAATGGCCAGAAACCTCAGCCCCGGCATTGGCCGGCAGGACCAGGAAGCGCATCGCCGCGGCGAGACCGAGCAGGCCAATCGCGACAAAGGTGATTCTGAAGTCGGCTAGGTCGGGCACGGCTTCGCCCCTGACGATCTGCGACAGATTGAGGATCGCCGCCGCGATCGCCACGCCGAACAGCATCGCTATCTGCTGCAGCATGCTGGAGAGCGTCGCGGCTGAACTTCGCTGCGGCGCGCCGATATCGGCGAAGGCAAGCGTGTTCAAAGCGGTGAATTGCATCGAGCGCGTGAGACCAGCAACCAGCATCAGCGCGACGGTCAGCGCCAGCGGCGTCTGCGGCGAGATCGCGCCGCAAGCCATGATCGCCAGCGATGCGATCGCTCCGTTCACCACCATCACGGTGCGGAAGCCGAAGCGCCTCAGCGTCGGTGTGGTCACGGTCTTCATGCCGAGATTGCCGAGGAAATAGGCCAGCACCAACAGGCCGGCATCGACTGGACGCAACCCGAAGCCGATCTGGAACAGCAGCGGCAGCAGGAAAGGCGTGGCGTTGATCGCGACACGGAAGACCGTACCCGCGGCAAGCGTCGAGATCGCGAAGGTCAGTATCTTGAAGGCCGAAAGGTCGAGCAGCGGATGCCGGGCCTGCAAGAGGTGGCGAACGGCGAACCAGCCGATCACTATGCCAATGCCGATGGAGCCTATCGTCGGCAGCAAGCCGTCCTCGGGATGCGCCAGGCGCTCAAGCCCGTAAAGCATCACCGCAAGGCCGAGCGAGGTGAGGAAAAAGCCCGGCCAATCGAATGGCTTCGCCTCGGATACGCGATCGCCCGGCACGAACCGGGCGACCAGCGCAAGTCCGGCCAACCCCAGCGGCGCGTTGATGAAGAAGTTCCAATGCCAGGAGAGATAGGTGGTGATGAAGCCGCCGAGCACCGGACCGACCACCGGCGCGAACAGGGCGGGCCAGGTGATCAGCGCCGTGGCGTTGAGCAACTCCGACTTTTCGGCGTTGCGCAGCACCAGGATACGACCCACCGGCGTCATCAGCGCGCTGCCAAGGCCCTGCACGATGCGGGCCGCGACGAACTCCGTCAGGCTCCGCGAAAAGCCACAGGCGATCGAGGCCAGCGTGAACAGCGCGATCGCCACGAGGAAGATGTTGCGCGCGCCGAACCGGTCGGCAAGCCACGCCGACAGCGGCACGAACACCGCCATGGTCAGCATATAGGCAGTGATACCGATGCTCATCGCCACCGCCGGCACGCCGAAGGACTGCCCCATCTGCGGCAGCGAGGTCGAGATAATCGTCGAATCCAGCAGTTGCATGAAGAAGGCGACCGCCACGATCAGCGCGACGCGCCGCGACTGCCTTGCGGAATCCATCGGCCGGGACACGTCTTCGTTGTCGGGGATGCTGGTCATGACGCGCTGGTTGAACAGCATAAGCATGGTCCAGTCCAGAGCTTATCCAACAAACTTCCGTGTCGCCGTTTCGCCTGTTATGGATGAGCCCGGGGTGGCCGAGGAAAACGCATGAAGCCCATCTATATCGACTACCTCAATGCTCTCGACATCGAAGCGCTTGCCATGACCGACGCCGAGATCATCGGCGCCGTGGAAGCCGGGCTCGTCGCGCAGGGCAACGGCCGGACTGTGATCGAGCCGCGCGTCCATCTCGAGCCCGACCCGTCCTTCCACGGCCACTTCAACGTGCTGCGCGGCTATGTGGCGCCGCTCGACGCCGCCGGCGTGAAGATCGTCGGCGACTATGTCGACAACTACAAGCACGGCCTGCCGTCGGAATTCGGCATCCTCAACCTTTTCGATCCGCGCACCGGCGCGCCACGCGCCATCCTCGACGCCACCGTCATCACCGACATGCGCACCGGCGCCGTCACCGCCATCGGCGCCAGGCACCTGGCGAAGAAGTCGTCCAAGGTGCTCGGCCATATCGGCGCGCGCGGCACCGCCTATTGGAATGTGCGCCTGCTCGACCATCTCTTCGACTTCGACGAGATCCGCGTCCATTCGCGCCGGCCGGAAAGCCGCGACGCCTTCGCCGCGAAGCTGGCCGCCGACCTCGGCAAGCCGGTCCTGGCCGTGGCAGACTGGAAAAGCTGCGTCGAAGGCGCGGATATCGTGGTCGAGGCCTCGCGGCTGCCGGAGCCGCAGCCGCTGCTCAAGACCGAATGGATCAAGCGGGGCGCGCTGGTCGTGCCCTACGGCACGATGAGCGCCGTCGAACTGTCGCTCACCGACACCATGCAAAAGATCGTCGTCGACGACTGGGGGCAGTGCAAGGGCGGCAAGTTCGGCTCGCTGCGCGCCCATGTCGAGACGGGACGGCTGAGCGAGGCGACGCTCCACGCCGAACTGGGCCAGATCGCGGCCGGCCTGAAGCCGGGCCGGCAAAGCGATGGCGAGACGATCCTGTTCTGGCATCGCGGCCTCTCGCTCTCCGACATTGCGCTCGGCAAGGCCATGCTCGCCAAGGCCGGCGAAAACGGCATCGGCCAGCGGCTGCGCTTCGCATGAGCCCGCTCGTTCTCACCGGCGCCGGCGTCAGCATCGAGGATGTGGTTGCCGCCGCGCGCAATGCCTGCAAGGTCGAGGTCACGCCTGCCGTCCTCGAAAAGCTCGCCAAGGCACGCCAGGTCCTCGATGCCGCCGCGGCCGGCGGCCAGCAGATCTACGGGTTGAACAGAGGTCTCGGCGCCAATCTCGTCACCGCGGTCGAAGGCGACGCGAGCGCCTTCCAGCGCCAGTTGATCGAAGGCCGCAGCGCCGCCGTCGGCGAGGCCCTGCCCGTGCCGGCGGTGCGGGCGGCGATGTTCGCCCGCCTTGCGATGCTCGCTTCCGGCGGTTCGGGTCTGTCGCCGCGCGTGTTCACGGCGCTGGTCGAGGCGCTCAATGCCGGCGTGCATCCGGTGATGCCATCGCTTGGCTCGATCGGCGCCGGCGACCTCCTGCTGATGACGGCGATCGCCAGGGTGCTGATCGGCGAAGGCGAAGCGGAATACCAGGGCCGCCGCATGCCTGCCGCCAAGGCGCTGATGATGGCGCGGCTTGCGCCCGTCACGTTCTCGCCGAAGGACGGCCTCTCCCTGATCAACGCTTCGGCGGTTTCCGCCGGCACCGGGGCGCTGGCGCTGACCGATGCGCTGTCGGCGCTCGAACAGCAACAGCAGGCCGGCGCGCTGACGATGGAAGGTATTGGCGCCAACCGCACCATCCTCGATCCGCGCCAGCACCAGGCACGTCCTGGCGCCTGCCAGCAGCTTGCGGCGAAGGCGCTGCGCGACCTGCTGGCGCGCGATGAAGCGCCGGCGCCGACCACGATCCAGGATCCGCTGTCGATCCGCTGCATGCCCTCGATCCATGGCGCGCTGATCCAGGCGATCGACCATGCGCGGCTGGCGGTCGAGATCGAGCTCAACGCCGCCGCCGACAATCCGCTGGTGCTTGCCGAGGATGCGCTGGTCATGTCGACCGGCAACTTCCACACCGCGTCGCTGGCGCTCGCCTTCGAGACGCTTGGCCTGGCGATCGCGCAATGCGCGGCGGCGTCAGCCGCGCGCTTCATCCAGCTCACCGGCTCAACCCGCCACGGCCTGCCGAAATACCTCTCGCCGATCGGCGGCGCCTCGGCGGGCTTCGTCCCGCTGCAGAAAACGGTGACGGCTATCCTGGCCGCGATCCGTCATAAGGCCAATCCGGTGATGCTCGATTTCCTGCCGGTGTCCGAAGGCGTCGAGGATCACGCGACGCAGACGCCGCTCGCTGTCGCCAAATGCGCCGAGATGACCGTGCTGTGGCGGCGGTTGATTGCCTTCGAGCTGATGGCGGCGGCGCAGGCCGTCGATTTGCGCGAGGGCATAACGCTCGCGCCGGCCACGGGCGCAATCCACGCGGCCATACGTTCGCATGTGGCCACGCTCAAGGAAGACAGGCCGCTCGGCATTGATTCCGAGGCGCTCTATGCCGTCCTCGCCAGCGGAATCTGGCGAGGTTTACCAGCTGCGGGCTGAAGCTCGCGGCGGATCAGGACTTTGCGTCCACCTTCTTCATGAAGAGGGTGAGCTCGTCCGGGTCCATGTGCACGATATGCCTGTCTTCCGGATAGGCGCCGCTGTCGACGTCGGCGACATATTCCGAAAACGCCGCGATACGTTCCGCCTGCAGCCGATCGTATTCGGCGGCGAAGTTGCGGTAGACTTTCGAGTGGCGCGGCATGTGACCGCGATTGGTGCCGAGAATATCCTCGGCGAACAGATATTGCGCATCGCAGCCCGTACCCGCGCCCATCGACAGCATGATCAGCGAAGTGCGCTCGGAGATCGCTTTCGCCACCTCCACCGGCACCACTTCGATCTCGGCGCCGATGGCGCCGGCGGCCTCCAGCTGCTTCACCGCCTCGAACACCTGCATGGCCGTATCGGCGGTCTTGCCGACCGCCTTGAAGCCGCCGGTCCAGGTGGCGCGCGACGGGATCAGCCCGACATGACCAATGACCGGAATCGCATCGTCAGCCATGCGCTTGATCGTGGCGTAGCCGGCGCTGCAATAGACGGCGTCGGCGCCGGCTTTGTAGAGCCGGAACGACCAGCGCACGAAATCGTCGGTGGTGCCGATCTCGAAAAAATTGTCGCCCGGCATGGTGAAGAGGCTGGGCGCGGCATCGCGATATTGCGGATTGACCACCAGTTCCGGCGGCACCGAGACGATGTCTACCCCTGCCCGTTCGGCGGCCTCGGCTTCCTCCAGCGTCAGCACGCGTAGCATGGTAAGCTGCCGCTTGCCCTTCATGGCGCGCAGATCGGCAACGGTCGGTCTCTTTCGGCTCATCGGTACATCCTGTTTTTGTCTGACGGCTTTCAGCCGATATCGATCATCACCTTACCGGCCTCGACCTTGACCCGATAGGTCTTGAGGTCGACGCAGACCGGCGCGCCCTTGGCCTGGCCGGTCTTGTAGTTGAAGCGGCCATTGTGCTTGGGGCATTCGATGATGTCGTCCATCACCAGCCCGTCTGCCAGATGGGCCTTTTCATGGGTGCAGAACCCGTCGGTCGCGAAGAAATCATTATCCGGCGAGCGGTAGATCGCGAAGGTACGGCCGCCATCGTCGAAGCGGATCACATCCTCCTCGTCCACATCACCCACCGCGCATGCTTCGACCCACTCCGCCATCGACCCACTCCGCCATCGTCTTTCTCTGGATTGCTGCGCCACGCCTACTCGGCGGCCGCGGCCGTTATGTCGAGATCATGAAATTCGCCACGATAGGGCTTGGCCGTCGGCGGCAATTCGCGCTTGAGATAATAGTCCTCGTATTTCAGCTGCCTGAGCAGCACCGGCCAGACCTCGCGATAGGCGTGCCACATCGACGGGTTCGGCACCGGCAGATCGTGCTTGATCAGTTCATGCAGTTTCGGCAGCGCGTGATAGGGCACCATCGGAAACATGTGGTGCTCCACATGGTAGTTCATGTTCCAGTAGATGAACCGGCTGATCGGGTTCATATAGACGGTGCGCGTGTTGAGCCGATGGTCGGTGACGTTGTCGGCCAACCCGATATGCTGCAATAGACCGGTCGTCACCATGTGCCAGGTGCCGTAGAGGCGCGGCAGGCCGATCAGCACCAGCGGTATCCACGACTTAAGCGCGATCGCGGCAGCGATCGTCGCAACATAGACCGCCATATGCCAGCGCGCCGCGGTCACCGCCTTGTGCTGCTCTATCTCCGGGACGTAGCTCTTCTCGTCGTCCGACAATGTGCCGAAGGCCTGGCGCACCAGCGTCGGCAGCGAATAGCGGAAATCGAGGATGCCGGTGAAAGCGAGCGCCGCCTTGATGAGATCCGGCGGCCGCATCACCGCGATCTCGGCGTCACGGCCGACGATGATGGTGTCGGTGTGATGGCGCGCATGGCTCCAGCGCCACTGCACCGGATTGCGCATCAGCATGAACGAGGCGATGTGATAGACGACGTCGTTCATCCAGCGCGTGCGGAAGGCAGTGCCGTGGCCGCATTCGTGCCAGCGCGAGTCGCTCGAAGAGCCATAGAGCACGCCATAGACGAACAGGAACGGCACGACCCACCAGGTGCCCCAGAACCGGACGATGCCGGCGGCCGAGCCCAGGATCGCGGCGATCCAGATGATGGTGTCGCGGATCGCCGGCCCGTCGGAGCGCTGCATCAATTCCTTCATGGTCTTGCGCGCCACGTCGGTGTGATACCACTCGGCCGAGGCAAGTCCGGTCTCGATCGCCGTACGCGTGCTTTCGCCGACAAGGCTGTAGTCGCGCTTTTTCGCCATGGTCAAATCGGCCTCCAATCAAATCCGGTCCGCCGGCCGGAGGGCTTGCTATGGATATTTGTCGCGCTCATGTCCTGCCCGCCAGTCTTGGAAACTTGCCGGAGGGCTGAGGATAATCCTGCTCGGGCTGGCGGGCGATGGCAGCGATCCTGCGTTCAGCATCAGCAATCGCCTTCTTGCCGTCGAGGACGCGGAACACCGCGTCATAGGCGCGGGTCTCGTCGTGCTCCAGCCAGATCATCTCGCCACGCTCGCGCGCGGCAAGATTGCCGAGCACATGGTGCGTCGACGGCTCGATGCCAAGCGCATACTGTCCGGCCTGGAAATTCTGCCATTCATAACAACAAGGCAACTGGTCCTTGCGGGTGACGACCTCGAAGCCGAGGCCGAGGCGGTCATTGACGACAGCCACCGGCACCTCGCCCGTGGCGTCGTCGCCTAGCTCATGCTGCCAGACCTGCTCGCTGAAGCCGAGCTGTGGCTCAGGCATGGTGCGGTAGCCGACCTCCTGCGCTTCGTAGCGCTCGCCGGCATGCGCGGCCCAGACCACGTCGCGGATCGGCGCCAGGTAGCGCGAGCCTGCGTCGAGCAGCGGATGCCCGACATTGACGTGGTAGAAATACATATGCGGCGTGCGGTGGAAGCCGTGATTGACGACGCGGTCCGAGAGCCGGATCTCGTTGCCGCCGACATCGGCCTCGATGCGGCGGATGAGGTGCAGATCCTCACCGAACACGCTCGCCTGCTGGACGATGCCTTCGGCCCACAAAACGCAGCGGTCGCCGTTCCAGGCCTCGCCATAGCCCGTGAGCCGCGCCGGAATGGTGCCGATGCGCCCATGCAGCGAATGCGTCACGGTCTTGCGTCCAGGATAATTGTAGTTTTCGGCCGGCACCTCGTTGCGGCCGAGAATGTGGTCGAGGCCGCAGGTGACCAGCAGGCCGGAGAAGGACCGTCCCCAGGCAAAGCCGTCCTCGCCTTCATAATCGTGCAGGCCTGGGTTGCGAAACCCGCTCGGCGAATGCCAGCCGATCGCTTGGCCCTTGTACTCGCAATCGGCGATGTCGAGCGCGCGGTCGACCAACGCCGTGAAGCGCAGGCCCGAGCCGGTGCGGAACTCGAGCATGCGGATGCCGCGCTCGACGCCGTCGCCAAGCGTCATCAGCCGCACCCCGGCGAATTGCGACAGCATGCCGGAGCGTTCGGCGACCTGCCGGCGCGAAAGCGTTTGTCCGTAGAGCTTCACCATGCCGTCACTGCGCCCTTTTCATCAGGGCCGACAGGTCGGCGCCGGTTATCAGGCTTTCCACCGTCAAAAGATCGGTGTCGGCGACCGTCTGTTCGGCGACGATCTCGCCGCGGCGCATGACGATGATGCGGTCGGCGACCTCGAACACATGGTGGATGTTGTGGGTGATCAAGAGCACCGAATGCCCGGCCTCGCGCATCTCTTTGACGAAGCGCAGCACGCCATGCGTTTCCTCGACGCCGAGATTGTTGGTCGGCTCGTCGAGGATGATCACCTTGGCGGCGAACTGCATGGCGCGCGAGATCGCGATCGACTGCCGCTCGCCGCCGGAAAGCGTCGAGACCAACGCGTCGGCGTCGAGCTTCTTCGAGATGCCGACGCGCTTCAGCAGCGCTGAGGCAGCATTGCGCAGCTTGGCGAGGTCGAGCGGCGCGAAGACGCCCAGCCATTTGAGATTGACCGGCTCGCGGCCAAGGAACAGGTTGCGCGCGATGCTGAGGTCCGGCGCAAGCGATGTGTCCTGGTGGATGGTCTCGATGCCGAGGTCCATCGCCTCGCGCGTCGAGCGGATCGAGACCTTTTCGCCGCGCACATAGATGTCGCCGCGATCGATCGGGAAAACGCCCGAGATCGCCTTGATCAGCGTCGATTTGCCGGCGCCGTTGTCGCCAAGCAGCGCCACCACTTCGCCTTCCTTGAGCGTCAGCGAGGCATTCTTCAGCGCGCGCACGCTGCCGAAGGATTTTTGCAGATTCTGCAGCCGGAGCACTTCCTGCATCATCATCAGCTCCTTGCGGCGTTTTTCTGCAGCAGTGCGTGCAGGATGAGCATGGCGAGGATGATGACGCCGACGAAGATGTTGTAGGCGAGCCCGGGCACGCCGACGAGCACGATGCCGTTGCGGATCGCGCGCAGCATCAGCGCGCCGACGATGGTGCCGAGGATGGTGCCGCGACCGCCGGTCAGCGCCGTGCCGCCGACCACCACCATGGCGATCACTTCGAGCTCATAGCCGGTTCCCGCCACCGGCGAGGCCGCCGAAATGCGGAAGGCGCTGATCATGCCGGCGAGCCCGGCAAGCACCGAGGTCAGGACGAACAGCCAGATCTTGACCGCGTCGGCCGGCACGCCGCGCGCCACCGCCGCGTTGCGGTTGGAGCCGATGGCGCTGATCCAGTTGCCGAGCTTGGCGTAGCGCAGGATGTAGATCGCAAGCAGCGACAGGCCGACGAACCACCACAGCGAGGTGTAGAAGCGGAACGAACCAACATTGAAGCTGCCGGCGAGCAGCGTGACGAAAAACCCGGGCTGGTCCCATGACTTCAGCGGAAAGCCCTGCGTGATGTAGAGCGCCGCACCCCGCACGATCAAAAGCATCGACAGCGTCACCAGGAAGGACGAGATGCCGATCTTGGTGACGATCACGCCGTTGATCGCGCCGATGACGATGCACAGCAAAAGCCCGGCCAGCAGCGCCACGCCGATATCGACGCCGGCGTTCTGCACCAGCAGCATCACCACCACCGGCGCCAGGCCGAACACCGCGCCGACCGACAGGTCGAATTCGCCGGCAGTCAGAAGCAGCGTCATGCCGAGCGCGATGATGCCGAGCTCCGGCAGGAACGCCATCATGTTGGAGATGTTGAGCGGCGACAGGAAATTGCTGTCGGCGACGCCGAACACCACGAGAAGCATGATGAGAATGACGAACGACGAGAATTGCGGCGAGCGCATCAGCCTCGACCTGCTCCTTGCCCCTCGTGCGCCGTCTTCCGCGGTGACTGCCATGACCTGTTGAACCATGCTTGCTGCGTGGCGCCCGCCGCTCACGCGGCGGGCGCCAGTTCCTCACTTCTTGTCGTAGAGCTTCAGGATCGGCTCGACGCTGGAGGCGTCGTAGAGGCCGAAGGTGTGGATGTCGTAGCCGATCGGCTCGCCCGAAGCCGCAAGCCCGAGCAGCGCGACAGGCATGAAGCCTTGCGCCGAGGGATACTGCCAGGCGGCGGCGTTGACGAAGCCGTCCTTCACCGCCTGCGCCGTCTCCTTGGAATTGCCCCAGCCGACCACCGGGATCTTGCCGGCCGGAATGCCGGCGCCGTCGAACACCCGCTTGACGCTGGCTGCCACGGAATCGCCCAGCGCGATGATCGCCGGCGGATTGTTGGCGACCATGTAGTCGGTCATCTTGGCGATGATGCCGGCCGGATCGGTGCCGCAGTCGACCACGTCATACTTGATGCCAAGCGGATCAAAGACGCCGGCGATGCCTTCCGTCTCGAGCTGCTGGTAGCTGGCGCCCGGAACCTCGACCGGCAGGAACACCTTGTCGCCCTGCTTCACCATTTTGTGGTCGACGAGATATTTCGCCCAGATGGCGCCGGCTTCCTTGAGGTCGGCGCCGACATAGGCCTGGCGACCGGTCGCCGGGTCGTCCGTGTTGAAGAACACGATCGGTATGCCGGCAGCCTTGGCGGCCTTCACTTCCTCGGTCCACAGTCCGGGCTGCGCTGACGTCGTGGCGATGCCGTCCGGCTTGGCGGCCAGCGCCGAGTTGAAAGCCTCTTTCTGGGCCGCCATGTCGCCGCCGCTGAAAGAGATCTTGCAGGTCACCTTGAGCTGGTCGCAGGCCTTGGTCGCGCCGGCGTTCCAGTCGATCCAGAACGCGTCGGACGGGCCGCCATGTGACAAAAGATAGAACGTCTTCTGGCCGTCAGCAGCCTGCGCCGCCGAGCCGAACGCGACGCTGGCGAACACGGCCGCCGCGGCCGCCAGCTTCAATCCAAACTTCAACATCTCGTTTCCTCCTATCTTGCAAATGCAGGGGCCGCTCCGGAATGGGCGCCGCCCTGCGATCTCACAGACCGCTGGCGCGCAGCTTCCCGTCGAGGAATTTCTTGGCGCGCGGCACGTCGTCTTCCGACAGATGCTCGATGATCATCGGGATGTTCGGATGCTTTTCGGCGAGCCGCTGAAGATAGAGGTCGTAGTTCAGCGAGCCGAGGCCCGGCGCCGGCAGTTCGATTTCGCCGACACCGCGGAAGGTGTGGCTTTCCATCGCGTCGGCGTCGCCGATATCGGCATGCTTCTCGGACTTGTCGTCGCCCGAGCGCTTCACATCCTTGGCGTGGGCTATTCTGATCTTGTCGGTCAGCGTGTCGAAGACCTGGTTGAGGATCTGGTCCATCCGGTCGATGTTGTGGGTCTCGAAATAGTTGGTCGGGTCCATCAGCAGGCCAAGGCCGGGATGGTCGACCTGCGCGAACATCTTCACCGTCTCCTCGACCGAGCCGACGACATTGTTGACATAGGTTTCGAGCAGGAACACCGCGCCGTGGTCGTAAGCCGTCTGTGCAAGGTCGGCGATCACCTTGCGGCATTCCTCGAACCCTTCCTCGGTCTTGTTCTTCGGATGATGCACCCAGTCGGACTCGGTGTTGTAGGTGCCGGTCTCCGAGATCACGTAAGGCGAGCCGAAATGGCGCGCATTGCGGATGATCTCCTTGAGATAGCCGACGCGCTTCTCGCGCTCCGCCTTGTCCGGGTGGATGATGTTCGTATAGCCCGACACGCAGCAGACCGGCAGGTTATGGTCGCGGAAGGTGTCGCGCACCTTCTTCGCCTTGTCCCTGGTGATCTGGCCGGCCGACAGGTCGACATCCTTGAAATGCAGATCGAGCTGCACCGTGTTGAAACCGAGGCCGCGGATCTTTTGCGCCGTCTCTTCGAGGCCATACGGGAAATAACCCGTGAAAATGCCTGCCTGCATCATGATGTGAATTCCTCCCTGTAAGCGATTCAGTTGCCAGTAATTTCAGTTGATTGGGTTGATTCAGTTTGTCGGGATTTCGGAGAGCTTGACCGTGCGGCCCGAGGCCATCGAGCGGTAGCCTGCCTCGACCAGCGCCATGGTCTTGACGTTGTCGGCGACGGAGAGCGCCGGCGGCGTGCTGGTCTTCACCGCGTGCTGCAACTGCTCCATGACGCCGATGAAGGCGTGCGGGAACCACATCGTTTCCCAGCTCGGGCTCACCCATTCGCCGCCGGTCGTCTCGGCCGAAGCGTAGGTCAGCGTCGAGGCGGCACCGGTCGGCCAGCCGATCGTGCCCTTGGCGACGCCCTTGGTGCCGTCGACACGCCAGTTGATATGTTGGTCGTCCTTGTAGCCGTCCTGGCGCGGGCCGGACCACACGTCCTCGAGCGACACGGCAAGCACACCCGACGGAAAGCGCAGCGTCGATACGGTGATGCCGTCGGAGTGGTCGAACTGAGTACGCGGGTCCTTGCGCGTCAGCGTGGTGATCTCGTCCGGGTCGCCGAACAGGAAGCGCAGCACGTCGAGGTGGTGCACGCTCATATTGGCGAGCGTCAGCCGGTCGTAGCCCTGAAGGAAAGTCTGCCAATGCGGGATCGCGTGCATGTCGATCTGCGCGAAGACGATGTCGCCGAGCGCGCCGCTGTCGATGATCTGCTTCAACACGCGCATCGACTGGTCGTAGCGCATGTTCTGGTTGACCGAGAGGACCTTGCCGGCCTTCGCCGCCTCGTCGCGCAGTTTGACGGCTTCCTCGACCGACAGCGCCAGGGGCTTCTGCGCCAGGATCGCCTTGATATGCTTCTGCTTCAACGCGTGCCGGATCAGCGCCGGCTGCTGGTCTGGCGGAAAGGCCAGGTCGATGATGTCGACGTTGGTATCCTCGATCAGCTTTTCCGGCGTGTCGTGAACGGTCGGAATGTCCCAGCGGGTGGCGACCTTCTCAGCATTCGCCTTGGTGCGCGAGGCGATCGCCACCACCGGAAAGCCGGCTTCCTTGTAAGCCGCCAGATGGCACTCGGCCATGATCATGCCGGCGCCGACGCAGCCGATTTTGTAATCCCTGGTGCGAACCTTGACGTCCGGCTCGAAGCCTTTGCCTGCCATCTCTTCCTCCCGAAATTCTTTCCTCGCGGCCGTCGTCACAGCGCGCCTCCATCCTGGCCGAAATAATGCACGCGACCCGGCTCGCAGGATATCGTCACCATCGCGTCCGGCCTGATATCGGGCTGGCCGCGCAGCAGTGCCCTAAGCCGCGCTTGCCCTGCCGCGAGCGTCACCACGGTGTAGCCGCCGAGCGGCTCGACCTCGAACACCCGCGCCGGGCGGCCTTCCACTGTCCCGTTGTCCGTCCAGGGCCGGACCTTGAGGTCTTCCGGCCTGAGTCCGATCTCGATCGCCTCGGCCGGCGCCTTGGCACCGGTGATGCGTATTGTCCCTTCAGCAGCCTCGATCCCACCCACGCCGTGCACCGACGGCAGGATGTTCATCATCGGCGAGCCGAGCATGCGCGCCACATAGGCGCTTGCCGGCCGATCGTAGATCTCGGCCGGCGCGCCGATCTGCCGGATCCGGCCATTCTCCAGGATCGCCATGCGGTCGGCGACCGACATCGCCTCCTCCTGGTCGTGCGTGACATAGATCAGCGTCTTGCCGAGCTCCCGCTGGATGCGCTTCAGCTCGACGCGCGTCTCCTCGCGCAACCTGGCATCGAGCGCCGAGATCGGATCGTCCATCAGATAGGCCGCCGGGTCGCGCACCAGGGCCCGCGCGATCGCCACGCGCTGCCGCTCGCCGCCGGAAAGCTGCGCCGGCGGCTTGTGCAGGATGTGGCCGATGTGCAGCTTGGCGGCGACGTCGGCCAGCCGCTTCTCGATCTCGGCCTCGGCCACCTTCCGCTCGACCAGCGGGAAGCGGACATTGTCGCGCGCGCTCATATGCGGAAACAGCGCCAGGTTCTGGAACACCATGGCGACGTTGCGCTCGGCCGGCGAGACGCTGTTGACCGGCTTGCCGCCGATCAGGATCTCGCCCTGATCCGGCGCTTCCAATCCCAGCACCAGGCGCAGGATCGTCGACTTGCCGGACAGCGGCGGCCCGAAGAAGCAGAAGAACTCGTTGTCGTTGACGGTGAACGAGGCGTCGTCGACGGCAAGCGTGTTGCCGTAGCGCTTCGTGACATTGCGAAAGATGATGTCGGCCATGTCTCAGCCCGCCTTCACTGCGAGGCCGCTGGCGGCGTCGAAGACGCGCACCGACGAGGCCGGCGGCGCGACGACCGCCGTCTGCCCGACCGACAGCCCGACATCGTTCTCGAACACCGCCTTCACCGCGCTCTCGCCTTCGCCGAGATGGACGATGGTGCGCGCGCCGATCCGCTCGACGAAGCTTACCGGCATCGACAGCCCGCGCTCTGCAAGCGCCACCTGCTCGGGCCGGAAACCGTAGAGCACGTCGCCGCGCGCCGCTCTCGCAGCTGAAGCCAGTTCATCCGGCAAGGGCGGCGTGACGCCGAGGGGTCCGAGATCGATCACCAGTCCGCGATCGCTTTCCGCCGGCCTGCCTTTCAGCAGGTTCATGCCGGGCGCGCCGATGAAGCGCGCGACGAAGACG
The DNA here is from genome assembly GCF_006439495.1 of Mesorhizobium sp. B3-1-8. Taxonomy (NCBI): domain Bacteria; kingdom Pseudomonadati; phylum Pseudomonadota; class Alphaproteobacteria; order Hyphomicrobiales; family Phyllobacteriaceae; genus Mesorhizobium; species Mesorhizobium sp. B3-1-8. The sequence continues at coordinate 29,450 of NZ_VFTK01000016.1, forward strand.
TTGGCCGGATTGTTGTAGACCTCGAGCGGCGTGCCGACCTGCTGCAGCACGCCATGATCCATCACCGCGATGCGGTCCGCCATGGTCATGGCTTCGAGCTGGTCATGCGTGACATAGACCATGGTCTGCCTGAACTGGCGCTGCAGCTGCTTGAGCTCGGTGCGCATCACCGCGCGGAAGGCGGCGTCGACATTGGACAGCGGCTCGTCGAGCAGGAAGATCGCCGGCTCCATGATCGCGGAGCGGCCGATCGCCACGCGCTGCAGGATGTTGACTGACAGCCGGTCCGCCTTGCGGTCGAGCAGCGGCGAAAGCTGCAGCATCTCGGCGATGGCGCCGACGCGGCGATCGATCTCGGCTTTGGCGGCGCCGCGCATCCTCGGCCCGTAGGCGAGGTTCTGCCGAACCGTCATATGGGTGAAGATGGCGTAGTTCTGGAAGACGAAGCCGACGCCGCGCCGCCCCATCGGCACGCCGACCATGTCGCGCTCGCCGAACAGGATCTTGCCGCTGGTCGGTTCCTCCATGCCGGCGATCATGTTCATCGTCGTCGACTTGCCGCAGCCGGACGGCCCGAGCAGCGCCATGAACTCGCCGTCGGCGATTTCGAGGTCCATCGTCTTCAGCGCGGTGAAGTCGCCGAATGTCTTGACCAGGTTCTTGAGGTGGATGGCGCTCATGCCGGCACCTCCCGCGCCTTCTCCATGCGCTTCATGGCGTAGACCGCGACGATCGAAAGCACGATCAGGATGGCCAGCGCGATCGCCGCCACATAGCCCCAGATCAGGTCCTGCGTGGTGACCTTGTAGATGTAGACCGAGATCGTCTCGGTGGCCACGCCGGGACCGCCGCCGGTCATGATGTAGAGCGTGTCGAATATCTTGAAATTCTCGATCACCCTTATCGCCAGCGCGATGATGATGATCGTCTTCATCTTCGGCAGCACGATGGTGATGAAGCGCTGCCAGGCATTGGCGCCGAGCAGGGTCGCCGCCTTCATCTGGTCTTCCGGCACGCCGACCAGGCCGGCGAGCAGGATGAGGAACATCAGCGGCGTCCACTGCCAGATGTCGGCGATCATGACCGCGATCAACGCGAGGTTCGGATCGGACAGCCAGGCAATCGTCACCGGCGTGCCGACGATCCGCGACAGGATGTCGTTCACCGGGCCGCCCGACTGGAACAGCATGAAGAACATGTAGCCGGCAACCGCGGGCACGACCATCATCGGCATCAGCAGGATCGAATAGAAGATGCGCTTGCCGGGAAACTCGTCGGCGAACAGCGTCGCCAGAGCCAGGCCCAGCAGGAACTCCGCCGGCACGCAGACCAGCATGACGATCGCCGTGCGCTGCAGCGCGCTCCAGAAGCGGGTATCGGCCGCGAGATCGGTGTAGTTGGCGAAACTGTTCCACATCTCCCAGGCGTTCCACCAGCCGGCGCCCGAAAGCGGCGACCAGTCGGTGACGCTGATGTAAAGCTGCATCAGCAGCGGAAAGGCCGAGATGAACAGCACCAGGATCTGCGCCGGCAAGGTCAGTCGGAAGCCCAGCCTCGCGCCCTCGTCAGGCGTGGCGGGCTTTGTCCGCACGCCCATCTCGTCCTCCGAAATCGTCGCCGTCACCGCGCTCATTGCTTGAGCGCTCCGAAGGTCAGCCCGCGCACCAGGTGGCGCTGGATGGCGATGCCCATGATGACCGGCGGCACCGCCGCGATCAGGCCGAGCGCGGCCTTGGCGCCGTAGAGCTGTCCGGTCATCGAGGACGACAGCGACGCCATGTAGACGGGGATCGTCACCCATTCGCGCGTGGTGAGCAGCAGCGCGATGAGATAATCCGACCAGTTGAGGATGAACACGAAGAGCGCGGCACTCGCCAGCGGCGCGCGCATCATCGGCAGCGTGATGCGGGTGAAGACGCGCAGCCGCGAGCAGCCCTCGACAAGTGCTGCCTCCTCGATCTCGCGCGGCATGTCGTCGAAGAAGGTCTTCATCAGCCAGAAGGCGAAGGGCAGCGTGACGATGCCGTAGATAAGCGCCAGCCCCCACCATGTGTCGTTGAGATTGAGGAATGCCCACATGATCATCACCGGGATCATGACGGCCATCGGCGGAAATAGCCTCAGCTGGATCAGCGCCAGCGGCAGGTTCTGGCCGGAGCCGAAGCGCGACAGGCCGTAGGCCGCGGCGGTGCCGGCCGACATGGCGATCACGGTCCCGAACACCGCCGACAAGAGCGACGACAGGATCGGCTTCAGCGCCGTGTGGTCGAGCGCGACGATCAGATCGTTGTCGGATTCGCCGAACACGAAGCGGAAATTGCTGAGCGTGGGTTGCTTCGGCCACCAAGTGAGGTCGGCGCCGGTCGCCGACCACTCGCCGATCGGCTTGAAGGCCATCGACACCATCCACAGGATCGGCACCAGCGTCACCGCCATCGCCGCGAAGATCGCGGCGTAGCGGAATATCTCGAAGGGAACGGAACGCTTCATCTGGCTGCTTTGCTGGTGGCGTTGCTGGCGAAGGGGAGGAGCAGTCGCCCCTCCCCTCCTTTTCTGATCCAGGGAGACGGATCAGCTGATCGGATCGAGAACGGTGGGCCATGCCTCCTTGTTGGTCTTGATGGCTTCGAGAAGCTTGTCCTCGCCGATGCGGCGCGCGATCTTCTTCCATTCGCGTTCGGTATCGGCCATCGCCTGCTCCGGCGTCTTGGCCTTGGTCAGCGAGGCCATCAGGTTCTCGTCGAGCGCATTGTGGAAGGCGGTGGCGCCGGGATAGTTGATGGTCGGCACCGTGCGCGCCACCGTCTCGCGAACGACGTCCATGTGGTAGGCGTGATAGGTCTGGCGGACCAGCGGATCGGCGAAATCCGAGAGCCGGAACGGATCGAGATAGCCGCCGGGATTGGCGCTCATCCAGGCATAGATGCGGGCCGAGCCCAGCCACTGCAGCAGAAGGTAAGCAGCCTCCGGATTCTTCGACTGCGACGACACCATGCCGGTCAGCGAGAACCACAGAACAGAGCGGCTGATCAGCTTGCCGTCGATCTCGCGTCCCGGCGGCAGCATCGAGCCGATCTTGCCGGTGACGGCGGAATCCTTGTTGCCGGCATTGTCGAGGAATTTAGGCAGGTTGGAGAAGGCGCAGGTCATCGCCGCACCGCCCTTGGCGAAATTGCCATACTGCTCCGGCCAGCCCCACGAGATCGCGTCCGGCGAATGATGCGCCAGCGAATCCACATATTCCTTGGTGGCGGCGATGCCTTGCTCGGAATTGATCAGCGGCTTGCCGTCGTCGCCGAACAGGAACTGGTTGGGCGAGGCCATCGAGACATAGCGCTGGTACCAGTTGGTGTAGCCCCAGCCCTGGTTGCGCAGGTCGGTGGAGCCGAACAGGCCCTTGTCCGGCCGCTGGAAGAAGGCCGCGACATCGCTGTGCTGCTTCCAGGTCTTCGGCGGCGCAAGGTCGTAGCCGTACTTGTCCTTGAACGCCTTCTGCTCCGCGGCCTCGCCGAACAGGTCGGCGCGGTAGACCCATGTCTGGAAGTCGCCGTCCAGCGACACGCCGTAGGTCGAGCCGCGATACTGGTTGAGCAGCGACACGCCCTTGGCGCCGTTGACGTAACCCTGCTTCGGGTCGTCCCACTCCGGCTTGTGCTTGGCGACGAAGTCGTCGAGCTTGGCGATGCCGCCGGTTTCGGCGAGATCGCCGAGGCGGTTCCATTCGGTCGAATAGATGTCGTAGGCCCCACCCTTGGTGGAGATGTCCTGCATCGTCTTGGTGAATTCCTGGCCGTTCGGCAGGCCGACGATCTCGATCTGGATGCCGGTTTCCTTCTCCCACAGGTCCTTGATCGACGGCGCGCCGGCGGGGAACGGCTTGGTCAGCTGGCCGATCGAGCCGTCGGAGAGGCCAAGCACGATCTTCGCCGGCGCCTTGCCGGCCGCCTTCAGGGCCTTGGCAGCCTCGACCGCACGCCCTTCCGGCGTGTCGGGTCCGTACTGGTAGCGTTCGGCGCCGTCGAAGCCGGTCGGCCCGCCGATCATGCCGGGCGCCAGCGCATCCGCCGCGAAGGCGCGGCCGGGACGAATGAACTGCGGTGCGATACCAGTCGCGGCGACAAACACCGCCGCCTTTCCTCCGGACGCCAGCAGGCGGCGCCGCGACATGCGGATCAAATGAGACATCGAATTCCTCCCTCGGGGCCTGTTCCTCCATGGCCCACGTGAGGGATATTGACGACAGCGCGTGAAGCCTGTCAACATCATAAATACTCAAAACACGTCATAAGATCGCAAATGAGGGAGAAAATGCAGTCCGCCGAACCCGTCACGTCGCACCCATTGCTTGGATTTGAGGGGCTTTCGCCTCAATCCGACCGCCTTGGCCGGACCTTCGCCGCCTTATGTAGCGCGCCGGCTTGCGCGCAAGCCAAGGGCGGTTACATCATTTCACATCAGAATCGCGGTCGCCGCCGAGGCGTTTTCCGGAACTGAGTGGAAGCTGCGTGATTTTGATGCTTGCGATGAGGTGCTCGACGTGCGGTCAACCCTGACAGACATAGCCCGGGAAGCCGGCGTTTCTCCGGCCACGGTCGACCGCGTGCTCAACAACCGGCCAGGCGTGCGCGCCCGCACGCGCGAGATCGTCATCGAGATGGCGCAGCGCCTTGGCTATATCGCCGAGACGCCGAACGGCGTGCCGCAGCGAACCGCGCCGGGACAGACGATCAGGCTCGACTTCGCGCTGCCCGCCGGCACCAACTCCTTCATCAAGCTGCTGCACCGGCACATCGAGGCGCAGGCGCTGACGCGGCCCGATCTCGACGTCCGCGTGACGACCATCGAAGGCTTCAACCCCGACCGGCTCGCCCGCCTGCTGCAGGACCTGCATGGCCAGACGCAAGGCGTCGGCGTCATCGCGCTCGACCATCCGACGGTGCGCGAGGCGATCCGCTCGCTGTCGGCCAGCGACATCAAGGTCGTCACCATCGCCTCCGACATCCTGCATGTGCCGCGGGTCGCCTATATCGGCATCGACAATCGCGCCGCCGGACGATTGGCCGGCTATCTTCTCAACCGCTTCATGGGCGCCGGACGTCCGGGCAAGGTGGCGCTGTTCGCAGGCTCGCTCGCCTATCGCGGCCATGAGGAACGCGAGATGGGTTTCCACCATATCCTCGCCGAAGAGTCCCCCAACCTCGAGATCGTCGAGATGCGTGAAATGCTCGACGACCGCGAAAAGGCCTATTCGGAAGCCTCCGCTTTGCTCGAGCGCCACCCCGACCTCGCCGCGATCTACAATGTCGGCGCCGGCAACACCGGCATCGCCCGCGCGCTGAAGGAACGCGGACGCGCCAAAGAGATCATCTTCCTCGGCCATGAGGTGACGGACGGCACCAAGGAACTCCTGCTCGACGGCACGCTCGACGCGGTGATCGACCAGAACCCGCGCGTCGAGGCCAGGGAGGCGCTCAACATCCTGGCCCACTCGGTCAGGAGGTTGCCCTACGAGCTCCACCAGCCGCGGCTGCAGGTGATCTTCCGCGAGAGCATCCCGGAGATTTGAGCGATCTCAGCCCGGCTGCGAGGATCGGCAGTCTCAGGCCGCGATAAGCACCGTGCTGTCCGGCGACCAGCTAAGAACTACGGGCTGACCTTCGGCAAGCCGCTCGGCGCCCGTGTTCTGGACGATCACTTTCAGCGTCTGGCCGTCGCGGTCGACGAAATAGGTGCTGTTGTTGCCGGCAAAGATGCGTTTCGAGACTTGTCCCTTGAGCGTGTTCGCGTTGCCTTCATCAGCCTTCCCCGCGCCGGTCGAAATCCGGATGCGTTCGGGCCGCACGGCACAGCTCGCCTTGGCCCCGGCCGGCACCGATGCGCCTGTCGATGCCGCGATCGTCGTGCCGTCCGGCAGCTTGATCCCGGAGCCGGTCGCATCGCCGCGAAAAATATTGGCGTCGCCGAGGAAGGTCGCGGCGAACTCGCTTTGCGGCCTGTCGTAGATCTCCTCCGGCGGCCCTTCCTGCACCAGCCTGCCGTCGCGCAGGATGCCGATGCGGTCGCTCATCGTCAGCGCCTCTTCCTGATCGTGCGTGACGAAGATGGTGGTGATGCCGATCTCGCGCTGGATGCGCTTCAGCTCGATCTGCATGTCAACGCGCAGCGCCTTGTCGAGCGCGCCGAGCGGCTCGTCGAGCAGGAGCACGCGCGGCTTGGTGACGATGGCCCGCGCCAGCGCCACGCGCTGGCGCTGGCCGCCAGAGAGCTGGTGCGGCTTGCGCGCGCCGAGCTTGCCGAGTTGCACGAGATCGAGCGCGCGCTGAACCTCCGAAGCGATCGTCGCCTTCGCCTCGCCGCGCACCGAGAGGCCGAAGGCGACATTGTCGGCGACACTCATATTCGGGAACAGCGCATAGTTCTGGAACACCATGCCGATGCGGCGTTTTTCGACCGGCACGCGCTCGACGCTTTCTCCGCCGATGGCGATGCGGCCGGCGTCCGGAAAGTCGAAGCCTGCGATCTGCCTGAGCAGCGTGGTCTTGCCGCTCCCCGATGGCCCGAGCAGCGCGTAGAAGCCGCCATCGGCGAAATCGATCGACACGTCGTCCAGCGCCTTGTGCGCGCCGAAACTGCGGGAGACGTTCGCGACCTGGACGCCAGCCATCATTTTTCTCCGCCGAATTTGAAGAAGCGCGCCGTGAGCAGCATCAGCGCCATCGACACCACGATGATGATCGTCGAGACCGCGTTGATCTCGGGCGTGAAGCCCTTCCGGATCGCGGCGTAGATTTCGACCGGCAGCGTCGTCTGGCCGGGCGTCGCCAGGAAATAGGAGACCACGAACTGGTCGAACGACACGGCAAAGGCGAACAGCCCGCCGGCGATCACGCCGGGCATGATCCAGGGCAAGGTCACGCGCATGGTCACCTGCCACTGGTTGGCGCCGAGCGAGCGCGCCGCCTCTTCCAGCTCAGGCGCGAAGGTCTGCAGCCGCGCGGAGACGACGACGATCACATAAGGCAGCGCCAGCGCGACATGGCCGAGCAGGATGGCGACAAGCCCACGACCGATGCCGATGCCGAAGAAGAAGATCAGCATCGCCGTGCCGGTGATCAGCCACGGAATGGCGATCGGCGGGAAGAGCAGTGCCTGCAGCACTTTCTTGCCGCGGAACTCGTAGCGATAGAGCGCCAACGAGGCCATCGAGCCCAGCACGGTCGAGATCAAAGTGGTGATGACGGCGATCTCGATGCTGTTCCAGGTCGCCGCGATCAGCTGGTCGTTCTGCCAGAGCGAGGCGTACCAGTCCGTCGTCCACTCGAACGGCAGCTGGTAGAAGGGCGAGGCGTTGAAGGACATCGCCGCCATGATGACGATCGGCAGGTAGAGGAAGCCGAGCAGAAGCACGATATAGAAGCGCCCGAGCCATTCGAGGATGCGTGTCGTCGCCATCAGCTGGCCCTCCGCAGGACCGGCGCCGCCAGCGCCAGGATGATCAGCACGACCGCGAGCAGGATGAAGGAGAGCGCGGCGCCCAAGGGCCAGTTGAACACGGCGACGAACTGGTCCTCGATGACGGTGCCGTAGAAGGTGCCGGTGCGGCCGCCGAGGATGCGCGGCTCCATGAAGGAGCCGACGACCGGTACGAAGATGAGCGCTGAGCCCGCGATCAGGCCCGGCATCGACAGCGGGATGATGACCCGCCACAGTACCTGCCGCCGCGAGGCGCCGAGCGAGCGGCCCGCCTCGATCAGCGAGTCGTCGATGGCCTGCAGGGTGAGGTAGCAGGTCAACACCATGTAGGGCACATAAGAGTGCACCAGGCCGATGATGACGGCCGGATAGGAATACATGAGATCGATGTTGATCTTGAACGGCAGCACCGCGTTGAGCGCCGTGTCGAGGATGCCGCCTTCGCGCAGCACCATGGCCCAGGAGAATATCCGCACTAGCCCGTTCGACCAGAACGGCAGGATGACGAGCAGAAAGATCGCCTCGCGGCTGCGCCCTTTGAGCACCTTGGCCAGCACATAGGCCGCCGGATAGCCGATGACGACGCACCACAGCGTCACTTCGAGGCCGAGCCGCAGCGATGAAAGCAGAAGCCGCGAATACAGGCTCTGAGAAAAAAAGGCGGCGTAGTTGCCGAGCGTGAACGACCATTCCTTTCCGGCCAGCGGCAGGTCGGTCATGAACGAGAAAAAGACCATGGCCGATAGCGGCAGGAAGATCGCCACCGTCAGCCACAGATAGGCGGGAAGGAGAAGCGGCAGCGCCGGCTTCAGTCCGCGGCGCGAACCGATCGCAAGCTGGTCAGCCATTCTGCCTCTCCTCCCCGAAAGACGCCGATTACTTCACGTTGACCTTCAGCTCCTGCCACAGCGCCAGGTATTTTTCGCGCTGCTCGTCGGTGATCGGCGCCTGGAACTGGATGCGCTTGGCGACATCCGGGCTGCCCATGACCTTGCGGTTGAAGGCGTCCTCCGGCAGCGCATCGACCGCCTTGGTGTTGGCCGAAACCGGCGCGCCGACCTTGGTGACCCATTCGACATAGAATTTCGGGTCGATCATGTAGTTGATGAAGGCCTCGGCTCCGGCGACGTTCTTGGAGCCGACGGGAATCGAGAACGCATCCAGCCAGGCGACCGAGCCTTCCTGCGGGATGACCAGCGAGACCGGCAGCTTGAAATGCGTCTTGGCGCGATCGGCCGAACCGCTCCAATAGGTGCCGATATCGATCTGGTTGGAAGCGACCATCTGGTTCCAGTCGTTTTCCGAACTCCAGAAGGTCTTGATCTGCGGCATCAGCGAAGTCAGCTTCGCCTTGACCGCTTCCATATCCTTGATGTCGTTGATGTTCTGCCCCGAAGCGAGCGCGCCGAACTGCACCGCCTCGACGGCGTCGTCGCGGATGATGACGCGGCCCTTATGCGCCGGGTCCCACATCTCGGCGATGCTCGTCGGCGGCTTGTCGAAGGACTTGTCATTGATGGCGAGAGCGGTCAGGCCCCAGACCCACGGCACGCCATAGACCTTGCCGTCATGGTTGAGCATCGGCGAGCCGGCCTTGTCCTTGGCGATGTCGGCATAGTTGGAAAGCTTCGAGACGTCGATCGGCTGGATCAGCTTGCCGGCCATCGCCTGGTCGTTGAAGGCGGCATTGATCATGACGACGTCGTAGAGACCGGGATTGGTGCGGATCTTGGTCAGCATCTCCTGTTCGGAGTTGAAGAAGTCGTTGACCACCTTGAAGCCGGTCGCCTTCTCGAAATTGGCGACCGCCCACGGCTCGTCGGCGCCATAGCCCTTCCAGTTGAGCACATGCACTTCCTCGGCCGCTTGTGCTGCCAAAGGGAATACACAAACCGTGAATGCGGAGACGAAGACGGCGGTGGCCGTCAGAAAAGCGGTCAGTCTGGGCATGCGCATGGTATTTTCCTCTCATTGTTTGCCCGATTGACGGGCTTGTTAAGTCGCTTCCGCTCGGCCAAGCGCGGCCGTCGCTGCGCCGCGCTGGGTCAGGAACTCCTGGATCTCTTCATCGGTCGGCGCCGAAGACCCGCCATGGCGGGTAACGGAAAGGGCCGCGGCGGCGTTGGCGTAACGGGCCGCATCGCAAGGGCGCATGCCCTGCGACAGGCCACTGACAAAGGCGCCGATATGCGTGTCGCCGGCGCCATTGGTATCGACGGCCTCCACCTCGAAGCCGGGCACCGCGCGGGTACCGCCGTCGGCCATGCGCACCAGGCAGCCATGCGCGCCGGCCCGGATGACGACGCCTTCGGCTCTGGGGCAATGCTCGGCGAGCAACCGGATGGCGACGGTTTGGGCGTCGCCGGCGCCGGCAATCTCTGCGGCCTCGTCGGTGTTGCAGCTCAGCCAGGTCGCGCGCGCCAGCACCCTGTCCAGGATCGGCCGCGGAATATCGGCGATCACCGGCGTCGGATCGAAGACCAAAGGAATGTCGGCCGGCAGCCCCTCGATCCAGTCGGTGAGCGCGTCACGGCTGCCGGGATAGCTCAGCGTATAGCCGGAGGTGAAAACCCAATCGCCGGGAACGACGTGGACGGGCGCCATCATGTCGAGCGCGAGCCGGCTCTCGGCGCCCGGCCACGAGACGAAGGTTCGCTCCGCGTCGCTGCTGATCATGGCAACACAATTGCCGCTATCCATGAGGGGCGACGGCGGCGTCAGCGCCTCGATGCCTTCTGCCACGAAGGCGGCGCGCAGGAAGTCTCCGTCCGGCCCGGTGCCGAGCTGGCCGCCGAACACCACCTTCATACCGCTGCGGCTTGCCGCGACCATCATGTTGAAGCCGCCGCCGGCGACGCGGGCGTAGCTCGTCGCGGTCTTTTCCGTGCCGGTCGCCGGCAAGGCATCGATGCGGTAGACATAGTCGACCACCGCGCTGCCGACATGGACGAGCCGCCCACTCACGCCGCGTTCTCCTTGCCTGGACCGGTCTTGGCCGTCCGGGCCGCGACCAGATCCCCAACCAGCGCGCGGACATCCGCGATGTCGATGCCATGCAATTCGGGGATGCGATCCTGCGGCAGCCTCGACAGGCCGGCGCAGGCGCCGGCCATGCCCGCGGCAATCGCCCCGATCGTGTCGGTGTCGCCGCCGAGATTGGCCGCGATCACCGCAGCCCGCCATGCATCGCCTTGCGCGACCTCCAGCACGGCGAAGGCCGCCGGCACCGATTCCTGGCTGGCGACGCCCGTGCCGACCAGGTCGACGATCAGCTTGATTGCTTCCTTCTCCGCCTTGCCGCGGACGAGCGACTGCGCCCAGAGAATGCGCGCGGCGATGTCGCCGCCGGTGACCCAATGGCCGAGCACCGCACCCAGTCTTGCAGCCGCGGCGGCATGGCCGGAAGCGGCCCGCCAGTCGCCACCCGAAACACCGAGGCTGACCGCGGCGGCGACCGCCGCAGCCGAGGCAATGGCTATCGAGGTGTTGTGCGTGGCCCGGCATGTCTGCGCCACCTTTGCGACGAGTGCATCGAGCGGCTCCGGCGGCATCATGATGCCGACCGGCGCGATGCGCATCGCCGCGCCATTGGTGTCGCCGCCGCGTCCGGCCTCTTCGGCCGGCACGCCGCTGTTGATGGCGTCGATGGCGCGCTTGGTCGATGGTCCAAGCAGGTCGTAGCTGCCGCGCGCCTTGACGTCGCGCTCCCAGTCGAGCAGCGCACCGACCCAGCGCGCATGGTCGAAACGCTCGCCGGACTCGACCAGGATGCGGCCAAGCAGCAGCGCTTGTTCGGTATCGTCGGTGATCGCGCCGGCCGGCAGTCCCTTCGACACCGGGTGGTCGGCGGCAGGCGCGACGAAATCCTCGACATGGCCGTAGAGCTCGGCGATGCGGGCCGGCGACAGAAGCTGCGTCGGCATGCCCAGCGCATCGCCCAGCGCCCCGCCGATCAGTGCGCCCATTGCCCGATCAATCGCGTCGGCCGCCATGCTCAGAACTCCAGGTGAAGCGCGAAATGCGCGGGGTTGAGCAGGCTGGTGACGAATTCGATGGCGCGCCCGTCGGCGGCGCGCGTCAGGCGGCGTGTGCGCAGGAACGGCGTGCCGGGGGCGCAGGCGAGGATCGCGGCGTCGGCCGCGCTCAGCATCTCGATATCGACCCACTCCTCGCCGTGATCGGGCACCAGCCCTGCCCCGCGCAGCGTCTGATGCAGCGTGCCTTCGCGCAAGCCGCGCAGGGGTATGTCTTCCAATTCGGGCGACAGCGGCAGACGGCTGCGCTCGATCGAGATTGCATGGCCGTCATCGGCATTGGTGCGGGCGCGGTCGACCGCAATGAAGGACGAGCTCTCGACGCCGAGCCTAGCCGCCAGTCCCGCGTCCTCGATGATCTCGAGCCGCAAGGTTCGGGTTTCGGCATTGGCGCCCGCATTGGCAAGCGCGCGCGACCAGCCGATCGCGTCATCGACCGGCATGCCGTCGAAGGTCACGAAGGAGCCGATGCCGACCTTGGTGGTAATCAGCCCGCGGCTCGACAGCTCCTCCAGCCCCTTGCGGACCGTGTTGCGACTGACGGAGAAGCGTTGGACAAGTTCGCTCTCGCTCTGCAGGCGGTCGCCGAAGCCGAGCAGGCCGGAGCGTATCTCATGTTCCAGAACCGTTGCGATCTGCTCGGGCTTGCCCGTGCCGGGAGTGATCTGCATCGCGCGACGGACCATATCGATACCTGTTCAATGAACCTGTATAATCCTGTTCATTAGCGTATTTGAAATGAACCGTCAACGGCCTTCGGCCCAACGGGTCGGTTGGACATCAAACGAAGAAGAATTCCTCGACGCGCTGCTTGGCCTTCCGCAGCACCGGCAGGATGTCGCGCTCCATCGCCTCGACCGAGAAACGCGCCGACTGGGTCGAGACGTTGATGGCGGCGACTGTGCGGCCGGCGCGATCGACGATCGGCACCGCGATCGAGCGCAGGCCGAGCTCCAGCTCTTCGTCCACGACGGCGAAGCCCTCCGCCCTCGCCTTGTTTACGGCCTTGCCGAGCGCGGCGCGGCCGGTGATCGTCTTCGGCGTCCGCCGCTCGATGGACGCTTCAGCAAGGAAAGTCTTCAAGTCATCCGCCGACAGGCCGGAAAGCAGCACCCGCCCCATCGACGTGCAATAGGCCGGCAGCCGCGTGCCGACGTCGAGCGCCACGCTTAAGATTCGCCGCCCGGGGATGCGCGCGACATAGACGACGTCTTCGCCCGACAGCACGGCTGCGTTGCAGGCTTCGTCGAATTTGCCGGCCACCTCGCGCATGACAGGCGCCGCGAAGGTCCAGAGCGAAGCACCGCCGAGCCAGGTCCGCGCGACGGTCAAAAGGCGTGGTGACAGCGAAAACAGCCGGCCGGATTGCGTCGCATAGCCCGTCGCGACCAATGTCAGCAGAAAGCGCCTGGCCCCCGCGCGCGTGAGATCCGCCTCCTCTGCCATCTCGGTCAGCGTCATGCCGGCCGGGTGGCGCGCGAGGATTTCCATCACCGCCAGACCGCGCTCCAGCGAACCGACATGGTCGCGTGAAATTGCTTCTTCTTCCACGAGCGCCTCCAGGCCGGCGTTGACTCAATGCAAAGGTTGGAGTTAAAAGTATCTCATACAAAACACATGTTCGCAATACGAACTTTTCGCACCACGGAGCCCGGAGATGGTCAAGTTCCTGCCGCTGAAAGAGGCGGTCGCGGAGAATCTGCATGACGGCGACACCGTCGCTTTCGAGGGCTTCACGCATCTGATCCCGACCGCCGCCGCGCATGAGGCGATCCGCCAGGGCTTTCGCGACCTGACGCTGATCCGTATGACGCCCGACCTGATCTACGACCAGATGATCGGCATGGGCATGGCGAAGAAGGTCGTCTTCTCCTATGTCGGCAATCCGGGCGTCGGCCTGCTCAGGCGCGCCCGCGACGCCATCGAGAACGGCTTTCCCCGTGCCATCGAGGTCGAGGAACACAGCCACGCCGGCATGGCCAATGCTTATGAAGCGGGTGCCGCCGGCCTGCCCTGCGCGGTGTTTCGCGGCTATCGCGGCGCCGGTCTCGCCACGGTCAATCCGAACATCAAATCCGTGACCTGCCCGTTCACCGGCGAGGTGCTTGCCGCCGTTCCGGCGATCCGGCCCGACGTCACCTTCATCCATGCGCAGAAGGCGGACCGGAAAGGCAACGTGCTGGTCGAGGGCATCATCGGCATCCAGAAGGAGGCCGTCCTTGCCGCAAAGCGCGCTGTTGTGACGGTCGAGGAAGTGGTCGACAATTTCGATGACCTCCACCCCAATCTTACCGTGCTGCCGAACTGGACGATCGCGGCGATCTCCGTCGTGCCGGGCGGCTCGCACCCCTCCTACACGCATGGCTATTACGAGCGCGACAATGCCGCCTATCTGGAATGGGACGAGATCGCCGCCGACCGCGACCGCTTCCAGGCGTGGATCCAGAAGAACGTCATCGAGAGCAACGCGGACGACTTTGCCGGTCGAGTCGAGCATCTGAGGAAAGCCGCATGAGCGACGCGAAGGATATGGGCCTCACCCCGAACGAGATGATGACGATCGCCGCCAGCCGCGCGCTGAAAAGCGACGATGTCTGCTTCGTCGGCATCGGCGCGCCGTCGGCCGCCTGTAATGTCGCGCGGCTGACGCATGCTCCCGACATCACGCTGATCTATGAGAGCGGCACCATCGGCACCGCGCCCGACGTGCTGCCGCTGTCGATCGGCGACGGCGAGTTGTGCGAGACGGCGGTCACTACCGTCGCGGTGCCGGAGATGTTCCGCTACTGGCTGCAGGGCGGCCGCATCTCGATTGGCTTCCTGGGCGCCGCCCAACTCGACAAATTCGGCAACATCAACACCACCGTCATCGGCGACTATGCGCATCCCAAGACCCGCCTGCCCGGCGGCGGCGGTGCGCCGGAGATCGCCACCTCGTCGAGGCAGGTCTACATCAACATGGCGCAGTCGAAGCGCGGCATGGTCGAGAAGATCGACTTCTTCACCTCCTTCGGTCATGGCGACGGTGGCGACCACCGCAAGCGCCTCGGCATCGACACGGCCGGCCCGACTTTGCTGATCACCGACCTCGCCATCTGGAAGCCGGACCCGGTGACCAAGGAATTCACCGTCGTCTCGCTGCATCCGGGCGTCAGCCGCGAGCAGGTGCAGGAAACCTGTGGCTGGACGGTCAAGTTCGAGCAGGCCCTTGACGAGACGCCGGCGCCGACGGAACTCGAGCTGAAGACATTGCGCGACCTGCAGGCCCGCACCAAGGCGGCGCATCAAGGGGCCGCCAAAGGGAAAGCTGCCTAAATGACCGAAGCCTTCATCTGCGATTACATCCGCACGCCCATCGGCCGCTTCGGCGGCGCGCTGTCCTCCGTCCGCGCCGACGATCTCGGCGCGATTCCGTTGAAGGCGCTGGTCGAGCGCAATGCCGGCGTCGACTGGGCGGCCGTCGATGACGTCATCTATGGCTGCGCCAACCAGGCCGGCGAGGACAATCGCAATGTGGCGCGCATGGCGCTGCTGCTTGCCGGCCTCCCGCAGGACATTCCAGGTTCGACCGTCAACCGTTTGTGCGGCTCGGGCATGGATGCCGTCACCATCGCCGCGCGCGCCATCAAATCAGGCGAGGCCAAGCTGATGATTGCCGGCGGCGTCGAATCGATGAGCCGCGCGCCCTTCGTCATGCCGAAGGCCGACACCGCCTTCTCGCGCAATGCCGAGATTTACGACACCACCATCGGCTGGCGCTTCGTCAACCCGCTGATGAAGAAGCTGTATGGCGTCGACTCCATGCCCGAGACCGGCGAGAACGTCGCCGAGGATTTTTCCGTCAGCAGAACCGACCAGGACGCCTTCGCGGTACGCAGCCAGGACAAGGCGGTCGCCGCGCAAGCCAATGGCCGGTTGGCGAAGGAGATCACGCCGGTGACCATCCCGCAAAGGAAAGGCGACGCGATCATCGTCGTGAAGGACGAACACCCCCGCGCTGGCACCACCATCGAGACGCTGGCCAAACTGCCGACGCCGTTCCGCCAGGGCGGCAGCGTCACTGCCGGCAACGCTTCCGGCGTCAATGACGGCGCTGCCGCTCTCATCATCGCGTCCGAGGCAGCCGCGAAGAGGCATGGCCTGACGCCGATCGCCCGTATCCTCGGCGGTGCCGTCGCCGGTGTGGCGCCGCGCATCATGGGCATCGGACCGGCGCCGGCGACGAAGAAGCTTTGCGCCCGCCTCGGCCTGACACCCGAACAGTTCGACGTCATCGAATTGAACGAAGCCTTCGCCTCCCAGGGCATCGCCGTGCTCCGCCAAGTCGGAATTTCCGAGAAGGCGGAGCATGTGAACCCCAATGGCGGCGCGATCGCGCTCGGTCATCCGCTCGGCATGTCCGGCGCCCGCATTACCGGCACGGCGGCGCTCGAGCTGCGCGAGCGCGGCGGCAAGCTGGCTTTGGCCACCATGTGCATCGGCGTCGGCCAGGGCATCGCCATCGCACTGGAGCGGGTCTGACCGCCCAGGCGGATCAATAGGGCAGACCGACGTAGTTTTCGGCCAATGCCGTGGAAGCAGCCTTGGAATGCACGAGATAGTCGAGCTCGGCTTCCTGGATGCGTTGGCCGAACTCGCCTGTCTCGGGAAAACGGTGCAGGATCGTCGTCATCCACCAGGAGAAGCGCACCGCTTTCCAGACTCGCGCCAGCGCTTTTGACGAATAGGCGTCGAGCCCGGCCTCTGACTTCCCGTTGTAGAATTCGCGAAGTCCGGCAAACAGATAGCGCACGTCGCTGGCAGCGAGGTTGAGGCCCTTGGCGCCGGTCGGCGGCACGATATGGGCGGCGTCTCCGACCAGGAACAGCCTGCCGAAGCGCATCGGCTCGGCGACGAAGGAACGCAGCGGCGCGATCGACTTCTCGAAGGACGGCCCAGTGGTGACGGCGGCCGCTATCCGCGGCGGCAGGCGCGCGCGCAACTCGTCCCAGAACCGGTCGTCGGACCAGGCCTCGACGCGCTCGTCGGCGTGAACCTGCACATAGTAGCGGCTGCGCTGCGGCGACCTCATCGAGCAGAGCGCAAAACCGCGCTCGTGATTGGCATAGACCAGTTCGTGGTCGGCCGGAGGCACCTCCGCCAGCACGCCCAGCCAGCCGAATGGGTATTGCCGCTCGAACGTCTTCAGAGCGCCTTCCGGCACCGATTTGCGGCTGACGCCGTGGTAGCCGTCGCAGCCGGCGATGAAGTCGCAGTCGATGCGATGCGTGAGGCCGTCCTTGTCGTAGGTGACGAAGGGCGACGCGCTGCCGAAATCATGCAGCGCGACATTCGATGTTTCGAAGACGGTCGGGAGTCCCGCCGCTTCGCGCTTCTGCATCAGATCGAGCGTCACCTCGGTCTGGCCATAGACGGTGACATGCTTGCCGCCCGTAAGCGTTGTCATGTCGATGCGATGCGCGCGGCCATCGAAGGCGAGCGAGATGCCGGCATGCGGCAGGCCCTGGGCGTGCAGCCTGTCCGCCGCGCCCGCTTGGCCGAGCAGGTCGACCGTGCCCTGTTCGAGCACACCTGCGCGCACACGTCCAAGCACATGCTCGCGGCTCGACCGTTCAAGCATGATCGTCTCGACGCCAATGGTGGCGAGCAACTGACCGAGCAGCAGGCCGGACGGTCCGGACCCAATGATGGCGACCCGTGTGCGCATCAATGACCGAGGCTCTCGATCTGTCCGGCCAACTCGGCCGCAAGCCTGAGCGCGGCCGCGGTCGCCACGACCATCTGCGGCAGGATGAGCCATTCCAGCGTCCAGGCCGCGCCCGAGCGCTCCTGCTCATGCACCAGTGCCTGATGCATCCCGGAGAGCTGCGTGGCGTTGAAGCGCGCCAGCGCCACCAATGCTTCCGCCTTCACCGGATTCTGCTTGTGCGGCATGGCCGAGGAACCGCCGCCGCCGGACAGCTTGATCTCGGAGCCCGTCTGCGCCATCAGCGCGACGTCCTGTCCGAACTTGCCGAGACCGCCGGTCGCCAGCGACAGCCAGCCGGCGAATTCGGCAAGCGTATCGCGCTGACTATGCCATTGCGGCGCATCGTCAAGACCGAGCTTGGCGGCAAGCGCGGCGCGCACCGCGCCGGCCTTGCCGCCGAGCTTTTCCAGCGTGCCTGCGGCGCCGCCGAACTGAACCACTAGCAACCGACCCGAGAGCTCTTTCAAGCGCTCCTGGTGACGCTCAAGCGGCACCCGCCACGAAACGACCCGATCGCGCGCAGTTATTTGTATTGCCGGCTGCATGCGCGTCGTCGCCATGAGCTCGCGGCTCCCGAAGTCCAGTTCCAGCCCGGTGAGGCGCACGATGTTCTCGCCGAGCAGCAGGCCGATATGGTCGACCGCGCCGCGCAGCCTGAGCACCAGTGAGCTATCGATGACATCCTGGCTGGTCGCGCCGAAATGAACGTGCGTATCGTGCGGCGCTCCGACAGCAGCCTTGATCTGGCGCACCAACTCCGGCACCACCACACCGTCCTTGGCGACGCCCGCCTTCAGCTTGGTCGTATCCGGCCGGAACGATCCCAGTGCTTTCACGATCGCTGCCGCGGCATCACGTGGAATGACGCCGCACTCGGCTTCCGCCTCGGCCAGTGCCCGCTCGAAAGCGAGCATCGCAGCGATGTCGGCTTCGACGGAAAAATACCTGGCCGCCTCTTCGTCGCCGAGCAGGCCGGAAAGCAGCGGGTGATCGAAGGGCGAAACGGTCATGGCGGCCACGGTCAGCTGTCGAAGAAGACCGTCTCCTTTTCGCCCTGCAAATGGATATCGAAGACGTAGGTATTGCCCTGACGCTCGGCGATCAGCGTCGGCACGCGCAGGCGATGCTCGATGCGCGCAAGGATAGGATCCTCGGCATTGGCCTTCTCCTCGTCGGAGAAGTAGAGCCTGGTGTGCAGGCCGATATTGATGCCGCGTGCCACGATCCACAGCGTGATATGCGGCGCCATCAGTCGCCCGTCGCGGAACGGCACCCGGCCCGGCTTGATCGTCCGGAACAGGCAGACGCCCGTTTCCATGTCGGTCGGCTGCCGGCCCCAGCCCTGGAAGTTTGGATCGGCGGCGCCGCGCATCTCGGCCGGTGAATTGTAGAGCCCCTCGGCATCCGCCTGCCAGATCTCGACCAGCGCGTCCTTGAGCGGCGTGCCGGTGCCGTCGAGCACGCGGATGCGCAACTCGATGCGCTCGCCCTTGGTCTCACCGTTGACCATCGCCGAACCGAGGTCGCTCGCGTAGACGCCGCCTATACCGCAGAAATTGGGCGTCAGCCCGATATGCACATAAGGGCCGGCGGTCTGCGAAGGGCTCTCCTTCAGCCGGTCGAGCGACTGCGTCATCAATTGCCCTCCGGCCTGTTCTCGAACAGCGTCGAGCGTCGCCCGCGCAGCACGATGTCGAACTTGTAGGCAAGCGCGTCCATCGGGATGGTCGACTGCATATCGAGCGCCGCGATCAGCGCCTCAACCGCGACCTTGTTGGAAATGCCGCCGACGATCGGACAACGCCAGATCAGCGGATCGCCCTCGAAATACATCTGCGTGATCAGCCGCTGCGCGAAGCCGTGGCCGAATACGGAAAAATGGATGTGCGCCGGCCGCCAGTCGTTCGGCCCGTTCGGCCAGGGATACGGTCCGGGCCTGACGGTGCGAAACGCGTAGCCGCCGTCCTCGCCGGTGATGGTGCGGCCGCAGCCGCCGAAATTCGGATCGAGCGGCGCAAGATACCCGTCCTTCTTGTGACGGTAGCGGCCGCCTGCATTGGCCTGCCAGAATTCGAGCAGCACGCCAGGAACGCCCTTGCCGCGCTCGTCCAGCACGCGTCCATGAACGATGATGCGCTCGCCGATGGCGCTCTCGCCGGGTCTGGCGAAATTGTGGATCAGGTCGTTGTCTAGCTCGCCGAGCATCGCATGCCCGAACACCGGGCCGGTCAATTCCGACAGCGTGTTGTCGAACGACAGCAGCGCTTTCTGCGGCGAACGCAGCACCGAGCTTTTGTAGTTCGGCGTCAACGCCGGCGGATGCCATCGGCGGTCGCGCTGGAAGAAGGCGCCGGTTTCCGGCGCCTGGTTGGAGCCGGCCTCAGCCATGATCGGCTCCGTCCATCTGCGCGAACACCTGCTTGGCGATCTTGAAGGCGCGGTTGGCGGCCGGCACGCCGGCATAGATCGCGACATGCAGGAAGGCCTCGCAGATGTCGTCGCGCGAGGCGCCCGTATTGGCGGTGGCGCGCACATGCATGGCCACTTCCTCGTCATGGCCGAGCGCTGCAAGCAGCGCCAGCGTCACGATCGAGCGCTCGCGCTTCGACCAGCCGGGTCGCGCCCATACCGTTCCCCAGGCGGCTTCGGTGATCAACTGCTGGAACGGCCGGTCGAAATCGGTCGCTGCATCCTCGGCGCGGTCGACATGCGGACTGCCGAGCACGGAGCGGCGGACCTCGAGCCCGGTACGGTAGCGGTTCTTCGTGACATCATCCATGAGCAGACTTTCCCTCAGGCAATGAGGCGACGAAATCGCGGATCAGAGTGACGAGCGCTTCGGGCTGCTCGATGCACGGTATATGCGCGGCATCGCGGATCACTTCGAAGCGTGCGCCGGGGATCATTCCGGCCAGCGAGCGGACAAGATCCGGCGGCGTCGAACCGTCCTGGTCGCCAACGATGCAAAGCGTCGGCACCGCGATGCGTCGCGCGCTGTCGGTGAAATCGGCATCGCGCACCGCCATGCATGTGCCGATGTAACCAGGCAGTGCCTGCCTGGTCAGCATGTTGCAGCAGCCGGCCAGGTCCGCCGCACGCTTGGCATGGAATTGCGGCGTGAACCACACTTTCATGATGCCTTCGGCGATCGCCTCGATGCCGTCGCGCTCGACAGTCGCGATGCGCGTGTTCCAGCTTTCGGCGGTGCCGATCTTGTGCGCCGTGTCGCTGAGGATCAGAGCCTCTACACATTCGGGATGGCGGGTATAGAGCCGCTGCGCAATCATGCCGCCGACGGACAGGCCGAAGAGCACGACCTTGTCGAAACCGAAATGGTCGATGAGGGCGGCCAGATCATCAACATGGTCGTCGATGGAACGTACGCCGCCGCCGAAGTCCGACAATCCGTGGCCGCGCTTGTCGTAGACCAGCATCGGCATTTCACCAGCAAGCCGCGCGACGACGTCGTCCCAGATGCGGAAATCGGTGCCCAGCGAATTGATGAAGACGATCGGACGCGACGTGCCGGGCGCCTCGATATGGCGGTGATGCAGCGTGACGCCGCCTATGCTGACGAATGGCACGATTTCGATCCTCCGAAGCCACATTGCACGAGCGGTTTGGTTCGGTAAAATGATATTTTGCGGCGTTTCATTAACTCTGAGGTTATCGAACCATGGCCGAAAGCCGGATCCGCTTCCGCCATCTTCAGGCGTTTCTCGAAGTCGCGCGGCAAGGCAGCGTCGCGCGCGCGGCCGACTTCCTGCATATCAGCGCGCCGGCCGTGACCAAGACCTTGCGTGAGCTCGAAGAAGCGCTCGGCGTCGCCGTGGTCGAGCGCGACGGGCGCGGTATCCGTGTCACGCGTCTCGGCGAAATCTTCCTTGGACATGCCGGCTCGGCGATTTCGGCGCTGAAACGCGGCGTCGATTCCGTGCGCCAGGACGGCGCCCTCAATCGCGACCCGATCCGCATCGGCGCGCTGCCGACCGTATCGGCGCGGGTCATGCCGCTCGCCATGAACCTGTTCCTCGAGGAAAACACCGGCGCCGCGCTCAAGATCGTCACCGGAGAGAATGCGGTGCTGCTCGAACAGCTGCGCGTCGGCGCGCTCGATCTCGTCGTCGGCCGCCTCGCGGCGCCGGAGCACATGACCGGCTTCTTCTTCGAGCACCTTTATTCCGAGCAGGTGCTGTTCGTGGTGCGGGCCGGACATCCCCTGGCCGAGCCGGACGCCGACATCTTCGCGCGGCTCGACGAGTTTCCCGTCCTGATGCCGACGCGGGAATCCGTCATCCGGCCTTTCGTCGACCGGCTTTTCATAACCAACGGCATGACCGCGCCCGCCACGGAAATCGAAACCGTTTCCGATTCCTTCGGCCGCTCCTTCATGCGCCAGAGCAACGCGGTATGGATCATCTCGGCGGGCGTGGTCGCCAATGAGATCGCCAGCGGCGCCTTCGTCGCCTTGCCGGTGGATACGGCGGAGACCAAGGGGCCGGTGGGCCTGACCATGCGCACCGACACCGCGCCCTCGCCCGCCTTCACCATCCTGTTGCAGACGATCCGCGAGGCAGCACGGCACCACGCCTGACGATCGGCTTATCGGTTCGAATTCCACTAACCCAGGGGTTAATGAAACACCGTAAAATATCATTTTACCGAACCAAACCGCTAGTGCAATGTGGCCTTCGGAGGATCGAAAGCCGTGCCGTCCGGCCGCAAACGGAAGACCCGTTTGCCGCCGCGTCGAACGGCGACTGAGGGAGGAGCAGATGTCTCATATTATCGGCAGCAAACCCGCTCTGTCGGGCATTTCACGGCGCCAGTTCATCGCCACTTCGGTGGCCGGCGGCGCCGCACTGGCATTCGGCCGCAGCACCGCCTTCGCGCAAGCCGCCGACACGCTCAAGGTCGGCTTCGTCAGCCCGCGCACCGGCCCGCTCGCCGGCTTCGGCGAGACCGACGGTTACGTGCTGGATCTTGCCCGCAAGGCCCTGGCCAACGGCATCGAGCTTGGCGGCAAGAAATACAGCGTCGAGATTGTCGACCAGGACACCCAGTCGGATCCGTCCCGCGCCGGCCAGCTCGCCAAGGACCTGATCAACAACCAGGCCATCGACCTGATGCTCACGGTCTCGACGCCGGAGGTCATCAATCCGGTGGCGGACGCCTGCGAGGCAGCCGGCGTGCCTTGCCTGTCGACGGTCATGCCCTGGGAGGCCTGGTATTTCGGCCGAGGCGCCAAACCGGGCCAGCCCTCGCCGTTCAAATGGACCTATCATTTCGGCTTCGGCGTCGAGGAATTCTTCAAGGCCTATATCTCGCAGTGGAACCTGATCGAGACCAACAAGAAGGTCGGCGTCATGTACCCCAACGACGCCGACGGCAACGCCATCCGCGCCCATCTGGCGCCGTTGCTCGCCAAGCAGGGTTTCACCATCGTCGATCCCGGCGCTTACGAGACCGGCACCACCGACTATTCCTCGCAGATCGCGCTGTTCAAGCAGGAAGGCGTCGAGATCTTCAACTCCTTCCCGATCCCGCCCGACTTCGCCGCCTTCTGGCGCCAGGCCGCGCAGCAAGGCCTGACCCGGCAGATCAAGATCGCCCAGGTCGCCAAGACCGGCCTGTTCCCGTCCGACATCGAGGCGCTCGGCGACCTCGGCATGAAGATTTCAAGCGCCGCCTATTGGCACAAGGCCTTCCCCTACAAGTCGCCGCTGACCGGCGTCTCCGGCACCGAGCTTGCCGACGGTTACGAGACGGCGAGCGGCAAGCAGTGGACACAGCAGCTCGGCGCCTCGATGTCGCTGCTCGACGCCGGCTTCGCAGCTCTTAAGGCAAGCGCCAACGCCAAGGACAAGGCGGCTGTCGCCAAGGCGCTGAGCACGCTCAAGACCGAGACCATGGGCGGCAAGGTCGATTTCACAAGCGGCCCGGTCCCCAATGTCTCGCCCGGCCCGATCATCGGCACGCAATGGGTCGCAGCCAAGGAAGGCTCGAAATTCCCGCTCGACTATGTCGTGACCGAGCACGCCACCGACCCGAACGTGCCGATCGAGGCCAAGCTCCAGCCTTACAACGGCTGATCTGTCGAGGGACCGCATCGTGAACGCCATGCCCAACGGTGCGATCCTCAGCGCCGCCGGCATCCACAAGCGCTTCGGCGCGCTTGTGGTGCTCGACGACATCGACTTCGCCATGGGCGCCGACGAGGCGGTCGGCATCGTCGGCCCCAACGGCGCCGGCAAGACCACGCTGCTCAGCGTGCTCTCCGGCGCCTATCCGCCGAGCGCCGGAACGATCGCCTTCCGAGGCGATGACGTGACTGCCTTGCCGGCAACGCGGCGCTGCCGGCTGGGCCTGGTGCGCACCCACCAGGTGCCGAAACCCTTCGGCGGCATGACCGCTTTCGAGAATGTCTTCGTCGCCGCCTCGCATGGTGCCGGGCTCGGCCGCGACGAGGCCTATGAGGAAGCGCTCGGCTCGCTGAGGCTGTGCGGCATGCTTGGCGTCGCCAACCGGCGCGCCGAGACGCTCGGCCTGCTCGACCGCAAGCGGCTGGAACTGGCGCGCGCGCTCGCCGCAAAACCAACGCTGCTTCTGCTCGACGAGATCGGCGGCGGCCTGACCGACGGCGAGGCCAGCGAACTCGTCGAGACCATCCGCGAATTGCGCCGCCGCAAGATCGGCATCGTCTGGATCGAGCACATCGTCCACATCCTGTTGCAGGTGGCCGAGCGGCTGATCTGCATGGATGCCGGAAAGGTCATCGCCGACGGCGAGCCGCACGCGGTGATGGCCGACCCGCAGGTGATCAGCGCCTATCTCGGCGGAGGCCCGAAATGAGCCTGCTGTCGGTCGAGGATCTCGTTGTCCGGCATGGCCTGCTTCAAGCAGTGCGCGGCGCCAGCTTCGGCGTCGAACGCGGCGAGACGCTGGCCCTGGTCGGCGCCAACGGCGCGGGCAAGACGACATTGCTCAGGGCAATCGCCGGCGCGCATCAGGCAGCCTCCGGCCGCGTGGTCTTCGACGGCGCCGACCTTTCCGGCGTGCCTTCGCATGAACGTGTCCGCAAGGGCATCGCCCTGGTGCCCGAGGGCCGGCGGCTCTTCGTGCAGATGACGGTCGAGGAAAACCTCCTGCTTGGCCGCAGCGCCGGTCGTCCCGGCGAGTGGAGCGTCGAGCGCGTGCTCGAAACCTTCCCCAACCTCAAACCGCGCCGCCACGCCAAGGCCGGGCATCTCTCGGGCGGCGAGCAGCAGGCGACGGCGATCGGCCGCGCGCTGATGAGCAATCCCGACCTCCTCCTGCTCGACGAAGTCTCGCTCGGCCTGTCGCCGCTGGTCGTCGATCGCGTCTATGCCTCGCTGCAGGGGCTGATCAGTTCCGGCACGACGATCATCCTCGTCGAACAGGACCTCAACCGCGCACTCTCCGTCTCCAGCAAGGTCATCTGCATGCTGGAGGGCCGGATCGCGCTCGCCGGCGACAGCAAGACCGTTTCGCGCGACGAGGTGACCAAAGCCTATTTCGGCCTGCACCGGAAAGGCGCCACAGGCGTGCCGGCATGATGAACCAGATCGTCCAGGGCATCCTGCTCGGCGGCTACTACGCGCTGATCGCCTGCGGCCTCTCCTTCATGTTCTCGGTGATGCGCATCATCAACCTTGCGCATGGCAGCCTCGCCGTGCTGTCGGCCTTCGCGCTGTGGCTGCTCGCCTCGCGCTTCCACATCCCGCCCTTCCTCGGCTTGCTCATCGTGCTGCCGTTGATGGCGGCGATCGGCTGGGCCTTGCAGCGCTTCCTGCTCGAGCGCAGCGCGCGCGGTGGCGCGCTGCTGCCGATCCTCACCACCTTCGGTCTCGCCATCGTCATCGACAATGTGCTGTTCGAACAATTCGGCGCCGACACGCGCTCGCTGGCGCCTTTCATAGGCAGCCTGTCCTACGATTCCTGGGAATGGCCGGGCAGCATCTATGTCGGCAAGCTCGCGGTCATCATCTTCGTCGCCGCCGTCGTCCTGCTCGGCGGACTGCAGTTGTTTCTGACCCGCACCGGGCTCGGCCGCTCGATCCGTGCGACTTCGGAAGACCCTGATACGGCGGGGCTGGTCGGCGTCGATGCGCGTCGCGCCAACGCCATCGCCGCGGCGATCGCCATGGTCACCGTCGGTCTCGCCGGCGCCTTCCTCGGGATGCGCGCCACCTTCGATCCCTACGCCGGCGCCACGCAACTTCTGTTCGCCTTCGAGGCGGCCGTGATCGGCGGCGCCGGTTCGCTCTGGGGAACGCTGATCGGCGGCATCGTCCTCGCGCTCGCCCAGACGCTCGGCGCCAAGATACATCCGCAAGGTTTTCTCATCGGCGGTCATGTCGCTTTCCTGATCGTTCTGTTCATCCGCCTCTACACCTCAGGCCTCGGCCTGCGCGGCTTGCTGCGCATCTCCACGGGGAAGGCATCATGAGCGCCGCCTCCCCTGTCATCGAGCGCGGCACCGCCGCCTCGCGCTTTGCCGGCATCGGCGTGGCGGCCGTCATCCTGCTGCTCGCCATCGCACCGCAGTTCCTGTCCGCCGGCGCCGTCGACCGCATGACCGCGCTGTTCATCTATGTGATCCTCGCCGCCATGTGGAACGCGCTCGCCGGCTTCGGCGGACTGGTGTCGGTCGGCCAGCAGGTGTTCTTCGGGCTCGGCGCCTATTTCGCCATCCGGCTCGCCAATGCCGGGCTCAATCCGTTCGTCTCGCTCTTCATCTCGGCGGTCATTGTCGGCACGGTGTCCTGGCCGATCTCGCTGTTCATGCTGCGCTTGAAGAATGGCGAGTTCGCCATCGGCATGTGGGTGATCGCCGCCCTTACTCACCTGCTCGTCAATCTCGATCGGCTGATCCAGGGCGAGACCGGCACGTCGCTGATCTCGCTCAACGTCTACGATGCATCGACACGCAGGCTGACCATCTACTGGCTGGCGCTGGCATCGATGACGGCGCTGCTCGCGATCCTCTTCGGCCTGCTGCGCGGCAGCACCGGTGCGGCCATCCGCGCCATCCGCGACAATGAGGATGCGGCAGCCTCCGTCGGCGTGCGCGTCACCGGCACCAAGCGGCTGCTCTTCGTACTTGCCGCCTTCGGCATCGGCGTCGCCGGCGCGCTGTGGCTGGCGACCGCCATCACCTTCCAGCCAAAGACCTATTTCAGCGTGCAGTGGACGGCCTACATGATCTTCATGGTGCTGGTCGGCGGCATCGGCACCTTCGAGGGAGCCATCCTCGGCGCGCTGCTCTTCTTCCTCATCGAAACCTGGTTCGGCGGCACCGGCGTCTGGTACCTGATCGGGCTCGGCGCTACGGCGCTGGTCTTCTCGCTGCTCTTGCCGCGAGGCCTCTGGGGCACGCTCGAGGAGCGGTTTGGCTGGCGACTGCTGTCGGTCGGTTACCGCGTCAGGCTTCCCGCGGGGGCATCAAATCCGACCGGCGAGATTGCTTCGCCGCTGCAGACCACCAATTCTCGGGAGAAGGCATGAGCATCCTGTTCGGCAAGACGATCCTCATCACCGGAGTCGCCTCGGGTATCGGCGCCCGCACCGCGGAGCTGGCGGGCCAGCTCGGCGCCGAAGTGATCGGCGTCGATTTGCGCGAGCCGGCCGGCCACCAGGGCGTCTTCGTCCAGGCCGACATCTCGTCCAAGGCCGGCGTCGACGATCTCGCCGCGCGGCTGCCGCAACGCCTCGACGCGCTCTGCAACGTCGCCGGCCTCTCCGGCAACACCGGTGCCGCGCCGACGCTCGCCGTCAACTTCTACGGCCTTCGCGCGCTTTCCGAGGCGCTGGCGCCAAGGCTTCGCGAAGGCGGCGCCATCGTCAACGTCGCCTCCATCGCCGGCTATGCCTGGCGCGCCAATCTGAACCGCGCCGCCTCGATGGTCAGCATCGAAGGCTTTCCCGATGTCGCCAAGGTGATCGCCGACCATGCGGTGAAGAACGAGGAAGGCTATCCTGTCTCGAAGGAGCTTTTGCTCCTGTGGACCTTCCGCGCCGCGCATCAGGAACTGTTCAAGAGCCGTGGCATCCGCGTCAACGCGGTCAGTCCCGGCCCAGTGGAGACGCCGATCCTCAAGCAATTCCGCAGCGTGCTTGGCGATGCCCGCGTCGACAGCGATATCGCGCGGGTCGGCCGCGCCGGCACATCGGGCGACATCGCGCCTGTGGTGCTGTTCCTGTGCTCGGATGGAGCACGCTGGATCAACGGCGCCAATGTGCCGGTCGACGGCGGCCTCGAAGCATCAATAAACGCCGAAGTGCTCGGCTTCTGAGACAATCTGCAACGCCCGATCGCGAGCGAGGAGAAACCCATGGACATCGGACTTCTGATTGACGGCGGCGACCGGCAAAGCCTCCTATGAGCGCCTGGACCCATTCACCGGCAAGCTCGCGACGCGCGCCGCTGCCGCAAGCGTCGCCGACGCCAACGCGGCCGCCGATGCCGCGGCCGCTGCCTTCGATGCCTGGTCGAAGACCGGGCCTGGCGAACGCCGGGCGCTGCTTTCCAAGGCAGCCGACGTCATGGCTGCCAAGGTCGGCGAGTTCACGAAACTGATGATGGAAGAGACTGGCGCCACTGGCCCCTGGGCCGGCTTCAACGTCATGCTGGCGTCGAACATGCTGCGCGAAGCGGCGGCGATGACCACGCAGATCTCCGGCGAGGTTATTCCGTCCGACAAGCCCGGCACGCTTGCCATGGCGATCCGCCAGCCGGCGGGCGTGTGCCTCGGCATCGCGCCATGGAACGCGCCTGTCATCCTCGGCACGCGCGCGCTCGCCATGCCGCTCGCCTGCGGCAACACGGTCGTGCTGAAGGCCTCCGAAATGTGCCCAGGCACGCACCGCCTGATTGGCCAGGTGCTGGTCGAGGCTGGCCTGCCCAAGGGCGTGGTCAATGTCCTCACCAACGACCCGAAGGACGCGGCGGCAATCGTCGAGACGCTGATCGCACACCCGGCGGTGAAGCGTGTCAACTTCACCGGCTCGACCAAGGTCGGCCGCATCATCGCCGAGCTCTCCGGGCGGCATCTTAAGCCGGCCCTGCTCGAGCTCGGCGGCAAGGCGCCCCTGGTCGTGCTGGACGACGCCGACATCGACGCGGCGGTCAATGCCGCAACCTTCGGCGCCTTCATGCATCAGGGCCAAATCTGCATGTCGACCGAACGGCTGATCGTCGATGAGAAGATCGCAGACGAATTCGTCTCCAAGCTCGCCGCCCGCGCTTCGCAATTGGCGGCCGGCGACCCGCGCGGCCATGTCGTGCTCGGCTCGCTGATCAGCAGCCAAGCGGCGGACAAGATGGAAGAACTGATCGCCGACGCGACCGCGAAGGGAGCCACGCTCGCGGCCGGCGGCAAGCGCACCGGCACGGTCGTGGAAGCCACACTTCTCGATCACGTGACGCCCGCCATGCGCGTCTATGCGGAAGAATCCTTCGGTCCGGTGAAGCCGGTCATTCGCGTGAAAGGCGAGGACGAGGCGGTGCGCGTCGCCAACGACACCGAATACGGCCTGTCGTCGGCCGTCTTCAGCCGCGACATCCGCCGCGCGCTCGCCGTCGCGGCGCTCATCCAGGCCGGCATCTGCCACATCAACGGCCCGACCGTCGGCGACGAGGCGCAGATGCCGTTCGGCGGCGTCAAGGGCTCGGGTTACGGCCGCTTCGGCGGCAAGGCCTCGATCGCCGAATTCACCGACCTGCGCTGGGTGACGATCGAGGATCCCGGACAGCACTATCCGTTCTGAGAGGCGCCTGCTTTTTCCCTTCTCCCCTTGTGTGGGGGAAGGAAGATATGAGCTCACCCCAGCGTCAGCCCCGCCTTCTTCGCCTCCTCGCGCAGGAACGGCAGGCCAACCTCGATGACGTCGCGCGGATCTTCCGCCACCGGCCGCCACACCGCGAGCCCGCCGGCGATGTCGACATCGACATGGTTCATGCTTTCGAGCGTGATCGCGCCCTGATAGCCGATGTCGGCGATTGCCTTCATGCAGGCCGCCCAGTTGAGCATGCCGCGACCCGGCACGCCGCGATTTGCCTCCGACACATGCACATAGCCGAGATAAGGCGCCGCCGCCTCGAAACCGGAAGCGAAGCTCTCCTCCTCGATATGCATGTGGTAGGTGTCGAGATGGATGAAGATGTTGTCGGCGCCGACGCGCTCGATGATGCGCGCCGCGTCGACGCCGCGGTTGATCAGATGCGTCTCGTAGCGGTTGCAGGGCTCGATGCCGAGCTTCAAGCCGCGCGACTTCGCCGCCTTCGCCGCGCGTTCGAGGAAACGGCACATGCCGTCGATCTCGCGCTGCGTCGGGGCGCGGCCGGTGGTCTTGCCGATCGTGCCGTAGGTGACCCCGCCGAGCGCCTCGGCGCCGACCTCGTTGCAGACCCGGAAAGCCGGCTCGAGGAAATCCAGCGCCTCGGCCGGCCGTTCGACCACATCGAGCGCGCGCGGCAGGCCGAGCGAGGGGACCAGTTCAACACCGTAGTGATTGGCAAAGCTACGCGTCCGCTTGGTGTCGATCTCCTCAGGCCGAAGCAAAGGGATCTCCATCAGGCCGATGCCGTATTCCTTGAGCCGGTCCATCTGCGGCTCGATGCGGGCGAGGTCCCAGACCGGCGCGATGGCGAAAGTGTGCAGTCCGAAGGTGTTCATGTCAGCCTCGTTGCTCATGCGCCGCCGCTGCGGCCGTATCGCCGCCGCCGACGATGCGGCTAACGACTTCGTTCATGTTGGTGTTGGCGGTGACGAGATCGGCATCCGCCCTGCCGTGGCGCAGCACAACGATGCGATCGGTGACCGACAGCACGTCGTTCAGCCGGTGTGAGATCAGGATGACGGCGATCCCTTCCGACTTCAGCCGCCGGATGAGATCGAGCACGCTCTGCACCTCGCGCACGGCAAGCGCCGCAGTCGGTTCGTCCATGATGACGAGCTTCGGATTGAAGGTGAGCGCCCGCGCGATCGCCACCGTCTGCTGTTGGCCGCCGGAGAACGAACCGACCGACCGGTTTATCGACGGCAGATGCGCACCCAGCCGCTCGATCATTTTCGACGCTTGGCGATCCATCTCGCTTTTGTCGACGAAGCCGGGGAACAGGCCGAACAGCCTTTTCGTCGGTTCGCGACCGAGGAAGATGTTCGACGCCACGTCCTGTTGCTTGGCCAAAGAAAGATCCTGGTAGATCATTTCGATGCCGAGGCGCCGCCGCTGACCGGGGTCCAGCGCCAGGATATCCTTGCCGTCGAACTCGATCGAGCCGGTGTCGGCACGGTAGATGCCGGTGATGGTCTTCATCAGCGTCGACTTGCCGGCGCCATTGTCGCCGACCAACCCGACCACCTCGCCGGCTGCGACCGAAAGGTCGACGCCATGCAGCACGTCGACCGCGCCAAAACTCTTGCGGATGTTGTGGAGCGAGAGCAGGGTCATACGCGCGACTCCTTCCGCACCTGGTATTGGTCGATGAAGACCGCGAGGATCAGCACCGCGCCGATCGCCATCTGCTGGTAGTAGGATTGCACGGCAAGCAGCGTCAGCCCGTTCTGCAGCACGCCCATGATCAGCGCGCCGATCATCGTGCCGAGGATCGAGGCGCGGCCGCCGAACAGATTGGTGCCGCCGATGATCGCCGCCGTGATCGCGGTAAGCTCGTAGTTGATACCGGCGGTCGGGTCGCCGGCATTGACGCGGGCGGTGAACAGCAAGCCGGCAAGCCCGGCCAGCGCGCCGGACAGCGTATAGATGATGCGGCGGTGGTGCTCGACGCGTATGCCTGCGGCGCGCGCCGCGCCCTCGCTGTCGCCCAGCGCCAGTGTGTGGCGGCCGAAGCGGGTATAGGCAAGCACCGCATGCGCGACGATCGCCGTCAGCACCAGTATGATCACCGGCATGGGAATGCCAAACGGCCTGCCCTGTCCGATATAGACGATCTCCGGCGGCAAGCCGTAGATCGCCCTGCCCTGAGAGATCACCAGCGCCAGGCCGCGCGCAAGGCCAAGCATCCCAAGCGTGACGATGAACGCCGGCACGAAGGCGCGGGTCACCAATTGCCCGTTGATATAGCCGGCAATGCCGCCTGCGAGGATACAGGCCAGCACCGCCAGCACCGACGGCCAGCCGAGATTGACGGCGACGAAGGCGCCGGCCACGCCCGCAAGACCCATCACCGAGCCGAGCGACAGATCGAGCCCGCCCGAGCCGATGACGAAAGTGGCGGCGATCGCCAGCACGCCGATCGTCGAGGTCGCGAGCAGGATGTTGAGGAAATTGCTGAGCGACAGGAAATAGGGCGACAGCAGCGCCATCGCCGTGCTCAGCGCCAAAAGCACCACCAGCGACTCAAGTCTGATGTGGAGCCTTTCGACGGATGCGCGCTGCACCCGAGCCCAGAAGCCGGGCTGTTCAGAAGCCATGTCTTTGCACCTTGAGAGAGGGCAGTAAGGCAGTAGGCAGTAGGGCTTAGGCAGTAGGGAAAATAGGAGAGCGATCCGAGCGGCACGAACCGCTTACTTGCCTACTGCCTACTGCCTATTTCCTACTCACTTCACATATTGCAGCATCGGCTCCTTGCCGGCGTCGATCACGCCCTTGGTCAGCACCAGCGTGGGCACGGCGATGCTGTCCTCGACCTTCTCGCCGGCCAGCGCCTTCTTGACGTTCTCGACCGCCTGCTTGCCGACCAGATAGGGAAGCTGCGCAACCGAGGCGTTGAGGCGGCCTTCCTTGATCGACTTCACCGCGTCCGAATTGCCGTCGACGCCGATGATCGTCACCTGCGGACCCTTGCCGGCGGCGTAGACGGATTCCACGGCGCCCAGCGCCATACCGTCATTGGCGCAGAAGATGGCGACGAGATCCGGATGCGCCGTCAGCGTGTCGGTGGCGATCGAGGCGGCCTTGCCGCGATCCCAGTCGCCCGGCAGCGAGGCGACGATTTCGAGCCCTGGCGCCAGTTCCTCCAGCTTGTCGGCAAAGCCCTTGGCGCGTTTTTCGCCGGTGATGTTGCCGGAAAGGCCTTCGATCACCAGCACCGGACCTTTGGCATCCTTGCCGAGCTTGTTGGCGAGGTATTCGGCGCCCTGCGCGCCGGCGGCGATGTTGTCGGAGCCGATATGGAAGGTCACCTTGACGCCTTCCTTGTCCAGCACCGCCTGGTCGAGATTGTTGTCGAGGTCGACGATCTTGATGCCGGCGTCCTGCGCCGACTTCAGGCAAGGCAGAAGGTTGGTCGAGTTGATCGCGGCGGTGATCATCGCCACCGGCTTGCGCTCGAGCATCGTGTTGCAAAGGTTGAGCTGCGGCTCGGCCGCCTGGTCGCTCTCGGCCGCCTGCTGGAAGTATTTCACGCCGGCTTCCTTGGCGCCGTCCGCGACGCCCTGCGCCATCGCGCCCCAGAACGGGTTGGCCAGCGTCTTCATCAGCACGCCATATTCGCCGTCCTCGGCCTTGGCGGTACCGACGGCGCAAAACGCAAGCGCGACACCCATGGCAAGGGTTAATCGATTTATCTTCAAGAAATACGATGTCATTCGATCCTCCGTTGATCCTTGGCGCCGGATGCCTCGGCCAGGGCCGGCGCTAGCTTCCGTTCACGACAATGGGGGCTGTTGTCGGTCTCCTCCCCCGGAATGCGGACCGCTGCCTGGCGAGCCAACGGATTCCCGCATCAACACCTGGCAGGGCTCGAGCCGCGCCGTGGGTGGTCCCACGGCGCCCTCGACCCTGCGAAACAAAAGGTTCATCGCCTCGCTGGCGATCTGGCGCACCGGCTGCACCACTGCGGCGATCGCCGGCCATGTCACCTGCATCCATTCCGCATCGTCGAAGCCGACCAGCGAGATGTCGTTCGGGCAATGCCAGTCACGCCGGCGGAACTCGGACAGCGCGACGAGCGTGCCCTTCAAGAGCAGCGAATAGACGGCGGTCGGCCGCTCGCCCCTGGCAAAGTAATCGCGAAGCGAAGCCCTCAACGGCTCGACGCTGACTTCCGAGGTGATGACGTCGATGCGCACCGATGGGTTGAGCGCCAGCGCTTGCGCGCGAAAACCCTCGAGGCGGGCGCGCACGGTCGCCGCCTGCTCGGCAAGGCCGATGACCAGGATATGGCTGTGGCCCTTACCGACCAGCATCCGCGCCACCTCGGCGCTGGCGGAGGCGCTGTCGGCCGATACAGTGTCGAAGGCGTCGTCGGATAAGACGCGGTCGATCAGCACGCCGGTCATGCCGTGGGCTTTCATGAAGGCGGCCGCCGGACCATGCTCGTTGCGCACCGGCGCCAGCACGACGCCGGCAACACGCCAGTCATGCATGCGGGCAAGGATTTCCTTCTCGCGCGCCTCGGATTCACGGCTCGATGCGGCGACCAAAGTGTAGCCGCGCTGTTCGGCAAGGCCTTCGAGCTCGGTGACCATCTGGCCGAAGAACTCGCTCTCGAACTCGGGCATTATGGCGCCGATGATGCGGCGCTTGGCGCGACGCATGTCGGAGGCTAGTGGATCGACGCGGTAACCCAGACGCTCGACGGCGTCAAACACACGCTGCGCGTTTTCCGGCTTGACCGTGGTGACGCCGGCCAGCACCTTGGAGACAGTGGCCGCGGACACGCCGGCATGACTTGCCACGTCGTGGATCGACGGACGCCGCTGCCGGATTTGGTGTTGTGCCATTGACCTCCTCCCGAGGGCAGGCAGCCGATTTTCTGCCTCGCTACTGTAATCGATAAATCGATTTTTCGTTCTTGTAAATCGTTTCATCGGGAGTAAGACTTGAATGCGTGATTGACGCGATCCAATCGCGCCCGGAGGAAAAACATGCCCGACAAAGCCTTGCCGCTGGTCATCAGCGCGCCCGAACCGCGCACATTGGAGCTCATCTTCACGCCGCCACAGCTGGCGCGCCTGCGCAAACACTATCGCATTGTCGAGACCACCCCGGAAGGCGTTGCCGCCTTGCCCGCCGATACTCTGGCCGAGGCGCGTTTTATCATCGGCCAGCCGCCGATTTCAGCCGAGACGCTGGAGAAGCTGAAGACGCTGCGCTGCATCTTCAATGTCGAGACGAACCTGCTCAACAACATGCCCTATGAGACGCTGTTTGCGCGCGGCATCCATGTCGTCACCACGGGCCTGGTCTTTGCCGAGCCGGTCGCGGAGCTCGGCATTGCCATGGCGCTGAATCTCGCCAGAAACATCGTCGACGCCGATCTCGCCTTCCGGCAAGGCAAGGAGCTCTGGGGCGGCGACGGCAACCAGACCGCGCGGCTTCTCTCCGGCGCCAATGTCGGCATCATCGGCTTCGGCGATCTTGGCCGCGCGCTCAACCGGTTGCTGACCGGCTTCCGCACCCGCACCAAGGTCTACGATCCGTGGCTGCCGCCGTCGATCCTGATCGACAATGGCGTCGAGCCGGCCTCGCTGGGTGAGGTGTTGTCGCAAAGCGATTTCGTCTTCGTCGTCGCTTCGGTCACCAGCGAGAACCAGGGTTTCCTCGGCGCGGACGCATTTGCCAAAATGCGCAAGGGCGCGGCCTTCATCCTGCTCAGCCGCGCCGGCGTCGTCGATTTCGCGGCACTCATGGCGGCGGTGAAGAGCGGCCATATCATCGCCGCAAGCGACGTCTTCCCAGAGGAGCCGCTGGCGCAGGACCATCCTGTCCGCGCCCTCGCCGGCTTCCTGCGCTCGGCGCACCGCGCCGGGGCGCTCGACATCGCCTTCAAGCGGATGGGCGACATGGTGCTTGAGGACATGGACCTCATCGACCGCGGCTTGCCGCCACTGCGCTCCAAGCGCGCCGAGCGCGAGACGGTTTCGCGCATGCGCTCCAAGCCCGTCGACCGGAATTGAGCTGAAACAAGCCGCCTAAAGCGTGCCCAACCGACGCGCGTCGCGGGCGATTTGCCAAGCCGTCTCCACATGCCGCCGGGCCGCGGCCTCCGCCGCTTCCGGCTTGCGTAAGCGGATCGCATCTATGATCGCGTGCATTTCGGCGAACGCCGCTCGCGGCGGTTTGCATCGTCTCGTCGCCCGGTGTTTTTCGATACGGGTGCAGCTTTCCTGTTTCCCGCTTGAGCAGTTGATTGTCGCTTCGGATCGAGCCCCGGCTATGAACAAAATTTGATTTTGCCGCGATGGTCCGGTCAAGGCGGCCTCACGCATCGTTGAATGCCGCAGCGCAACATGACCGATCTGTAAGCTGACAGCGCAGCGTCGACAGGACTACTGTCCCGCCGATCGACGAGGTCGATCCCAACCTCCAACCATCCTGAAAAGGCTAGGTATTCTGGCCCGCAGGTGGACGGCATCATGAGCATTTCATCAACGCAGCAAGCCAGTCGCAAACGGCAGCATCGCTCTCGGAGCATCGTGCTTTTGGCCGTACTCATTCTGCTTGGCGGCGGCTATGGCCTATGGCGCAACCACGCCCAGGCAAAGGCTGCCGCGAGCGCGGCGTCGGCGCAGCCCGCGCCCAAGGTTCCGGTCACTGTCGCCACGGTGCGGAAGGCCGATTTCCCACTTTATCTATACGGGCTCGGCACGGTGACGCCGCTGAACAGCGTCAGCATCTCGAGCCGTGTCGCCGGTGTCGTCGACCAGGTCCCGGTCGAGCAGGGGCAGATGGTCAAGCAAGGCGACTTGCTTGCCGAGATCGACCCTCGCCCCTATCAGGCCGCACTCGACCAGGCAAAGGCCAAGGAGGCGGAGGACGAAGCGACGCTCAAGAATGCGCAAGTGGTCCTCAAACGCCTCTCCACGCTCCTGCAAAAGACCTTCGAAACCCAGCAGGATGTCGACAACCAGCAGGCGGTGGTCACGACCACCGCCGCCACGATCGAGGGCGACAAGGCGGCCATCGAGGCGGCGCAGCTCAACCTCGACTTCACCAGGATCACGGCGCCGCTGTCCGGTAAGACGAGCTTCCGCACCATCGATCCGGGCAACATCGTGCAGGCCGGCCAGAGTCCCGGGCTTTTCACTCTCGTGCAGCTTCAGCCCATCTACGTGTCGTTCACGCAGCCGCAGGACGAGGTCG
Organism: Mesorhizobium sp. B3-1-8; assembly: GCF_006439495.1. Taxonomy (NCBI): domain Bacteria; kingdom Pseudomonadati; phylum Pseudomonadota; class Alphaproteobacteria; order Hyphomicrobiales; family Phyllobacteriaceae; genus Mesorhizobium; species Mesorhizobium sp. B3-1-8. The sequence continues at coordinate 65,780 of NZ_VFTK01000016.1, forward strand.
CGACCATCAACAAGGTTTTCACGGCCGGCCCCATGCCGATCGACACGCTTGGCGCGGATATGAAGACGGTGCTGGCCAGCGGTAAGCTGGAAGCGGTCCAGAACCAGGTCGACCAGGCCTCCGGCACGATTTCGCTCAAGGCGACATTCGCCAACCAGGACAATGCTTTGTGGCCGGGTCTTTCGGTCAACACGCGCATGCGCATCGGCACGATGTCAGGCGCGATCGTGGTGCCGGACGAAGCCGTCCAGCATGGCCCTGACGGGCTCTTCGCCTATGTCGTCGGCGACGACGGCAAGGTCCATCGGCAGACGGTCAAGACAGGTCCTTCGGATGGCGGCGAGACGGTCGTGACCGATGGTCTGAGCCAAGGGCAGCGTGTCGTGATCGCCGGCCAATACCGCGTGGTTGACGGCGCAAGTGTCGACGCCGCGCCCCCACCCGGTGCCGGCCAGACGCAGGCTGGCACCGCGCAGCCCGGAGGTGCAAGCTGATGGCTGCGATCGGTGTTTCCACGCCTTTCATCCGCTACCCGGTCGCTACCTCGCTCCTGATGATCGGCGTGCTGTTCGTCGGCGTCGTCGCCTATCTCAACCTGCCGGTCGCGCCGATGCCCAACGTCGACTTCCCGACGATCCAGGTGTCAACCAGCCTGCCGGGCGCCGACCCGATCACCATGGCGTCGTCGGTGACCCAGCCGCTCGAGACGCAGTTCGCGCAGATCCCCGGCATTGCCGAAATGACGTCGAGCAGCCTGTCAGGCTCCAGCCAGGTCACGCTGCAATTCGCTCTCAACGTCGACATCGCATCGGCCGCCGGGCTGGTGCAGTCGGCCATCAACGCCGCCGGCGGACAATTGCCGAAGAACCTCCCCAATCCGCCCACCTATAGGGAGGTCAATCCAACCGACTCGCCGATCATGCTGATCGGGGCGAGCTCGACGGACTTGCCGCTGACGACGTTGAGCGACGACGTCTACACCAAGCTTGCGCAGGTGATCAGCCATGTCGACGGCGTCGGCCAGGTGCTGGTCGGCGGCCAGCAGACGCCGTCGATCCGGGTCCAGCTCGATCCGGCCAAGCTGGCGGCAAGGGGCCTGTCGCTCGAAGCGGTGCGCACCCCGCTCTCGATCGGCACCGTGGACCTGCCCAAAGGCAACATCCAGGGCGAGGTGCGCTCCTTCACCATCTTCTCCAACGATCAGATGACCGCGGCCGACGATTGGAACAACGCCATCATCGCCTATCGCGACGGCGCGCCGGTGCGGGTCAAGGATGTCGGCCGGGCGGTGCTCGACGCGCAGGACTACACCCAGGCCGGCTGGGCCGACACGACGCGCGGCGTCGTCCTCGTCATCTTCAAGGAGCCAGGCGCCAACATCATCGACACGGTCGACAAGATCAAGGCGGAGCTGCCGATGCTGACCGCCTCGATGCCGGCCTCGCTCAAATTGCAGGTGCTTTCGGATCGCACCCAGACCATCCGCGCTTCGGTAGCGGACGTGCAGTTCACGCTGATGCTCACCATCGGGCTGGTCGTGATGGTGATCTTCCTGTTCCTGCGCAATGTCTGGGCGACGGCCATCCCAGCCTTCACCGTCCCGCTGGCGCTGCTCGGCGCCTGCGGCCTGATGTGGTCCGCCGGCTATTCGATCGACAATCTGTCGCTGATGGCCTTGACCATCTCCATAGGCTTCGTCGTCGATGACGCCATCGTCATGCTGGAGAACATCGTCCGCTACATCGAGCATGGCGAGAAGCCGATGCAGGCAGCGATCCGCGGCGCCAGCGAGATTGGCTTCACCATTATGTCGATCTCGATCTCGCTGGTGGCGGTGCTGATCCCATTGCTCCTGATGAGCGGCATCATCGGCCGCCTGTTCAAGGAGTTCGCGGTGACGCTGGCCATGACCATTCTGGTTTCGGCCTGCGTTTCGCTGACGCTTACCCCGATGCTCGCCTCACGCTTCATCAAGCCGGCGGCCGAGGAACACCACGGCAAGCTCTACCGCTGGAGCGAAAGCGTCTTCGACGGCATGCTGCGCGCCTATGAGCGCGGCCTCGACCGGGCGCTTGCGCATCGTTTCATCACCCTTCTGGTGTTCCTGGGCTGCGTGGCGCTGACCGGCTATTTCTTCACCCTTGTCCCGAGCGGTTTCTTTCCGCAGCAGGATACCGGCCTGATTTTCGGCCAGGTGATCGCCGGCCAGGATGTCTCCGCCGGCCAGATGCAGTCCTATATGGCGCAATTTGCCGGGATCGTCTCCAAGGATCCGGCGGTGGCGCATTTCGCGGCATCGACGGGCGGCAGCGGCAACACGCAGAACACCGGCCGCATGTTCATCCAGTTGAAGCCGCGCGACGAGCGCGACGCTTCGGCCGACCAGATCATCCGCCGGTTGCAGCCGAAGCTCGCGGCCGTTCAGGGCGCGCGCCTGTTCATGCAGGCCTCGCAGGACGTGCGTGTCGGCGGCAAGCTGTCCGCGTCGCAATACCAGTATGTGCTGGAAAGCAGCGATCTCGACACGCTGGACAGCTGGGCGCCCAAGCTGTTGACGGCCTTGCAGCGCTTGCCCGAATTGCGGGACGTCTCGACCGACCAGATGAGTTCCGGCACCACGCTCACGCTGCAGGTCGATCGCGACCAGGCTGCTCGCTACGGCCTGACGGCCAACGACGTCGACAACACGCTCAACGACGCTTTCGGCCAGCGCCAGATCGCCCAATATTTCACCCAGCTTTCAACCTATGACGTGATCATGGAGGTGCTGCCGTCGCTGCGCGGCAACCTCAAGGCGCTCGACCAGATCTATCTGACGACATCGAGCGGGTCGCAGGTGCCGCTCTCGGCCATCGCCAAGTGGACGACGAAGCCGGTGCAGCCGCTGGTCATCAACCATGAAGGCCAGTTCCCGTCGGTAACGATCAGCTTCAACCTGGCGCCCAATGTAGCGCTGGGACAAGCCACCGCCGCGATCGACAGGACCGCCGCCGAGATGCGGCTGCCCGCCACCATCCAGACCAGCTACACGGGCACGGCCCAAGCCTTCCAGCAGTCGCTGTCATCCGTGCCGGTGCTCATCCTCGGCGCATTGGTCGTGGTCTATTTGATCCTCGGCATCCTCTACGAAAGCTACATCCACCCGCTGACCATTCTGTCCACCCTGCCCTCGGCCGGGCTTGGCGCGCTGGGAACGCTGCTCGTCTTCCACATGGAGTTCAACCTGATCGGCCTGATCGGCGTCATCCTGCTCATCGGCATCGTGAAGAAGAATGGCATCATGATGGTCGACTTTGCCATCGCGGCGGAACGGGACCAGCATCTCAGTTCGCTGGAGTCGATCCGCCAGGCCTGCCTGCTCAGGTTCCGCCCCATCATGATGACCACCATGGTCTCGATGCTCGGCGCACTGCCGCTGATGCTGGGGAACGGCACCGGGGCGGAGATCCGCCAGCCCCTCGGCTACACGATGTTCGGCGGACTGCTCGTCAGTCAGGCGCTGACGCTCTTCACCACACCGGTGATCTATCTCTACCTCGACGATCTTTCGCATTGGCTGAGCTCGTTCCGCGGTCACGAAGAAAGCCATGACGAGCCGGAACTCCCGTTGGACGAGATCAGCCTTGCCCGACGCAAGCTGGCGGCCGAGTAGCGGCAGGCATCCCCAGAAGCCAGCAACGTTCTTTCGTAAGCCATTGATCGCGACAGCGGTTGTCCGGCTGAATTGTCGGCGGAGCTCCGTCAGCATCCACCGTTCTCGGGCGACGCAACAAGGTCGTTGACAAGCAAATGCTTGATTAATAAGTTCGGTGACAGAACGAATTAATCCGAGGCCCGCCGTGAGCGATCTGCCGCGTATTTCCCGCCAGTTCTCGCAACGCTCCGTCATGGAGGCGATCGTCCAAGGCGGGCCGATATCGCGGGCCTCGATTTCCAAGCTCACCGGCCTTTCGAAGCAGACGATCTCGGAAATCGTACGTGGCCTCGAGCAGGAAGGCTGGGTACAGGAGACCGGACGCACCAGCGGCCATGTCGGGCGCTCCGCCGTCACCTATGAGCTCGTCCACGACGCCGCCTACATCATCGCTGTCGACCTGGGCGGCACCAAAGTGCGCGTGGCGCTGACCGACCTCGCCTGCCAGATCTTCGCCGAAGCGGCGACGCCGACCGATCCGCGCGGCGGCCAGTTCATCATCGACCAGATCGCGGCGCTCGCCTTCCAGGCCGCGGCCAGGGAGCGGATTCCCCGCAAGAAAATCCGCCTTGCCGTCATCGGCGCGCCGGGCGCGCCGGACCCCGCGACCGGCCGCATCCTGCTCGCGCCGAACATCGCCGGCTTCGACGCCATGAATGTGCTTGACGCTTTTGAGAAGGCGCTCGGCGTCGCGGTGATGATCGAGAACGACGTCAATCTCGCCGTGCTTGGCGAGAATTGGCTGGGCCAGGGCCAGGGTATCGACAATCTCGCCTATATCGCGCTTGGCACCGGCGTCGGCAGCGGCCTGATGCTGGGCGGCCATCTGGTGCGCGGCGCCACCCATGCGGCGGGCGAAATCGGTTTCATGCCGATCGGCGCCGATCCGTTCGTCGCGGAATCGCTGCGCACCGGCGCTTTCGAGCGGGCGGTGGCGACGCACGCAATGACCGAGCGCTACCGATCCCTGACCGGCACCCAGGTCACGGTCCCCGCGATCTTCGAGAATGCCGCAACAGGCGACAAGGCAGCGCTCACAGTGCTCGACGAGACGGCGCGCTATCTGGCGCAAGGCATCGCCGCGATCGCCGCCGTCGCCAATCCGGAAAAGGTAATACTGGGCGGCTCGATCGGCCTCAGGCCGGAAATCCTCTCACGCGTCAAAGCCTTGATACCGCTCTGCTTCCCCTACCCTGTCATCGTCGAGGCGGGCGAGCTGGGCGCGCGGGCGGCGCTGATCGGCGCCGCCGCGATCGGCCTTGGCCAGCTGCACAACACGCTCTTCGGCGTCGACGCGCCGGACGGCCGGATTTCACTTCCCACCGCCCAGGCGGCTGCCCTGAAGGAGGTCGTGCTGTGACCAGCGACATCACAACCCGGCTGCGCGCCGCTCTCGATTCCGACCAGGCGCTGGCGCTGTTCAGGGGCGCGATCGGCCGCGACAGCATCACCGGCAATGAAGCGAGTTTCGTCGACTTCCTCGAAGCGAAAATGCGCGAACTGGGACTGAGCGGCTTGAGCCGCGCGGATTTCCTGCCCGGCAGGCCGAACATCTGGGGCGAGCGCAAGGGAACTGGCCAGGGCAAGCGCCTGCTGTTCATCGGCCATACCGACACCGTCCATGTCGACGGCTGGCGCGAGCATTGGGCCGGCACCGAGCGCGAGGACCCATTCGGCGCGCCCATCGTCGACAACGCGGTCTGGGGCCGCGGCTCGGGCGATCTCAAGGCCGGCATCACCGCCTCGCTGGCGGCGCTCACGCTGCTCGACAAGGCCGGCATCTGCCTCAAGGGCGATGTCGCCTTCGCCTTCGTCGGCGATGAGGAAAGCGGCCAGCCCGGCACCGGCGTCTCCGCCGGCATCAAGCATTTCGTCGAGCGCATCGAGGCCGGCGAGGTCGCGGCGCCCGACTTCACCGTCTATGTCGAGCCGACGCGGCTTGCCGTCTACGCCGCGCAGATCGGCTTCTTCATCACCGATATCACGATCACCGGCAAGTCGGCCTATTTCGGCGTGCCGGAGCTCGGCAAGGATGCGCTGCGCGCCGCGCATGCCGCAATGACGGCGCTCTGGAAGCATTCGGACGCGGTGGCAGCCCGCGCCGAGCACAAGCTCACCGGGCGCGGCTTCCTGCTGATCACCGGCCTCACCGGCGGCGGCTATATCGCCGTGCCCGAGCGATGCACGCTGTCGCTGATCCGCAAGCTCCTGCCGGGCGAGGACCTCGACACGGCCGCCGCCGAGATAGAGGCCGCGGTGCGCGGCGCGATCACCGATCCGGAGATCACCGTGGAGTTCGCCTATCCGGCCGGTCGCGACCACAGGCTGGGCGGCACCGCCGCCGAGATCGACGAGACGCGCGCCGAAGTCGCCCTGCTTTCGGACTCGATGGCAGGCGCCCTGGGCGGACGCGGCATGATCGAGGGCGCGCCCTTCTGGTCGGAATCCTCGTTCTTCGTCAATCGGCTGGGCATTCCCGCCGTCTATTGCGCGCCGGGCGACATCCGCAACTGCCACACTTTCGAGGAGCACGTCGATGTCGAGGAATACCTCGCCGGTATCGTCGGCTTCGCAGCCTTCATGACCCGCTATTGTGGCGTGGCCGACTGAACGACCAACGAAGCAGAAAATGGGAGACTGAAACATGCTGATGAAGAAATGGATTGCCGCCGCCCTGGCCGGCGGATTGATGCTCGCCGCCGGCGCGGCTCACGCGCAGACGGTCGGACCGCAGGGCGAGACCGCCACCCCGAGTTCCAGCCTGACGCTGAGCGATGCCGACATCGCGGCGCTGAAGGACAAGGGCTACAAGGCAGCCCTTCTGTGGCACACCTCTTCCGACTTCACCAACGCGGTGACCGCGGGCGCCACGGACGAGTTCGCCCGGGCCGGCATCTCGATCGCGGTCAAGACCGACGCGCAGTTCGACGCCGCCCGCCAGCGCAGCGACATCGAGACCGCGCTCGCCGCCAAGCCGAACGTCATCCTGGCGTTGCCTCTAGACCCTGTCACTTCCGCCGAAGCCTTCCGCCAGGCGGTCAAGGATGGCGTCAAGCTGGTGTTCCTGTCCAACCTGCCCAAGGATTACAAGCAAGGCACCGACTACGCCTCGATCGTCACCGACGATCTCTACCAGATGGGCAAGCAGGCGGCCGATGCCATGGCCAAGGCCATCGGCGGCAAGGGCAAGGTCGGCTATATCTTCCACGATGCCAATTATTACGTCACCAACCAGCGCGACCAGTCCTTCAAGAAGACCATCGAGAAGGATTATCCCGACATCAAGATCGTCGCCGAACAGGGCATTTCCGACCCGGCCCGTGCCGAGGAACTGGCCAATGCAATGCTGCTGCAGCATCCCGAACTCGACGGCATCTATGTAACCTGGGCCGAGCCCGCCGACGGCGTGCTTTCGGCGCTGCGCGGCGCCGGCAACACGCACACCAAGATCGTCACGCTCGATCTTGCCGAGCCGGTCGCCCTCGACATGGTCAAGGGCGGCAATGTCGCGGCACTTGTCGCCGATAAGGCCTATGAACTCGGCCGCGCCATGGCCGCCTCCGGCATGAAGTCCCTGCTCGGCCAGCAGACGCCCGCCTTCGTCGTGGCGCCGGCGCTGACCGTAACCAAGGAAAATGTCTCCCAGGGCTGGAAGGATTCGCTGAACCGGGATGCACCGCAGTCGGTGCTCGACGCGGCCAAGTGAAGCCCATGCTCCGGCTCGGCTTACCGGGCCGGAGCTCTCTTCCTGAACAAAAAGGGGAACCGATATGCGCAAAGTATTGAGTATCATGACTGTATTGGCGAGCCTGTTCGCCGCTCACGCCTTCGCCGCCGAAGGCGTCACCACCGGCCCGAACGGCGAGAAGCCGGTTCCGGCGGCCTCGCTGACGCTGACAGAGGCGCAGGAGCAGCAGATCAAGGACGGCAAGTTCACCGCGGCTCTCGTCTGGCACGAGATGAGCGAGTACACCAACGCCGTCAACGCCGGCGCGCGCGACGAGTTCAAGCGTCTCGGCGTCGAAGTGGTGGCGCAGACCGACGCCGGCTTCGACGCCGCGCGCCAGAAAGCCGATGTCGAGACGGTGATGGCCAAGAAACCGTCGATCATCCTGTCGCTGCCGGTCGATCCGGCGACCGCCGCCTCGGTCTACGACCCGGCCCGACAGGCCGGCGTCAAGCTCGGCTTCGTCGACAATTGCCCGGCCGGCTACAAGCAGGGCACGGATTATGTCGCCATCGTTTCGGACGACCTCTTCCAGATGGGCAACAAGGCTGGCATCGCCATGGCCGAGGCGCTCGGCAAGAAGGGCAAGGTTGGCTACATCTTCCATGACGCCGACTTCTACGTCACCAACCAGCGCGACGGCGCCTTCAAGAAGACGATCGAACAGGATTATCCCGACATGAAGATCGCCGCCGAGGCCGGGATGGCCGACCCGGCGCGCAGCGAGGACATCGCGCAGGCGATGATCACCCAGCATCCGGACCTCGACGGCATCTATGTCACCTGGGCCGAGCCGGCTCTCAGCGTGCTCTCCGCATTGCGCGCCGCCGGCAACAAGCACACCAAGATCGTCACGCTCGACCTCAACGAACCGGCCGCGCTCGATATGGTCAAGGGCGGCAACATCGCGGCCCTTGTCGCCGACGAGGCCTACTCGATCGGCGTGACGCTGGCGCGTGCCTCGGCTGGTTCCCTGGTCGGCCTGAAGGCCGAGCCTTTCTATGCCGTCGATTCCATTGCCGTCACCAAGGAGACGGTGAAGGAAGGCTGGAAGAAGTCGCTCAACAAGGATGTGCCCGCGACCATCGCGGACGCCATGAAGTAAACGCGGTGGCAGGCTGCGAAGCACACATCATCGGAGATCGAACATGTCCAGTGCCAACACCAGTACCGAGGTGGGCAGCCTCGCTAGCCGCTTCAATCTGCAGCAATATGTCGTCTATCTCGGCTTCCTGGCGATCTTCCTGTTCTTCGCTATCATGCTGCGGGACAGCGGCTTCCTCACCGTCCGCAACCTCTCCAACATCGTGCTGCAGACAGCGCCGGTGACGATCATGGCAATAGGCCTCGTCTTCGTCATGTCGGCCGGCGAGATCGACCTTTCGATCGGCTCGATCGTCGCGGTGGCGGCGCTCGCCGCCGCCGTCACCATCGCCTCCTATGGGATGGCGGCGGGCATCGTCGCCGGCCTGGGTGCCGGAATCCTTATCGGCCTCATCAACGGCGCGCTGGTCGCCTATGTAAGGCTGCCGTCCTTCCTGGTGACGCTCGCGACGATGGGCCTGTTCGCCGGTGTCTCGCGCTCGATGACCGATCTGCGTTCGATCTCGGTCACCAACGAGACCTTCACCGGTTTCTTCGGCTCGGGGTCGCTGCTCGGCGTGCCGTCGCTGATCTGGTGGACGGTCATTGCCATCGCCATCGGCCACCTCGTCTACCGTGAGACGCGTTTCGGCGCGCATGTGCTGGCGACCGGCGACAACGCCCGCGCGGCGAGCGTCTCAGGCATCAGCGTGCCCAAGATCAGGCTCGCCGTACTCACCATCAGCGGCGGGCTCGCAGGTCTTGCCGGACTGCTCTACGCCGGGCGCCTGCAAGCGGCGAAATACACGCTCGGCGAGACCGATCTGATGACGGTGATCGCTGCCGTCATCGTCGGCGGCACGCTGCTCAACGGCGGCAAGGGCTCGATCGTCGGCGCTCTCGTCGGCTCGCTGATGATGGGCATGCTGAACAACGGGCTGATCCTGATGGGCCTTTCGGTCTCCGACCAGATGATCGTGCGCGGCCTGATCATCCTCACCGCCGTCGCCGTGTCGCTGCGCGACAAATCCCGCTGAAGGAACCTTTTCCATGTTTCTCGACGTTCTGCGCCGCCGCAATCCCGCTTTGATCGAGGCGGCGATCGGCCTTCATCAGCAAGGCAAGCTGCCGGCCAACGCCTATGTGCTCGATCTCGACACGGTCGAGCACAATGCGGCGGTCCTCAAGCAGGAAGCCGACCGGCTCGGCCTGAAGATTTTCGCCATGACCAAGCAGGTCGGGCGCTCGAGCTCATTTTGCAAGGCGGTGATGCGCGGCGGCATCGAACGCGCCGTGGCGGTCGACATGGCCTGCGCGCGCGCCACGCACAAGGCCGGGATGAAACTCGGCCATCTCGGCCATTTGCAGCAGATCGCGAAATTCGAAGCGGAGGCGGCGGCGAGCACCTTCCAGCCGGATTACTGGACCGTCTTCAACGACACCAAGGCCGAGGAAGCAGGCAGGGGCGCCAAGGCCGCCGGCCATGTCCAGGACCTGCTCGCCCGCATCGCGGCCGAAGGCGACATTTTCTACCGCGGCCATGAAGGCGGCTTCGACGCCGGCGAGGTCGTCGGCGTCGCCGACCGGCTCGATGCCGTTCCGGGCGGCCGCTTTGCCGGTATCACCACCTTCCCTGCCCTGCTCTTCGATCATGCCGCGCGAAAAGTGTTGCCGACGCCCAATCTTGCAACGCTGAGCAAGGCCGCCGAGGCGCTCGCCAAGGCGGGGCGCAAGGAGATCGAAATCAATGCGCCTGGCACGACGTCGAGCGTCGTGCTGGCCGCGCTGGCCGAAGCCGGCGCCACGCAGTGCGAGCCCGGCAACGGCCTGCACGGCACCACGGCGCTGCATGTCATGGAAGACCTGCCGGAATTGCCTGCCGTGCTCTACCTCACCGAGGTCTCGCATCTGTCGGGCGGCAAGGCCTACTGCTTCGGCGGCGGCTTCTATATCGACCCGATCTTCCCGGACTATGACGTCAAGGCGATCGTCTCGGCCGAGCCAACCACCACAGCCTCGGCGCTCAAAAGCGTCGAGGTGCCGCCGCCCTCGGCGATCGACTACTACGCCATGATCGACGCCTCCGGCGCGAACGCCCCCAAACCCGGCGACAGCGCCATCTTCGGTTTCCGCGGCCAGGCCTTCGTCACCCGCGCCTATGTCGTCGGCGTCTCAGGTATCTCGAAGGGCGCTCCGAAGGTCGAAACCATCGAGAACGGCTTTGGCGAACCCTATGCCTGGCCTGTCTAGGAGACGACAATGAACGCGCCCATTCTGCAGCTTCAGGATATCCGCAAGAATTTCGGCGGCATCACCGCGATCGAGAGCTTCTCGCTCGAAGTCTTTCCGGGCGAGATCGTGGCGCTTGTCGGCGATAACGGAGCCGGCAAGTCGACGCTGGTCAAGATCGTCTCGGGCGTGCATCCGCCTTCCTCCGGCACGATAGCCATCGAGGGCAAGCCGGTGACGATGTCGAACGCCACCATGGGGCGCGCGCACGGCATCGAGGTGGTCTATCAGGATCTCGCTTTAGCCGACCAGCAGACCGTCTACATGAACATGTTCCTCGGCCGCGAGCCGCTGAACCGCTTCGGCCTGCTCGACCGCCGCCGCATGATCGCCGAGACGGAAAAGCTGGTGAAGGAGCTCGACGTACGCATCCCTTCCGCGCATGCCACCATCCGCGACCTCTCCGGCGGCCAGCGCCAGGGCGTCGCGATCGCCAGGGCGACGCACTGGGCGAGCAAGCTGATCCTGCTCGACGAGCCGACGGCCGCCCTTGGCGTCGCTGAGACCGCCAAGGTGGAAGAAATCGTTCTGTCGCTGAAGCAGCGCAATGTCGGCATCCTGATCATCAGCCACAGCCTCGACCAGGTGTTCAAGCTGTCGGACCGCATCTGCGTCTTGAGGCGCGGCAAGCAGATCGGCGTGCGCGAGACGAAGAAGACCGACAAGAACGAGATCATCGCCATGATCACCGGCCTGCAGCAGCAATAGCGGCGTAGCGCTTGGCCGGCTTAGGCGACGAGATTGCGGCTGGCCGCTGGCGTGGCCGGCTTCCCGAAATTGGCTTCGAGCCAGGCAATGGCGCTCGCGACATCTTCGATGGCGAAGCGCGCCGCGGTCTCGCCTTGCGGCTTGACGCGGATCGAGATCCCACCCGCGGCGTTGACCGTGTCGAAGCCGTTCTCGTCGGACGTATCGTCGCCGAGGAACACCGGGCGCCTGCTGGTGAACGGATCGAGCTGCATGAAGCGCCGGATCGCGGCGCCCTTGGCCGCTTCCAGCGGCATCAGCTCGACGCCGGCATTGCCGGCGATCACGCGGTAGCCTTGCGGCAAGCGCGCAAGTGCTGCCTCGACCAATTCCGTCGCCCGCGCCAGAAGCTGCGGGGCGGTTCTCGTGTGGATGGCGAGCACCGGCCCCTTGCGCTCGACATAGACGGCCTTGCTTGCCAGCTCGAGTTCGATCTCGTCGGCGAGCGCCGCCATATCCGCCGGCTCGTCGGCGGCTTCGATCTTTCCGTCCGGCGCGAGCCTGTGTTCCAGCCCGTAGAGGCCGGCGATTCGCAGTTTCAACGGGTCGAACAGATGGTCGACGGCTGCTATCGAGCGCCCTGTGATGAAGGCGAGCGCACCGTCGAGCCGCCGCTCGATCATCTCCAGGAGAATGCGCAACTCCTCGCTGACCGAGACGGCGTCGGGATGCGCCGCATGCTCCAGCAAGGTGCCGTCGATATCGAGGAAAAGCGCCCACCGGCCTTCGGGCAGCGGCGGGGTAAGGTCTGCTTGAATGGTCATCGGAATCCGACTGCCTGTTTGCGTTCGAACATGGAGACGACATTGTCCCCGGTGGGGCCGGTCGGCCGGTCGTATAAGGCGGTGACCCGGTCGAGGTCGCCACGCTTTCTCAGCCGCGCCGCGTCGAGCAGCATGCTGCCGGCCCAGCGGTAGACATTGTTGTCGCGCACGATGTCGCGCATGCGCCGCATGCGCTCGTGCTGCTCGTCCGTTCCCATGGTCAGCGCCTGCAGCATCGTCTCGCTCATCATCGCCGCGTCGTAAGGATTGACGATCAGCGCCTCCAGCAATTCGCGCGAGGCGCCGGCGAAGGTGCTGAGCAGCAGCACGCCCTGCTCGTCGTCGCGCGACGCCACGAACTCCTTGGCGACGAGATTCATGCCGTCATGCAGACTGGTGACGAGGCAGATGTCGGCGGCGCGATAAAGCTCATAGACCGAGGCTTGCGCATGGTGCTCGGCCACCATGACGACCGGCTGATAGGATTTGCTGCCGTAGCGCTGGTTGAGCTCGTCGGCATAGCGCAGGCATTCGTCGTGAAGCTGCTTGTAGGCAGGCAGCGTGCCCCGGCTTGGTGCAGCGATCTGCAGGAATACCACGTTGCCGACCGTTTCTGGATGACGGATGAACAGTTCCTCAAGCGCATGGAAGCGATCGAGGATGCCTTTGGTGTAATCGAGACGCTCGACGCCGACGCAGAGCTTGGCGCCCGCTGGAATTCTGAACCGCTTGCGCACGCGCGCCCTGCACTCCTCGACGGTCGGAAGAGTTTTCAGCAGCTCGACCGGCCACTCGATCGAGATCGGATAGGAATGCACCAGCGTCACCTGGCCGCCATAGGAAATGGCAGCGTCGGCTCGCTCGATCCGGCTTTCCATGAAACGGTCGACGCTTTCGGTGAAGTTGTTGGCGTGGAACTGGGTGTGGAAGCCCACGATCGAGCTGCCGAGCAGGCCGTCGAGGATGCGCTCGCGCCACGGGCAGATGCTGAACACTTCCGAGTTCGGCCACGGTATGTGCCAGAAGGTGATGACGATCGCCTCCGGCAGGCGCTCGCGGATCATGCGCGGCAGAAGCGCGAAGTGATAGTCCTGGACCAGCACGATCGGCCGCTCGTTGCGCGCCTCGGCAACCACCGTCTCGGCGAATTTGCGGTTGACGGCCTCATAGGCCTCCCAGTCCGATTCGCGGAAGATCGGACGCGTGAACGCGATGTGGCAGAGCGGCCACAGCCCCTCATTGGCGAAGCCAAGATAATAGCCTTGATATTCGTCGTCGCTCAGCCAGACGCGGCGCAGCGTGTAGGAAGGATTGCCGGGCGGCACTTGCATACGGTCGTTCCTGTCCACCACCGTCCGGTCCGCGCTGCCGCCGCCATAGGCGATCCAGGTGCCGGCGCAAGCGCGCGTGATCGGTTCCAGCGCCGAGACCAGCCCGCTCGCCGGCACGACAAGCTCGACGTCGCCGTCCCTGGTTTCGTTGTGGATATAAGGCTCGCGATTGGAGACGATGATGACCTGCGCATCCGGCAACTCGTCCGCGAGGATCTTGCGCAACGTCTCCGGCGACCATGTGACCAGCGCCGCGTCGACCGACTGCCCGTTCTTCTCGAACTCACGCAGCACCTTGCGCGCGGCCTCGGTGGCAAAGTCGTCGCCGGAAGCTGGCGAAGCCGCGGCCCTTGGGTGATTGCGGCGGTATCGGGATATCGAAATGAAAATCGCGAATGCGGAAAGTCCAAGGCTTGCCAGAATGAGGACCAGTAACAGAACGCTATATTGTGTCATTGAAATGCCAGGCTGCCTCCGGCTGTCCGCTCTTTTGTTTTTCGTTCTTGCCGGCTGCGGACGGCAGACCGGTCCAGCTGTGCAACGCACGAACCGGCCAGGGGTTCCGACATTTTTCGATTGTTGAACGCGGGCTTGCGACGCCTTCTTCTAAGTCCGCACGATAAGCGGCACCTGGCCTTCATGACGATCGGAAAGGAAGGCGGCGACACGGTCGCCTACCCGCTGGAAGGTCAAGTCGACGACCTTGTCCCCGACGCTCAGATGCCGGAGCATGAGGGTGTCGATACCGATCGGCAGCCTTGGGCGCGTGACATGCAATTCGCCTTCCCAGCCATCGATTTCCAGGCCCAGACAGGCCTGCATCAGCATGAAGGTGGAGCCCGCCGACCAGGCTTGCGGCAGGCAGGCTACCGGATAGGCGATTGGCGCTTCGCCCGGCGCCCGGGCGAAGCCGCAGAACAGTTCTGGCAGCCGCATATTGAAATGCACGGCCGATTCGAATGTGCCGCTCATCAGCCGCACCACGCTGTCGCGTTCGCCGTAGCGCGCCAGGCCCACGCCGCAAAGCGCGGTATCGTGCGGCCAGATCGAGCCGTTGTGGTAGGACATCGGGTTGAAGAACACCGCATCGTCGGCGAGCGTCCGCAGTCCCCAGCCGGAATGGAAGGCGGCCGACAGCAATTGGTCGGCGACCAGCCTGGCGCGCTCGGGCTGCGGCAGCCCGACGAAAAGCAGGTGCCCGGCATTTGTCGTTCGAACCTTGCAGGGCTGGCCTTCGCCATCGATGGCCAAGGCGTAGAAATTCAGGTCGTCCAGCCAAAAATCGCGTTCCACGGCGACCCGCATTTCCTCGGCGCGGTTTTCCCAGTGCTCGGCATCCGCGAATTCGCCGCGGCGGCGCGCGAGCGCCGCCAGGCCACGGAAGGCGGCAAAGACATAGCCTTGCACCTCGACCAGTGCGATCGGCCCCTTGGGGATGCGGCCGTCGGCGTGGAAGACCGAATCGAAGCTGTCCTTCCACCCCTGGTTGGCGAGGCCGGACTCGGCGGCGCGCTGGTAGGTGACGAAGCCGGTGGCGCGGCTCGCCTCCTCCGTCCATTCGGCGGCAGCCTTCAGCGAGGGCCAAAGCTTGTCGATGAAGGCCATGTCGCCGGTGCGGTCGGCATAGGCGGAAGCCAGATGGATATAGAGCGGCGTGGTGTCGACACCGCCGTAATAGCGGCCGAAGGGAAGCTCGCGCAGCGCCGCCATCTCGCCCTTGCGTGTCTCATGCATGATCTTGCCGGGCTGGGAATCGCTGAACGGCGAAGTCTCCGTCGCCTGATGCTCGGCCAGAAAAGCCAGCACGCCGCGCGCCAGTCCGGGATTGAGCCAAAGCATCTGCAGGCTCGAGATCACGCCGTCGCGGCCGAACGCGGTCGAAAACCACGGGATGCCGGCATAGGGATAAGGCCCGGTCGAAAGCTCGGTGGTGAGCAGCGCCACATCGGCGCGGGCGCGCTCGACCCAATCGTTGAACACGCGCCCCGAGCTGTGCACCGTGGCACCGTGCCTGCGCTTGGCGCGCATGCCGAACCGCGCGCGCGCCGCCGCGGCGCGGAAGCGGTCGCGATCGGGCGCGTCGGCGACCGCGGGGCCGACCTCGACGTAAAGCACCTTTTGACTGCGCTTGGTCACGGCGATGAGGAAATCGGCGCGATTGTCGCTCAACTGGTCTGGCGCCTGCGAAAAGGAGATTGCCGAAAGTCGCGGCAAACCGTCCAGACCATCATAGCCGAGCAGGACCGAGGTCTTGTCCGTCTTGGCGATATGCGTGGTGCCCCGCTTCACCCGGGTTGAGCCGCGCACCTCGAACATGTCGCGAAAGTCGGCGGCGAAATGCAGCGAGGCGGTGATGGTGGAATGCTCACGGCTGTAGTTGGAAAGCGTGATGCGCTCGAACAGCCTGTCCTGCCAGATCAGCCTGACGCGCTCGATATGGATCGCGCCCTGCGGCATATCGCGGCCGGCAGCGCTTTGAATAGGCAGGTTGGTCAGGTTGGACGTGAACAGCACATTGTCCTGGCTGAGCGATGCGCCGAGCAGCGACATCGGCCTGCCGCCGATGGTCAGCCGGAATTCGGACAGCACGCGCGTGTCATCGCGGAAGAAGCCGTCGCCGGCGCCCCTGATGTCGCCATAGGCGTCGGCGACGGCGAAGCAGTCGCCCTGCTTGAGAGCAAAAAGCCGGTGCGGTTCTCGCGGCGCCGTCTCGTCGAGCGAGGAAAGGGCCACGGCAGGATCGAGCTTGCGCTCGTCGAGCTCCGTCATTCGTCACCTCTTTCGGTTGCCCCACCCTAGAGCATGATGCCGAAAAGTGTGAAGCGGTTTTCGGACGACATCATGCTCTATCTCTTTGATTTAGAGCCGGATTCAGACTTCAGGTCGAACAGGCCTGAAATCATCCAAGGTCAGGAGGCCTTGGCCTCCGGCATGCCGGTCAGACGCATATAGGCAGAAAGGTAGTCGCGCGCCATTCTTGTCGCCGAGAACCTTTTCTCGAAGACTGCCCTCACCTGCCGCCGGTCGAGTTCGAGAAGCGCGGGCATCGATGCGACCGCATCCTCGACATTGGCCACGACGAAGCCGGTGACGCCATTATCGACGATCTCCGGCAGGGCGCCGTTGTTCCAGGCGATCACCGGTGTGCCGCAGGCCATGGCCTCGATCGCGACGAGGCCGAACGGTTCCGGCCAGTCGATTGGGAACAGCAGGCCTGCCGCGTTGCCCAGGAATTCGGCCTTCTCGTCTTCCGTGATCTCACCGACATAGTCGATGCGGTCGCCATCGATGAGCGCCTCGATGTTGTCACGGAAATAAGCGCGGTCGTCGTCGCCGATCTTGGCTGCCAGCTTCAACTTCAACCCGGACCGCCGCGCAATCTCGATGGCGCGGTCCGGCCGCTTGTCGCGGGACAGGCGTCCGAGGAAGGCCAGATACGGCTCTTCCGCTTGCGGCTGATAAGTCGGCTGATAGGCGTCGAGCGGCAATCCGTGATGGATCGTGGCGAGCCAATTTGCGTCGGGCAAACCGCGCTTCTGGCTCTGCGAAATCGAGATCATCGGGAAAGGCGGGAAACGTTGGTACGCCGGCGCCAGGTCGACATAGTCGAGCCGGCCATGCGGCGTTGTCACCGTGCGACCCGCGATCTCCTCGAAAAACGGAAAATGCAGGAAGTGGCTGAGATGGAAATGGATGACGTCGAATTCGCCGGCGCGTTCGCGCACATCGGCGAGCATCGCCAGATGCGCGGCGATTTCCGATTTCTTCGGCCGCGGGTCGAGGCGGATCGCCTGGTCGCGACCTGGCATCAGTCGGGCCGATGTCTCGCTGTCGCCGCTCGCGAACAGCGTGACGTCATGCCCGAGCTCGACGAGTGCTTCGGTGATGTAGAAGACGATCCGCTCGGTGCCGCCATAAAGTTTCGGCGGCACGGATTCGTAGAGCGGCGCGACATGGGCTATGCGCATCGGGTCCCTCGACTGCTGACGCGAAGCAAAATGCGTCAGCCGCGAGATCGTTCCTGCCCAATTGGTCGCGGGTCAAAGCAATTCCGGGAAAAGTGCGAAGCGGTTTTCCGGAATTGCGTAAAACAATCTAGGCTCAGGACTTACGACCACGCCGCGCCAGCATGTTCACCACCACCAAATTCCGATATTTCGGCTGCGAGCCCGCGGGCTAGCCCAGGCTTTTGACCAGCTACTGGTTGTCGATATAATTAAATCAACTTGATTTTCTAAAGTAGCAATCTACAGTTTCCATGACTGGTAACGACCGCATGACCCTCAAAAAAGCCATCTCCGGCACAAATCTCGAGCAGGCGAAATCGCACAATCGGCGCGTTGTGATCGAAGCGATCCGCGTCAACGGCGCGCTGTCGCGAGCCGCGATCGCGAGGCTGACGGCGCTGTCGTCGCAGACCATTTCCAACATCGTCGAGGAATTGGAAGCGGCCGGGCTGCTGCGTCCTGAAGCAACGCTGAAAGGCGCGCGCGGCCAGCCTGCCGTTCCCTACTCCATCAACCCGGATGGCGGTTATTCGATCGGCCTGCAGCTCGACCACCAGCTAGCCGTTGGCGTCATCACAGATCTTTCCGGCGCCGTGCGCGCGCGCATCGAGAGACATGTCGACC
Organism: Mesorhizobium sp. B3-1-8; assembly: GCF_006439495.1. Taxonomy (NCBI): domain Bacteria; kingdom Pseudomonadati; phylum Pseudomonadota; class Alphaproteobacteria; order Hyphomicrobiales; family Phyllobacteriaceae; genus Mesorhizobium; species Mesorhizobium sp. B3-1-8. Next base: position 84,046 of record NZ_VFTK01000016.1, read on the forward strand.
GGCCGACTCCCACTGAGGCCATGCCCCTGCTTGCCACGATCTCAAGCGACCTGATCGCAACCTGCCGACTGGACCGGACAAGACTGCTTGGCGCCGGCATGGCGATGCCCGGGCCGTTCGGCGTCGAAGGCATGACTTCGGTCGGACCGACGGCCCTTCCCGGCTGGCACGACTTTCCGGTCGCCGACGAACTGGAACGGCTCACAGGCATCACCGTCACCGTCGAGAACGACGCCACGGCGGCGGCCATCGGCGAGCGGCTTTATGGCGTTGCACGCAAGCTCGGCAGCTTCGTCTATCTCTTCATCGGCACGGGCCTCGGCGCCGGCCTTTTCCTCGACGGCCATCTCTACAAGGGCTCTCGCCACAATGCCGGCGAGATCGGCCACATCATCGTCAAGCCAGGCGGCCTGCCCTGCGATTGCGGCAAGCGCGGCTGCCTCGAGCGCTACGTCTCGCTGCGCGCTGCCTATGACAAGCTCGACCTGCCGGATCCCGACCATGCCTCTCCCGACCTGCTGGAAGAGCTCTTGGCAAAGGGCGACAGCCGGTTCGAAGCCTGGCTCGCCGAGGCGGTCGATCCGCTCCGGCAGGCGATCGATATCCTGGAAATGGCGCTCGATCCCGAGACCATCGTGCTCGGCGGCTTCATGCCGCTGCCTGTGATCGAGGCGCTGGCCGGCCGGCTCGAACCGCTCCATCTCTCGGTGAGCTCGACCAGGGCCCGCGTCGCGCCACGCGTCGTGGTGGGCGCCGCGGGAAAGGACACCTCCGTCCTCGGCGCCGCGGCCTTGCCGATCTTTTCGGAAACCAATCCGCAGTTCGACGTGCTGCAGAAGCCGGTGGGCTAAAAGCAATTCCGGGAAAAGTGTGACGCGGTCAGGCTCGGCGGCTTCGCCGTAGCCTTCCGTCCGGAATTGCGTCGAAACAAAACGCTATCGCGTCTGGCGTCCGGTCAGCCGCTCGAGGCCGAGCAGCAGCAACAGCGTCACGGCGACGAGCACCATGGTCAGCGCCGCGCCCGCGAAGACATCGCCGCGATCGGTCAGGCTGAAGATCGAGACCGGCAGCGTCACCCAGCCCGGCGGATAGACCATGACGGTGGCGCCGAGCTCGCCCATCGACAGCGCGAAGCTCAGGCCGAAGGCGGCAACCAGATAGGGCGCCAGCAAGGGCAGCGTCACATGCCAAAGCCGGTAGGCCGGACGGGCGCCGAGGCTCGACGCCACCTGTTCGAAATCGGGCGAGAGCCGCGCCAGCCCGGCCGAGACATTGCCGAAGGTGAAGGCCGAGATAAGCACGAAATGTGCGACCATGACGATGGCGATCGTGCCGTTGAGGAGCAGCGGCGGGTGGCTGAAGGCCACCAGCAGGCCGAGGCCTACGGACACCGAAGGCACGGCGCTGGGGATGAAGAAGAGCACGCCGAGCACCTTGGCCAGAGTGGCGTCCTGGATACGCAGCGCAAGCGCTGCCCAGGTGCCGCTGACCAGCGCCAGTGCGCTGGCCAGGAAGCCGGCGACGAAGCTCGTCTTCACCGCCTTCCACGCGGCGCCTTGCGCCACGTCGGTATAGTGCTCCACCGTGAATCCGTTCGGCAGCACGCCGTTCCACTGGTCGGCCAGGCTGGAGAGCAGGATCACCGCCAGTGGCGCCAGAAACAGCACGCCGAACAGCAGCGTGAAGACTGACCAGATCAGCATGCGACCGGGGCGCGACCAGACCAGCATCTTTATGCTCCCAGCCGGCCGGCGGCGAACCGGTAGAGGCCGAACAGCCCCAGCGACAGCGCGATGTTGATGACGGCGATGATGCAGGCGACCTGATAGGCCGATTCCTGGATGGCCTTGCTGTAGATGAGCAGCGGCAAAGTGATGACGCCCTTGGCGCCGATGAACAGAACGATGCCGAATTCGTTGACCGTCAACAAAAGGCAGAGGCTGCCGCCGGCAATCAGCGCCGGCACGGCCGCCGGCAGAATGACCTGGCGAACGATGCGGAACGGCCGCGCGCCAAGCACGCTCGCAGCTTCGATCTGCCCGCGATCGACCAGCGAAAACGCGGCGAGCAGCGGACGCAGCACGAAGGGCGAGTAGACGGTGACCTCGGCCAGGACCACGCCCCAGGTCGAGTAGAGGAAGTTGACGGGCGGCGCCTGCAGCGAGAACACTTCCGTCAGCCCGGCGTTGAGCATGCCGGCCGAGCCATAGAGGAAGGTGAAGGCAAGCGTCACCAGGAAGGTCGGCAAGGCGATGAACGTGTCGATCAGCCGGGCGATCACTCCGCTGCCGGGAAACGGCACGAAGGCGAGGATCAGTCCCAACACCAGCCCGACGATAAGGCATCCGGCGGTCGCGGCGACCGAAATGGTGATGGTGTTGATGAGAGCGTTGAGGAAGAAGCGCGCATGCAGCACACGCACGAATTCGGCGACATTGGCCATGCCGCTGTCGTCGGTAAAAGCCTGCTGGACGATCAGCATCAGCGGATAGAAGAACAGCAGCGCCAGCAGCGCCGCCGGCGGCACGATCCAGAGCCGGCCGGGCACCTTTCTGGTTATCTGCGCGGGAAGGACGGCCGCGTCAGCCACGGACGTCTTCCGGAACGAGCGAGGTGTCGCCGGGCGTGAAGAACAGCGGCATCGCCGAGCCGCGCTCCGGCAGGCTCACCGGCAGCCTGGTCGCCGAGACGCGCACCGGCGTGCCGTCGACATCGAGCACCAGATGGGTGAGTTCGCCCTGCCAGTGCACTTCCTTCAGCGTGCCGACGATCCGGTTGGTGTGTTCCTCATCGCCGGTGAGGCTCAGATGCTGCGGCCTGATGCAGAGCAAGGTCTTGTCGCCGGGCTTTTCGCCGCGCGCGGCGCCCGCAAGCAAGACATCGCCGAGCTTCGCCTTGGCCAGTCCCTTCGGCCCGGCGCCTTCCGCGACCGTCACCGGCAAAAGATTCGCGCGGCCGAGGAACTCGGCCGTGAAGCGGTTCGGCGGTCGGCGGTAAAGCTCCCCCGTCGGCCCGTGCGAGGACACCCTTCCGTCGCGCATGATGGCGATCTTGTCGGCAAGCGTCAGCGCTTCGGTCTGGTCGTGTGTGACATAGAGGATCGTCAGTCCAGGCAGGTCGCGATGCAGCTTGGCGATCTCCTCGACCATGTTGCGCCTGATCTGCGCGTCGAGCGCCGAAAGCGGCTCGTCGAGCAGGAGCACGCGCGGCCTGACCGCAAGCGCCCGCGCGATGGCGACACGCTGCTGCTGGCCGCCGGAAAGCTCGCGCGGATAGCGCTTGGCAAAGCCTGACATGCCGACGGTCGCAAGCGAGTCCTTGACGCGCTCGGCAACCAGCGCCTTGTCGGCGCCTTGGGCGCTCAGACCAAAGGCGACGTTGTCTTCGACCCGCATATGCGGAAACAACGCGTAGTTCTGCACCACCATGCCGAGCCCGCGCTCATAGGGCGGAAGATCGGTCACGTCGGTGGCGCCGATGCGGATGCGGCCGCTGGCCGGCCGGACGAAGCCGGCGACGGCCCGGAGCGCCGTCGTCTTGCCGGAGCCGGACGGCCCGATCATCGCCAGGATCTCGCCAGGCGCGATGTCGAGCGTCAGCGGATGCAGCACGACATGCCCGCCATAGGCGACACTGACCTTGTCGAAGTGGACATTGGAGCCGGCGCCGCGAATTTTCGCGGCGTCGACGTCCATGACATTGCTTCCCGTGAAAGCGGGCACCGACATGGCTGCTCCTCCGGATTTGCCCACCAGGAGATCAACTTCCCGTCGCTTCGTTCCACTTCTTGACATAGTCGGGCAGCTTGGTAAGCGCATCGTCCCAGTTCGGCGCCCAGATGGTCACGCCCTTCATCGCCTCCTGCGCCTTGGCGAAATTGGTGTCGTCCGGCTTCACGTCCTTGCGGGCCGGCATGCCGAGCGCGACCGAGCTTACCGTCGACTGCGCTTCCTTGGACAGCAGGAACTCGATCAGCTTCTTGCCGTTGTCGCTGTTGGGCGCGCCGGTGACCAGGCCGATTTCATAGGGCAGCGCGAAGGTGGAGCGGGTGCCGTCCGGACCCGCGGGCCAGAACACCTTGATGTTCGGATTGTCGGCCATCTGCGACATGTTCATCTGCAGGTCGCCATTGGCCACATGCAGTTCGCCCTTGTTGACCAACGCAGTCAGCTTGCCGGTCGAGGCAGACGGGCCGACATTGTTGTCCTGCAGCTTCTTCATGAATTCGAAGCCGGCGTCCTCGCCGCCGAAGGCATGGATGATCTCAAGCATGACAGCGGTGCCGTCGCCGGCCTGGCCGGGCGTCGAATACTGGATCTTGCCCTTGAATTTCGGATCGAGCAGGTCGTTGTAGCTCTTCGGCGCTTCCGGCAGCACGGCGCTGTTGTAGATGAAGTTCATGTAGTTGTTGACCAGCGGCCGGTACTTGTCGGTGCCGCCATCGATCTGGTCGGAGCCTTCGGGCTTGAAATCCTGCAGCAAGCCGTCGGCTGCGGCACGCTGGATGAAGGGCGGCAGCGTGACGAGAACGTCGGCCTGCGGGTTCGACTTCTCCTTGGCCACGCGTTCGACGACGACGCCCGAACCGCCCTCGATATACTGCACGGTGATGCCGGTGGCCTTGGTGAAGGCGGCGAATTCGGTCTCGTACCAGCTGCCATTGCCGTCATGCAGGCCATCGGCCGAGTAGATGGTGACGACGCCGTCGGCGAAGGCCGGCGCGATGAGCGCCGACGAGCCCAACAGTGCCGCGGTAAAGGCCAGAGCTACGGTGAGATTTCGCGATTTCATGGTCAGTTCCCCTTTGATTGAAAGGCACAATCTGCGACGCACTCGTGATGGCGTTGGTCGGCCCGCCAAGGGCTCAGTAGCGCTGGTGCATGTCGTCGTTGTGTCAACTTTGAGGGTCGCTGATCGATAAGTAAAATCTATTTATTTTATGACAGGCAAGTCTCTGCTGATATTTGTCACGGAACTGTCGCATGGCCGTTGCAGGCGTGTTCTCCTGCACTCCTAGTTGCGATACCTCACGGAAATGACGGATTCTTCAGCGAAATTCGACGCCCGTCGTTTGCGCGCGCAAGCGCGGGTCGCGCGAGCGGATCGTTACCGGCCGGCCTTCGAGCAGCTCGAAACAGCGGGCCAAAGTGTCATCCTCAAGCCGGCGCATCGCCTCATGCGTGAAGAAGGTGAGGTGCGGAAACAGGATCACATTGTCGCGATCGAAAAGCGCGCTCATCGGATGACCGGACCTGGCCAGCGGCTCCAGCGAGTAGACGTCGAGCCCGGTTCCGGCGATGCGTCCGGCAACGATCGCTTCGACAAGCGCTGCCTCGTCGATCAGCGCCCCGCGCGATACGTTGATGAGAATGGCCGAAGGCTTCATACAGGCGAGTTCTCGGCCGCCGATCAGGCCGCGTGTCTGCTCGTTCAGGACGCAGTGGATCGACACGAAATCGCAGGCGCCGAGCATGGCATGCAAATCGTCGATCTTCTCGATCCCTGCATCTTGCATCGTCGCAGCGTCGATGCCCGGATCGAAGCCGAGCACCCGCGCCCGAAACCCCTGCCCCGCCATGCGGGCCATGCTGCGGCCGATCTTGCCGCAGCCGACCAGCCCGAGCGTCGAGCCGGCAATGTCGCGGCCGAGCCAGAGCTGCTCTGGCCAGATCCAGCCCTCGCGAGAGACAGCGGCCGTAATCGCCGGCAGCCGTTTCGCCAACGCGATCATCAACGCGAAAGCGCCCTCGGCCACCGTCTCCTCGGCATATTCGGGAACATTGACGACCGGAATGCCGCGCCGCGTCGCCGCCTGGATATCGATGGCGTCGATGCCGACGCCGTATTTGACGATGCCCTTGAGTCTGGGCGCCGCCTCGATGACGCGCGCGGTGACCGGCGTGTAGCACATCAGGATGAGATCGGCGTCGGCGACCGCCGCTATCAGCTCGGCTTCCGGAATTCCGTCCGGCAACGTCACCAGCTCGACGCCGCGTGCCTTCAGGCCCGCGTCGATCCCCGGACATTCGAGTTCCCTGTCGGTGCGGACAGCCTTCATCGGGCTCACGCCGCCAGCACGGCGGCCTCGACGATGTCGAGCGCCTGGTCGAGATCGGCGCGCGCAATCACCAGCGGCGGCGACAGCGTCAGCACATTGCCCTGGCTGATCTTGAAGCTCAGCCCCTGGTCGAGGCAGCGATAATAGATCCGCTCGGCAAGAGCCCGCGCCGGGGCACGGCTTGCCTTGTCCTCGACCATCTCGACGCCGAACATCAGCCCCCTGCCCCTGGCGTCGCCGACGAATGGCGAGCGCCGCATGAGGTCGTTCATACGCGCCAGCGCATGGGCGCCAAGTTCGGCCGAGCGCTCGACCAGGCCTTCCTCGCGGACAATGGCGATGGTGGTCAGCGCGGCGCGCGCCGTCACCGGGTTCTTCTCATGCGTGTAGTGGCCGATCGCATAGTCGCCGGCGACGTCGAGATCGCGCCGCGCGATCACCGAGGCGATCGGCAGGATGCCGCCGCCGAGCGACTTGCCGAGCACGATGATGTCGGGCGTCACGCCGTCATGCTCGGAGGCGAAGAATTTTCCGGTCTTGCCGAGGCCGGTCGGGATTTCGTCGAAGATCAACAGCGTGCCGTGTCGGTTGCAGGCCTCGCGCACTGCCTTCCAGAAGCCAGGCGCCGGCACCAGCGGCGTCGCGCGCATCGGCTCGGCGATGAAGGCGGCGAAATCGCCCTCGCGCCCCAGCACGTAAGCGATCATGCTGGCGCACGCGCGCGCCGAATCCTCCAGCGAATTGGTGCCGTACGGGCAATTATTGGGCGCCCAGGGCGCAACATGCTCGGCGCCGGGCAAAAGCGGCCCGGCGATGCCGGAGCGGAAGGTCGCCTCGCCGCCGACGCTGGAAGCGCCGAAACCGGCGCCATGAAACGCGTCCCAGAACGACAGCGTCTTGAACCGGCCGGTGGCGGCGCGCGCCAGCTTCAGCGAGACCTCGATCGCGTCGGAGCCGCCCGTCGTGAACAGCACCTTGCCGAGGTCCCCCGGCGCCAGCTTGCCGAGCGTCTCGGCAAGCTCGACCGCCGGCTCGCAAGTGAAGCGGCGCGGCGAGAACGGCAAATCATCCATCTGCTTGGCGATCGCTTCCTTGAGTCGCGGATGGCCGTAGCCGATATGGTGGACGCTGTTGCCGTGGAAATCCATGTAACGGCGTCCGGCCGTGTCCTCGATCCAGATGCCTTCCGCCTTGGCGATGGCCGAGACGCAGGGGCTGGAAAGACTCTGGTGCAGGAAGGCGTCGGCGTCGCGACGCAAAAGCTCCTGCGAAGGCGCGTGGCTCTGCCTCGCGCTCCATTCCTGTCGGGCGGCGGCCTTGTTGGATTCGCCTTCGGTATGGATGAGCGTCATTGGCCGAACAACTCCGTTATGGTCTCCTCGCCAAGCCCGAAGCCGGTGCTGGCGCCGGTGCCGCTAGTGACGATCACCAGCCGCACGTCTTCATGCGGGGTGTCGCGCAGCATGGCATTCTTCGCTGAAGCGTAATATCCCGTCCAGCGCGCAAGCACGTTCGGCACCGTGCCGAACAATGTCTTGAATTCATCGAGGATCAATTGGTCGACGGCTTCCGATCCGAACGGATCGAGCGTGAGCCCGTAATGATGGGAGTCGCCGACGACCAGCGAACCGTCCGCGCTCTGCACGACGATCAGGTGAACGCCGTTGGCCAGCGCGGCTCCGCGCTGCTCGCCCAGCTTGCTTCGCAACACGGAGGCCTCAGGAAGGCCGGCGAAACCGCCATAGCGCAACAGGCTGAGATCGGACATCAGCGCCGACTGGAGCCGGAAACCGGGGGCGGCCAGCCGCAGCATCTGGAGCTTGCAGCGCTGCACGCCGTGCTTGCCGATCAGTTCCGGATAAAGCGAGCTGAAATCGTCGCCGGGACAGACGACGACCTTTTGCGCATGGACACGTCCCGCGCTGGTTTCGACGAAGGGCGGCGCGATCTCGGTCACTGACACGCCGGTGCGGAACACGACGCGGAACTTCTCAGCCAGGAACGACGCCAGCCGCGGCAGCACCTCGCGGGACTCCACGCGCAACTCGAACGGGCTGTAGAGCCCGCCGATGATTGCTTTCTCGTCAAGGCCGGCCTGCTGCGCGACCACTTGTCGAGCGGTCAGAAGCCCGCACGCGCTGCCATGCTCGCCGGACTTGAACGTCTCCAGCAGGGCCAGTGCTTCCGGCCGCTGCGCCACGATCAGCTTGCCGCGGTGCAGGATCTCAATGCCCGCCTCATTCGACAGCTCGAGCCAGATCTCGCGGCTGCGTTCCGCCAGCCGGCGCGACGGGCCCGACTCCTGTCCCGTGACGACGACGAGGCCGAAATTGCGGATTGAGGCGCCACTCGCTTTCTGGTCGCGATCGATGACGATGACGCGCAAGCCGCGGCGCGCCGCCGCAAGAGCATGAGCCAGCCCAAGAATGCCGGAGCCGACCACGGCAAGGTCGAAACTGTCCTTCACGACGCTTACCAAGGCAAGGAGAAGGTCTTGACGTTGGTGTAGCTCTTCATCGCCTCGATGACACCTTCCTTGTAGCCGTTGCCCGAATCCTTGATGCCGCCGAACGGGCTCATCTCGATGCGGTATCCCGGCACTTCCCAGATGTTGACGGTGCCGACCTTGAGGCCGGTTATGTATTTCTGCATGCGGCGGAAGTCGTTGGTGCAGACGCCCGACGACAGGCCGAAGGCCGTGGAGTTCGACAACGCGATCAGCGCCTCGTCATCGTCCGGCGCGCGCACGATCGGCACGATCGGCCCAAAAGTTTCCTCCATCACCAGCTCGGACTGGTGCGGCACGCGGTCGACGACGATCGGCGGCAGCAACGCGCCCTTGCGGCCGGGATTGTAAAGCACCTCGGCGCCTTGCTCGGCCGCCATGTGGACACGGCTTTCGAACAGCGCCGCAGCCTTCTCGTGCACCACCGTGCCGAGCTGCGTTGCCGGGTCGCGCGGATCGCCGAAGCGGATCGCCTTGGCACGCTCCAGCACCATCGGCACGAAACGATCGGCAACCTTTTCCTGCACCAGGATGCGCTTCACTGCCGTGCAGCGCTGGCCGGAATTCTTGGTGGCGCCCGCGACAGCCAGATCGGCGGCCTTCGCCAGATCCTCGTCCGAAAGATCGTTGAGGATGATCAGCGGATCGTTGCCGCCGAGCTCCAGCACCTGGCGCTTGTAGCCGGCCTTCGACGCGATCATCTTGCCGACCGGCACGCCGCCGGTGAAGGTGATGAGGTCGATGTTGGGGTTGGCGATCATCTCGTCGCCGATATCGGCGGGCCAGCCCGTGACGACCGAAAGCATTTCGGGCGGCAGCCCGGCCTCGTAGAGGATGTCGGCCAGCATCAGCGCGGTGATCGGCGTCAGCTCGGTCGGCTTGACCACCACGCAATTGTTGGTGGCGATCGCCGGCGCCACCTTGTGCGACACCATGTTGAGCGGATGGTTGAACGGGGTGATCGCCGAGATCGCGTTGAGCGGCTCGCGGATGGTGAAGATCTTGCGCTGCTTGCCATGCGGGGTGAGATCGCAGGAAAATATCTGCCCGTCGTCCTGGATGGCCAACTGACCGCTGAGGGTAAAAACGTCGAACGCGCGACCGACCTCGTAGAGCGAATCCTGCTTGGAGATGCCGAGCTCCAGCGTGATGAGGTCCGACAGCTCGTCCTTGCGGGCATTGAGCAGCTCGGCGGTCCTGAGCAGGATCTTCTGCCGCTCGTAGCGCGTCAGCTTCGGCTGGTAGGCAGCCGCGATCTCGAAGGCGCGCCTGGCATGCTCCGCCCCGCCCGCGGGCACCGTGCCGATGACGGTATCGTTCCAGGGGAAGCGCACTTCCAGCCTCTGCTCGGCGTCGACCTTCTCGCCGGCGATGCGCATCGGTTCGTGGCGGACTTTGATGGCGGGATCGAGTTGGGTCATGGGTTGGTTCCAGTCTTGGATACGTCGCGGGGTCGACCCCCCACTCCGGCCTTTCGGGCCACCTCTCCCCCGATCGACGGGGGAGAGGAAATTAGTCGGCGTCGGCGCTTGATCCTTGGCAGTCCAAACCCTCCAGCCCAAAGCGCCGCCTAATCGACTGGGCGCCTTTCCTCTCCCCCGTCGATCGGGGGAGAGGTGCCGAGCGAAGCTCGGCGGAGTGGGGGTCGACCGCCACGCCCAACTCAACCCAGCGCGGCCGCCATCGTCGCGTAGTAGAAGGCGTCGAAGTTGCGCAGAACCGGCTCGTTCGGCAGGTCCGGCAGCACGCGGTTGACGATGAAGGGCACCTCCTGCTCGGTCAGCCCGCCATGCGAGCGCAATGGCTCGTCGAGCGCGGCCAGATTGTGCCGGTGTTCGGACGTGCCGATCGTCTTGTTCTCGCCCGAGATCAGGATGATGTCGCCCATGCGGTCCTCGGGCAGTTCGAAGCGGGCGCAGCCTTCCTCGCGGCCGAGCACCAGGATGATGTCCTCGACCTTACGCAGCTTTTTCATCACCGCCTCGCGGTCCGCGCCTTTGGGAAGGTAGGCGGTGGCGAAGGAGCCCAGCGCCCCATGATGCACGACATAGGGGTCGGTGATCGGCAGGATGACACGGGCGGCGTCCTTGCCCAGCCATTCGTCGAGAAGGTCTTGCACATAGACCACGTTGGGCGAGCCGTCGGCATGGTGCTTCGGCTTCATGCCGTGGTCGGCCGTGACGACGATCGCCGCGCCCAGCGCATCCAGCTGCGCCAGGTATTTGTCGAACATCTCGTAGAAGGCGTTGGCCTGGGGCACGCCCGGCGCGTATTTGTGCTGCACGTAGTCGGTGGTGGTAAGATACATCACGTCCGGCCGGAACTCCTTCAGGAGTTGCACGCCGGCGGCGAAGACGAATTCCGAAAGCTCCGCGGAATAGACCTCGGGTACTGGCAGGCCGAAATGCTTCGACGCGTTGTCGATGCCGTGCTCGGCTTTCGTCGTGGTGTCGGACCTCTCGGCCGAGAAGCACATCGCCCGGCCGTCGTCGAACTTCAGTCCCTTGCCGAGCAGCGCCCTGAGCTTGTCCTTGGCCGTCACCACCGCCACCTTGGCGCCTGCATCGTAGAAGGTCTGGAACACCGTCGGCGCGCGCAGGAACTTCGGGTCGTTCATCATCACCTCCTCGCCCGTCTCCGGGTTGTAGAGGTAGTTGCCGCAGATGCCGTGCACAGCTGGCGGCCGGCCGGTGGCGATCGACAGATTGTTGGGGTTGGTGAAGCTCGGGATCACCGAATGGGCGAAGCGCACCGTGCCCTTCTTCTTGATCTTTTCGAGCGCTGGCATCAGTCCGGCATGAATAGCCTCGTCGAGATAGGCCGGCTCGCAGCCGTCGAGGCAGATGGCGATGGCCGGCACGCGCGGCCAGGCATAGGAACGGCCGTTGGCCGTGACGTTGACGGGAGACATCTGGTTCATCGGAAATCCTCAAAAGACCTTCAGGCGGCGAGCTTGGCGCGCTCGGCGATAGCGGCGGGGGACGGGGCGGCGGTGTCGACGCCCATTTCGTTCAGCGACTGGGAGGCTGCTTCGACCACACGGCGCATGACATGCTCGTCCATCTGGCCGATGCAGCCGATGCGGAAGGAGTCCACGACCGTGAGCTTGCCCGGATAGATGATGAAGCCCTTGTCCTTCATCAGTTCGTAGAACCTGTCGAAGGCGAAGTTCGGATGCGCAGGGTTGAAGAAGGTGACGATGATCGGCGACAGCCAGCGATCCTTGAGCAACGTCTCGAAGCCGAGCGCGCGCATGCCGGCCACCATGACGTCGCGGTTCAGCGTATAGCGCGCGCCGCGGCCGGCGACGCCGCCTTCCGCCTCGTGCAGGCGCAGCGCCTCGAGGAAGGCCGCGACGACATGCGTCGGCGGCGTGTAGCGCCACTGCCCGGTCTTGTTCATGTTCGCCCATTGCGCATGGACGTCGAGCGACAGCGAATGGCTGCGTCCCTTCGCGGCCTCCAGCTCGCCCTTGCGGGCGATGACGAAGCCGAAACCCGGCACGCCCTCGATGCATTTGTTGGCCGACGACACCATCGCCTCGTATCGGATCTCGTTGACGTCGAGCGGGATGGCGCCGAACGCGCTCATGGAATCGACCAGCAGCTTGCGGCCGTTGGCATAGACAGCCTCCGATATCTCGGCGACCGGGTTGAGGATGCCGGAACTGGTTTCGCAATGGATGGCGATGACATGGGTGATGGCGGGGTCGGCCTCGAGAGCCGCCGCGACCTCTTCGCTGCGCGGCGGCAGATAGTCGCCCTTGTCGATCAACGTGTAGGCGCGGCCGATATACTGCATGGTTTGCGCCGCGCGCAGACCGTAGGCGCCGTTGGCTAAAACCAGGACCTTGCCATCCCTGGGAACGAATGAACCGAGCATGGCTTCGACGCAGAACGATCCGCTGCCCTGCATCGGCACACAGTCGAACTCGTCACGGCTGTCGCCGGTGAGCGCCAGCAGGCGGCGGCGAAGCTCGGCGGTCATGGCGCGGAAATCACCGTCCCAGGAGCCCCAGTCGCGCAGCATCGCCTGCTTGACCGCGTAGGCCGTGGTGAGCGGGCCGGGCGTCAGCAGATAAGGTTCGCCGAGTGCCGGCCCATCCAGCGGCTTGGCCGCCGCAAGTTTCATCTCAGCGAGCATGCTGCCCTCCCACTTCGATCCTGTCATCGGAATATGACAGTCATTCTCGGCCGGTAGGACATATTTGTAAAATCGTTATTTTGTATTGATGTATCGATCTGATTGATGATAACAGCCTGACGCTCAGGCGCCAATACGGGAACCACGCGAATGCGTTATGTCCAACTCAGAGCATTTCATCAGGTGGCCATTTCCGGCGGCTTCTCGCGTGCGGCGGAGGCGCTTTTCCTGACCCAGCCGGCGATTTCGGACCAGGTGCGCAAACTGGAGGAAGAATATGACGTGCTCCTGTTCAACCGGAACAAGAAGCAGGTCACGCTGACCACTCAGGGCCAGAGGCTGCTCGAGATCACCCACCGCATGTTCGAGACCGAGCAGCAGGCGCTCGAACTTTTGACCGAATCGCGCGCGTTGCGCTCCGGCACGTTGCGCATCGTTGCCGACGCGGCGCACCATCTGCTGCATATCCTTGGCGCCTTTCGCGCCCGCTACCCCGGCGTCCAGGTGTCCGTGCGCTCCGGTAACACGGAAACCGTGATCAGCAGCCTTTACAGCTATGAAGCCGATATAGGCGTTCTCGGCGAAATGCCGGCGGGACGCGATTTCGAGATGCTCAAACTCAACTCGACGCCGATCACCGCCTTCGTCTCCGCCGAACACCCGTTGTCGGACAGGAAATCGCTGACACTCGGACAGCTCGCGCAGGAACCGCTCGTGATGCGCGAGCGCGGTTCGAAAACGCGCAAGAAGCTGGAAGACCTTGCCGCGGCTTCGAATGTCGAGCTGAAGCCCGCCATCGAAGCGGAAGGCCGTGAGGCCGTGCGCGAGATCGTCGCCTCCGGAGCCGGCGTCGGTTTCGTCTCGGCGGCCGAGTTCGGCCACGACTCGCGGCTGGTGCCGATCACAATCGACGCGCCGGAGACGCTGATGGACGAAGCGCTGATCTGCCTGCGCGAGCGCAGCGGCGGCAAGCTCGTGCGGGCCTTCCTCGACATGGCCCGCTCGATGTCCGGGGATTGAGCCAGGTTCCTACGTGGAGCCGGGTGCCGCGGCGGTGACCCGCCACACCGTGTTGCCGACATCGTCGGCAATCAGCAGGGCGCCCGATTTATCGACGGCAACGCCGACCGGGCGGCCCCTCGCCTCGCCCTTGTCGTTGAGGAAGCCGGTGACGACGTCCTGCGCCATGCCGTTAGGATGCCCGCCGCTGAACGGCACGAAGACCACCTTGTAGCCGTTGAAGCGGGAGCGGTCCCAACTGCCATGCTCGCCGACAAAGGCGCCGCCGCGATAGGATTGCGGCAGGTTGCTTGCGGTGTAGAAGGCAAGCCCGAGCGGCGCGACATGCGAGCTCAGCGCGTAGTCCGGCGGGATGGCCTTCGCCACAATGTCCGGCCGCTGCGGCATCACGCGCGGATCGACATGCTGGCCGTAGTAGCTGTAGGGCCAGCCATAGAAAGCGCCGTCCTTAACCGAGGTCATGTAGTCCGGCACGAGATTGGGCCCGAGTTCGTCGCGCTCGTTGACCACCGTCCAGAGCGCCTTGCTTTCAGGTTCGAACGACAGGCCGTTGGGGTTGCGCAACCCGCTGGCGAAAATGCGCCAGCGGCCGGTGGCGCGGTCGACCTCCCAGATCGCGGCGCGGTCCTTCTCGGCCTGGATGCCGTTCTCGGTAATGTTGGAGTTCGAGCCGACGCCGACATAGAGCAGCGCACCGTCGGGACTCGCCACCAGGCTCTTCGTCCAGTGATGATCGATCGGCCCGCCCGGCAGTTGCGTCAGCACCTTGCCCGGCGCCGTGATCTTGGTGTCGCCCGGCTGATAGGGATAGCGCACGATCGCGTCCGTATTGGCGACATAAAAGTCGTTGCCGACCAGCGCCACGCCGAAGGGCGAGTTGAGATGGTCGAGGAACACGCCCTGGTAGTCCGGCTTGCCGTCGCCATTGGTGTCGCGCAACAGGGTGATGCGGTTGCTCGGCCCGGTGTCGCCGCCGGAAGTGACCCAGTTCTCGACCCAGCCCATGACGATGTCCTTGGGCCGCTTGACGGATGCTTCGGTCGGCGCCGTCGATTCCACCACCAATATGTCGCCATTGGGCAGCACGTAAAGCGAGCGCGGATGCTGAAGCCCCTTAGCCATCGCCTCGATCTGCAGGCCCTGCGCGACGGTCGGCTTTTCGTCGTTTTTCCACCCGACCACCGAGGCCAGATGCATCGGCGGGAACAGGTACTGGTTTATCTCCGGCAGTTTCGGATTCGGGCCGATCTGCGTGTTCGGGTCGGTGTTGTCGTCGCTGCAGCCGGCAACGCCCACGGCCATTGCGCAGCAAAGCGCCGCGGTCGTCCATTTGATCGCGCTGTCAGACCGTCTCATCGGCCACTCCTACATGATGGCGATAGACCAGCCCCCAGCCGAGCCAGCCGGTGAAGATCAGGATGATCACCACCAGCGCCGACAGGATCAGCCCGGTTGGCACGACGGACGTCCAGGCATCGCGGGTGTGGATGAGCATGTTGAAGAAGGACAAAACAAGCGCGACGAGATTGCCGGCCATATGCAGCCATGCCGTCGGCTGAGCGCGTATCTTGCGGTCGCCAAGAAAGTCGGTAAGCCCCGCGATGGCGGCCAGAATACCGACGATGACACCGACGGTTACAAGCCAGGCCGAAAAATTGGCCCAGGTCATTTCGGCTGTCTGCCAATAGACGATATCGGTGAGCAAGGTCCCGACGAAACAGGCGATCGGGATGGTGACGAGCATCGGATGGATGGGATGGCCAGCTATGCTTGCCGTGGATTGCGGATTTTCCATCAGGAAGCTCCTTTCCGCGCTGCTGCCAGGATGTAACAGCGCGAAAAGACGAATGTTCCGCCGGAAATTCTCGCGCTCACCAGAAGGTGAATGCCCGATGGTCAGCCATGGCTGACGCGGAATAGACCATTCCAGCGCGGCCGGGCGCGCATTTTACGGAAGATAATCAAGCCAGCCGCGCGGCATGCCACTTCAGGTGATCGTCCATGAAAGTCGAGATGAAATTGTAGGAATGGTCGTAGCCGTCCTGCATGCGCAGGGTGAGGTCGATGCCCGCCTTCTTGCAGGCCTCTTCGAGCAGCCATGGCCGAAGGCCGTCCTGCAGGAAGCCGTCGGCCGTGCCCTGGTCGACGAGGAATTCCGGAAAACGCTTGCCGTCCTCGATCAGCAGCGTGGCATCATAGGCCCGCCAGCTCTTCTCGCCCGGCCCGAGATATTTTTCGAAGGCCGGCCGCGACCAGCCGGCCGTCGACGGTTGCACGATCGGCGCGAAAGCCGAGCAGCTCCGGTAGCGTTGCGGATTCTTGAGCGCGATCGTCAGCGCGCCATGTCCGCCCATCGAATGGCCGAAGATGGCCTGGCGTGCCATGTCGACCGGGAAGTTGGCGGCAATCAGCGCCGGCAGTTCCTCGGTGATGTAGGAATACATGCGATAGTTTTTCGCATAGGGCTCCTGCGTTGCATCGAGGTAGAAACCGGCGCCGCAGCCGAACTGCCAATTGTCCTTCTCGTCGGGAACGTCAGGTCCACGCGGGCTGGTATCCGGACACACGATGACGAGCCCAAGCTCGGATGCCAGCCGCCGGTACTCGCCCTTGTCCATGACGTTGGCATGCGTGCAGGTGAGGCCCGACAGGTACCACAGGACCGGGAGCGGCCCGTCCTTGGCCTGGGGCGGCGCGAAGACGGCGAAGGTCATGTCGCAGGCGCAGACCTCGGAAGCGTGGGAATAGACACCCTGGATACCGCCATGCGATTTGGAGGTGGAAACGACCTTCATCGGTTCTGCCTTTCGTCTGGAAATATCGACCGGCATAACCGCCGGCCGGGCCTGGCGCAACCTTGCACCTTGCAAAACTGTCGGGCGATGGAAGAGGCCGCCGCCGGTTAGCCTGCCGGACCGACACAGGCCTGTGCCACCGGCAGCCGCCCAATACCGACTGGGACCAGATCGGGCTTCGCTGCAAAGCTCTCCATTGTCGATGCATTGCCGACGGAGAAGACGCGCGTTGTCCGATTATCTGAACGCCCTTTTAGCTTTCCTTGTTTGAGGTCGCCGGCAGCCGGAGTAATAGTCGCGTCGGAATTCGTGAGGAGGAGACGATGACCCTGAACTTCGACCCGAGGGCGAAGGCCACCACGCTCTACCATGGCGAATTCCGGCCGATGTTCGTTGGCGGCAAGTGGATCGCGGCGCAATCCGGTGAGGAGATGCAGGCGCTGAACCCGGCGACGGGCGAAGTGCTGGCAACCGTGCCGCGCGGGTCGGCCGCCGACATCGACGCGGCGGTGGCCGCGGCGCGCGCGGCCTTCGAAGGCCCCTGGTCAAAATTCTCGCCTTACGAGCGGCAATGCGTGCTTTTGCGGATCGCCGACCTGTTCGAGAAACATTGGGAAGAGCTCAGCGTCTCCGACACGCTCGACATGGGGTTGCCAATCACCCGCACGCTGGCCAACCGGCGCCGGGTCATCGGCATGCTGCGCTTCTATGGCGGCATGGCGACCGCGCTGCATGGCGAAGCGATCGACAATTCGATCCCCGGCGAGATCGTCACCTTCACCCGGCGCGAGCCGGTCGGCGTCGTCGGCGCGATCATCCCCTGGAATGCCCCGACCGCCGCCTCGATCTGGAAGATCGCGCCGGCCCTGGCGACCGGCTGCACCATCGTGCTGAAGCCGTCGGAGGATGCATCGCTGACGCCGCTCCTGATCGCACGGTTGATGCAGGAAGCCGGCGTGCCCGACGGTGTCGTCAACATCGTCACCGGAACCGGCGCCGAGGCCGGCGCGCGGCTTGCCGAGCATCCCGACGTCAACAAGATCGTCTTCACCGGCTCGACGCTGACCGGCCAGGCCATCGCCCGCGCCGGCGTCGCCAACCTCAAGCGCGTCTCGCTGGAGCTTGGCGGCAAGTCGCCGATCATCGTCTGCCGCGACGCCGATATCGACAAGGCCGTGCCGGTCGCGGCGATGGCGGTGTTCGTGCATTCCGGCCAGATCTGCATTGCCGGCTCACGCCTGTTCGTGGCGCGCGAGATCCATGACGAATTCGTGCGCCGGGTCGCCGAGTTCGCCGGCAAGCTGCGCATCGGCCACGGCATCGAGGCGGAAACCGAGATCGGGCCGCTGATCAATGCGAGGCAGGCCGGCAAGGTGGAAGGCTACATCAAGGCCGGCAACGACGAAGGCGCCAGGCTGGTCGCCGGCGGCTCAAGGCTGACGGGCGAGCTCTATGACGGCGGCAACTTCATCGCGCCGACCGTCTTCGGCGCGGTGTCGGACAAGATGACCATCGCGCGGGAAGAGATCTTCGGGCCGGTCATCTCGGCGATGCCCTTCGACACGCTGGATGAGGTCGTCGCACGCGCCAACGCGACGCCTTACGGACTCGCGGCCGGCATATTCACCACCAATCTCGGCACCGCGCACAAGCTCGCCCGCCGCGTCAAGGCCGGCTCGGTCTGGGTCAACATGTATCACGCCATCGACCCGGCCGTGCCGTTCGGCGGCATGAAGATGTCAGGCTACGGGCGCGAGGGCGGCGTCGAGCATCTGCACGAGTATCTGGAGACCAAGGCGGTCTGGATCCAGACCGACTAAAGAAGACGCTCCGTAGACCTGCTCGCCAGCTCGCGCAGATCAGATTCATCGGTTGCTCCGAGATGGAGTGCTGCACATAGCCCGCGCGG
This sequence comes from Mesorhizobium sp. B3-1-8, assembly GCF_006439495.1. NCBI lineage: Bacteria > Pseudomonadati > Pseudomonadota > Alphaproteobacteria > Hyphomicrobiales > Phyllobacteriaceae > Mesorhizobium > Mesorhizobium sp. B3-1-8. Next base: position 102,477 of record NZ_VFTK01000016.1, read on the forward strand.
TAACGATGCGCTGGCAGGACCGAAAGTCCAATATGGACCATTTACCCCCGACCCCCGGCGAACTTGTCGTTTAAGCCTTTTGGCACCGCTCGGAGGCGCGGTGTTGGGAGGTTTCACGAGCTATGCAAGCCGTTCTCACGGTCACGAACTTGCGCAAGTCGTTCGGCGGGGTCCATGCGCTGAAAGGCATCGACTTCGATCTTCACGCCGGCGAGATCCATGCTCTTTGCGGCGAGAACGGCGCCGGCAAGAGCACGTTGGTGCGTATGATTGCCGGCCTCATGCCGCCTGACGAGGGCGAGATCCGCGTCGGCGGGCATTTGCTGCGGCCCGGCGAGCTTACCAACCCGAAGCTCGTTTCCGTCGTCTATCAGGAGCTGTCGATCATTCCGCATCTGTCCGTGCTGGACAATGTGCTTCTCGGCGATCCCGATATCTCCCAGCTCTACATCCGCGCCCGCTACAGGGCGCGTGCACGCGAGACGCTGGATCAGCTCGGGCTGTCCGATATTCCGCTCAACCTCGAGGCCGGAATCCTGTCGATCGCCGAGCAGCAGCTCCTCGAAATCTGCCGCGCCGTGATGCGCGGAGCGCGCGTGCTCATCCTCGACGAACCGACCGCGAGCCTTTCCGACGCCGAGATCCAGCGGGTCTTCGCGACGGTGCGCTGGCTGCGCGCCAAGGGAACGGCCGTCGTCTATATCAGCCATCGCCTGCCGGAGATCTTCGCCCTCACCGATCGCACGACCGTGTTCCGGAACGGACAGCGCATCCTGACGAAACCGACCGCGCAATGGACCAATGACGAGCTCGTCACCGAGATGATCGGTCGCGAGGTAACCTCGGCGCATGCAACGCGCGACCGGGCCGGGCCCAAGGCGGCGACGGTGATCGAGCTTGCGGGACTTGGCGTCGCGGGAAAATACCGCCCCGTCGATCTTGCCTTCCGCGCCGGCGAGATCGTCGGCGTCATCGGTCAGTTGGGCTCCGGCGCCAATGCGCTGGTCGAAACGCTGGCAGGCCTGGAGCGGCGTTATGCCGGCACGATCAGGGTCGACGGCTCTTCGGTCGAGGTCACTTCGATTGCGGCGGCGAGCCGTGCCGGTATCGCCTATGTCTCGGAGGACCGCGCCGGCAAGAGCCTCTTCCTCGGAGCCCCCATCGAGGTCAACCTCACAGCGGCGATCCTTGACCGCCTCAACCGCTTCGGCGTGCTGACGCTTGCCGATGCGCGCAGGCAGGCGGGCGAGCTTGCCCGCCGGTTCCAGATCGACGTCCGCCGGCTGCCGGCTGCGGCGTCGACGCTTTCGGGCGGCAACCAGCAGAAAGTGGCTATCGCCAAGTCGGTCGCGCTCTCGCCCAGGATCCTGGTGCTCAACGAGCCGACACGCGGTGTCGATGTCGGCGCCCGCACCGAAATCTACCGCGAAATCCAGGCGCTCGCCCGCGAGGGGTTGGTCGTCCTGTTCTTTTCGACGGACCTGGAAGAGATCCGGGAGCTGTCGCAGCGCGTGATCACAGTCTTCCGCGGCGAGATCGTTCGCGACCTGCCGGTCGAGGAGACGACCATGGATTCCATCCTGGGCGACGTCGTCCGCGGTCCGGACATCGGGAGGGCGGCATGAGCATCAACGGCAATATAAGGAGCGGAGGCAGGGCCTTGGTCGGATTCGACGCGGCGGCGCTCGGCGCCAGCCTGATGCGGCCGGAGCGCATCCAGTCCACCGCGGTGTGGGCAGCCACGGTGCTGTTCGCCTTGTGGGCAACATTCACCATTCCCGGCTTTTCCTCCGGCGCCAATGTGTCGGCGATCATGTACTCCACGTCCGCGGTCGGCATCGCCGCGGTCGGCATGGCGCTGATCACGCTTTCCGGCAATCTATTCATGCTGTCGATGGGCGCGACGGCCGCCGTCTCCACCATTCTCTTTGCATCCTTCCTGCATTTCGGCCTGTTCGCGAGTGTGATCCTGGTGGTCCTGATCGGCGGGCTGTTCGGATTGGCCCAGGGTATCGCTGTCGGCCTGTTCCGCACCAATCCGATCATCACCACGATAGCGATGGCTTCGATCATCACCGGCGCCGGCTCGTTCTATTCCGGCGGCCTGACGGTCGTGGGCCAGGGAGACGCGAGCTGGCTCGGGGTCGGACGGACCCTCGGCCTGCCCAATCAGATCCTGCTCTTCCTGTTGGCGGCGATCGTGCTGAGCTTCATCGTCGAGCGGACCCGCTTCGGCCGGGAGCTTCGCCTGATCGGGCTGAACCCGAAGGCCGCCAGCTTCACCGGCCTGCGCGTCGGGCGTACTTTGGTGCTCGCCTACATGTTTGCAGCCATGGCTGCGGCCTTTGCCGGCGCGCTCTATGGCTCGCAGGCGGCGCAGGGCAACCTCAAGCTCGGCGCGGGGCTGGATTTCGACGCGATCGCCGCCGTGCTCGTCGGTGGCGTGGCGATCAAGGGCGGCCAGGGCCGGATACTCGACGCGGCGATCGGCGCCGTGTTCCTGGCGATGATCTCCAACATCCTTTTGCTCAAGGGCCTGTCGCTGGAGATCCAGCTCATCGTCAAGGGCCTGGTGGTGATCGGCTCGGTGATCCTCGGCGCGCTGGCGCTCGGCTTCAGGAGGTAAGACCATGGCCGCGATCCGCAAGTCGAAGATGATCTCCGGCGCGACGCTGCTGCGCCTTGTCCTTCTCGCCGCTCTCGTCGCCGCCTTCGCGATCTGGAATCCGGCTTTTATCAGCGGCCGCAATCTCTATGCCCTCATGCAGTCCTTCGCGCTGCTTGGCATGGTCGCGCTCGGCCTGTCGTTGACGATGATTGCCGGCGAGTTCGATCTGAGCGTCGGCTCCATGGTCGCCGTGGGCGGCCTGATCACGCTCGTCATCGGCGCCGGCAATCTCGTCCATGGCATGGTCGCCGCGCTGGCGTTCGCCGTGCTTGTCGGCTTGGTCAATGCCTTCGTGATCAGCCGCTTCAAGGTGTCGTCGCTCGTTGTCTCCGTCGGCTCGATGATGGCGCTCTCCGGCTTCGCCTTCTGGCTCGCCGGCGGCAAGGTCATCAGCACCGACAATTTCGACCTCGGCATGGCCCTGGACGATCCGCTGCTGACCGTCCTTTCCTGGCGCAGCGTCGTGACGCTTGCCGCTTTCCTGCTCGTCGGCCTGTTCATGCACTACACGCTGATGGGACGCGACATCCGCGTCGTCGGCAGCAAGCCCCAGGTCGCGGCGGCGAGCGGCGCCAGGGTCGGCCGCTCGCTGGTGATCGTCTTCGTGCTTTCCGCCGCCACGGCCGCGCTCGCGGGAAGCCTGCTGTCGATGAGCCTCGCCAGCGCCGCGGCGACCACCGGCAGCACGCTGATGCTGCAGGCCGTCTCGGCCGCGATCGTCGGCGGCGTCGCCCTCAGCGGCGGCTCCGGCACACCCGCGCATGTCCTGCTCGGATCGCTGATCCTGACGGTGATGAACAATGGACTGAGTCTGATCGGCATGGGGGCGACGGGGATACTCTTCGCCAACGGCCTCGTGCTGATGGGGATCGTGCTGCTCGACGGTCAGTTGGGCGCATGGATGAGCGAACGGCTCGCAATGTCGCGGGCTGTGCATTCCGCCTAGCGGAAACACCGACGGATCCTTGCAACGCCGCCGAGCCGATCGGCGGTGCGGGGGAACGTGCAACCTTGAAACGGGAGGAGTAACCAAAATGAACTTCGCAAAACTCACCAAACTTTTGCTGGCGACCACGGTCGTCGGAGGACTGATGGCGCCGGGAATGGCCTTCGCCGCGGCCAAGGGCGCGAAGGTGATCCTGCTGACGGTCACGGAAGAATGCGAATATTGCGCGCTCCACCAGCGCGCCTTCAAGGAGGTCGCGGCCGCCGCGGGCATCGATCTCGAGGTCAAGATCAACAACTACGACGCCGCCGAGCAGGCCTCGCAGGTCGACCAGGCGATCGCCCAGAAGCCGGACGCGATAGTGCTCTGGCCCGCGGATGCGAGCGCCATCGTGCCGTCGCTGCGCAAGATCAAGCAGGCCGGCATCCCGCTGGTGATCACCAACTCGCGGCCGGACGAGAAATATTCGCAATTCTGGGACGTCTTCACCGGCCCGTCGGACATCGGCAACGGCGAGTCCGCCGGCGAAGCCATGATCAAGGGTTTCGCCGACAAGAAGCTCGGCAGCGACGGCAAGGTCTTCATCGTCGAGGGCGTTCCCGGAACACCGCCTCAGATCCAGCGCTCGCAGGGCTTCGAGGATGTCCTGGGCAAGAAGGCGAGCGGCATTCAGGTGGCCGGCAAGCAGAACGGCAACTGGGACCAGACCAAGGCGACGGATGCCGCCGCCGCCCTCTTTACCCAGCTCGGCTCAAGCGTGAAGGGCGTCTATGCGCAGGCCGACAACATGATGTCAGGCGTGATCGTCGCCGCCAAGCGCGCCGGCATCGATCCGGCAAGCCTGGTCCTGGTCGGCTCCAACTGCTCGATCGAGGGCGTCAACCAGATCAAGGACGGCACGCAATACGCCACCGTCCTGCAGTCGCCGATCGACGACGGCAAATATGCCGCGCAGGCTGTCGCCGATCTCCTCGACGGCAAGAAGGTGGAGAAGCAGATCTTCCTGCCGCACGAGATCATCACCAAGGCCAACGTCGCCGACTGCAACGCCGCGCTCGGCCGCTGATTATCCGCATCCGAGGCACGGCGGCCCGCCGCCGTGCCTCACCCTTCCCGACGTCAGAAAAGAGGAATACCCCATGGCCACGGAGCCAGTCTTTAGCAACGCCTTGCCGGACCTTGTCGTGGTCTCCGGAACGGCTTCTGGTCTTGGTACTAACATTGCCCGGCTGCTGACCGACAGCGGCGTGCGCACGATCGGCGTCGATCTCGCGCCGGCGCCCGAGAGCCTTGCAAGCGAACGCTATTCGCATGTCCGGGGCGACGTTACCGACGAGACGACCTGGGCCGGCATCACGGACATGATCACCAGGGAAAATCCTGGAACGCTTGGCCTCGTGACGTCGGCGGCCATGCTGAATGTCGGCACCATCCTCGAATTCGACAAAGCGGCGATGGAAAGGACCATGTCGGTCAATTTCATCGGCACGGCGCTCGCCTTTCGCGCCATGCTGCCGTTGATGACCGCGCGCGGCGGCGGCCCGATCGTGGCGGTCGCCAGCATCGACGCGACCTTCGCCGAGCAGCAGCTTGCCGTCTACGCCGCCTCGAAGGGCGCGGTCCGCCAGCTTACCCGCACAGTTGCGATGGACCATGCGCGCCAGGGCATACGCGCGAACGTGCTGAGCCCCGGGCCGATGCTCGCCGGCCTCTTCGAGCGGCACATGAAATCCGCCAACGATCCGGACCGCTTCCTCGCCGCGCGCGCCAACCGCCAGCCGGCCGGCCGCATCCTTGATCCGGCCGAGGTCGCCCGCGCCGGCCTCTTCCTGCTTTCTGACGCCTCCACTGCGCTCAATGGCGCCGAGATCATCGCCGACGGCGGCCTGACGACCAGCTTCGATTTCCGCACCGGATCGGAAGGCGCCTCGGTCTGAGGAGAACATGATGAGCAAACCCATTGAACTCGTTGCCGCCTACTGGACCATCTCCGGCGACGTCTATCCGTTCGCGCCGAACGAGATCAGCCCCTTTCCGTTCGCCCGGCGTGTCGAGGCGGCGGCCAGGGCCGGATACAAGGGCGTCGGCCTGATCCATGCCGATCTGCAGGCGACGCGCGAGAAGATCGGCCTGAAGGAGATGCGCCGCATCCTCGACGCCAATGGCATGCCGCATGTCGAGCTGGAGTTCATCACCCACTGGTTCGCGTCCGGCGCCCTGCGCGCCGCATCGGACAAGGTTCGGCGCGAGCTCTTCGAGGCGGCGGAGACGCTCGGCGCCCGCGACGTCAAGATCGCGCCGGAATTCGATGCCGACACGATCGACCTTGGGCAGGTCACGGACAGCTTCGCCGCGATCTGCGACGACGCCGCCCGTTACGGGACCAGGATAGCGCTGGAGGTGATGCCGTTCTCCAACGTGCGCACCCTGGAAACCGCGCGCGCCATCGTCGAAGGCGCGGCGAAGGCCAATGGCGGCCTGCTGCTCGACATCTGGCATGTCGGCCGCGGCGGCATCCCCTACGAAGCCGTGGCCGCCGTGCCGAAGCAATATGTCGTCTCGGTCGAGCTCGACGACGCGGATGAGAAGGTCGTCGGCACGCTTTGGGAAGACACGATCTACGAACGCCGGCTCTGTGGCGAGGGCGTGCTCAATCCACCCGCCTTCATCGACGCGATCCGCAAGACCGGCTTCGATGGCTTCTACTCGGTCGAAGTGATCTCAAAGAGGCATCGCGTGCTGCCGCTCGAAGAGGCGGCGCGACGCTCGTTCGAAACCACCATGGCGCAATTCGCCGCAAGATAGGGAGGATCAAAATGGAAACCAATCTCAAGGGCAAGGTGGTGCTGATCACCGGGGCGGCGAAGGGCATCGGCCGCGAAACGGCGATCGCGTTCGGCCGCGAGGCAAGCCGCGTGGCGCTTTTCGACATCGACGAAGCGGCCCTCGCCGAGACGTCGGCCGCGGTCACGGCTGCCGGCGGCACGGCCGCGACGTTCAAGGCCGACCTTTCCTCGGCAGATGATATCGAGAAAAAGGTGACGGCCGCCATCGCCCATTTCGGCGGCACTGTCGACGTCCTCGTCAACAATGTCGGCGCCGGCGCGGTGCGGACCTTCGACCAACTGACCGACGCCGAGTGGGACAAGACCTTCTCGCTCAACTTCATGAGCTATGTCCGCACGACGCGCGTCGTCCTGCCGGTCATGCGCAAGCAGGGACACGGCGCGATCGTCAACAACGGCTCGGACCTTGCGCGCCAACCGGAAGGCGTTCCGATCGACTACTCGGCGTCCAAGGCGGCGGTGCTCGCCCTGACCAAGGGTCTGGCGCGCACCGAAGGCGCCAACAACATCCGCATCAACGCCGTGGCTCCCGGCCCGATCTGGACGCCGTTCTGGACCCAGCCCGGCGGCTTTGCCGAAACCATGGGCAAGTTTCACAATATGGAGCCGCAGAAGGCCGTCGAGCACGAGATGTCGCTGCGCCAGCTGCCGCTCGGTCGCCTCGGCAAGCCGGAGGAAGTGGCCAACGTCATCGTCTTCCTGGCCTCCGATCTCGCCTCCTTTGTCACCTCCTCCGTCTGGGGCGTGGATGGCGGCTCGATACGGGCGATCGCCTAAAGCAATTCCCGGAAAAGTGTGAGCGGTTTTCCGTCCGGAATTGCGTCAAAACAAAGAGATTTCAGGAGAACCGCACTGCGGTTCTCCTTTGGAATTGCGCAAAAACAAGGAGTTGCAGCAGGCGATTCCATCAAACGCTGAACTGCTTCAAGGCGCGTCGCAAGAAAACGGATTCAGCCGACGCGGTCGACGATCCGCTCGATGCGGTCCTGGGCGTCTTTCAGGGCCACTCGGTCGGATTTGCGGCCGGAAAGCGCGTCGTGAACCTCCTCGCCGATGATGCGCTCCATGCCGGTGTAGAACGGCACCGGCGGGCGCTGCCAGTTGCGCAGCAGATTGCGGTTGGCGAGGCTGCCCACGAAGCGCACGAGCTGCGAGCTGCCGATCGCCTCCGGATCCGCGCTGACCGAGAAACGCGGCGCGACGGGAAAGCCGTTCTTCACATGCTCCTTCATGGCCTCGCGCGATGCCATCCAGGCAAGCGCTTCGGCCGCGAGCGGCAGACGCTTCGGGTCGATGTTGGAAGGAATGCACAACAGGAACCCGCCGATCGGCGAGGTGTTGGTGCCGCCCGGTCCTGAAGGCTGCGGAACGTAGGCGACGCGGCGTTTGACGGCGGAGCGGACTTCGGCCTCGAACTGGGCGGCGCGCATCGTCCAGACATAGCCCATCGCGCTCTGGCCGCGCAGGAAGACCGCGCAGGAATCGTCCCAATGCGCCTCGAGCGCGCCGGGCTGGGCGATCTCCAGCATGCGATGCATGTAGTCGAGCGCCAGAAGGCCGGCTTCGCTGTCGATCTGCGGCCGCATATGCTGCGCATCGAGATTTTCGGTGGAATAGCCCGTCGGCGTGCGGCGGATCGACAGCACGGTCTGGCCGCAGCAGCCGAGGAAGAACATGAAGCTCGATGCCAGCGGCCGGTGCGCCGCGTTCCAGGCGATGCCGTAGCGTTCCGCGGCCGGATTGTGGAATGCGCGCCCGGCGCTGATGACGTCGTCGAAGGTGCGCGGCAGCGACAGCCCCTCGCTTTCGAAGAGATCCGACCGGCAGGCCAGCACCTCTATCGTGCAATAGATCGGCACACCGTATTCGACGCGCTGCCAGGTCGTCGTCGACCAGATCGACGGATGGAAATCCATCGGGTTGATGCCGGATTCGCGGATCGTCTCGCCGATCGGCAGGACAAGTCCCTTGCTCGCGAATTCTCCGAGCCAAGGCATGTCGATCGCGATCATGTCGTAGGCCGAGATGGTGCGCGCGCCGTTCGCCAGGCCCTCCCGGTAAAGATCGTTCTGATGCACCAGCTTGAAGCTCTTGGCACTCGCCAGATTGTTGCGGAAGTCCGACCACGTGTTGCGCATGGCGGCGAAGTAATTGTCGTCGTTCAGCAGGAACTGCAGCTCGACGCCTTTCGTGACCCTGTTGGTCAAAAGGTTGATCGGTGGAATGATCGGACTGCCGCGCTGCGGCGCGCCGAAATAATAGTCGGCCTCATGCTCCTCATTGTTGCGGCCGCCGACGATCTCGGCGATCAGGGCTTTTGTCTCCGCCGCATAATTGACGGCGAGGTTCGAGAGGCGTGCCGTCGGGTGAAGCGTGAAGCGCTTGGCCGTTTCGGAAGCCGCCCGCCTTTCGATCAATCCGCCGTCGATCATGCCCTGGATGCGCCGGATCGCGGTGCCGTGAGGGAGATTGGAGACCAGCGCGAGCTTGCTGATCGTCACCGGATAGCCCTCGAGCTCCGAGCGCATGAGGTAGTGGATGATGCGCCAGGCGGCCTCGTCCTCGACATCGGTGACGCCGAGGAAAGGTCTGCGCAGGCGATCCACGAAATCATAGACGCGCAGGAACTCGTGATCGTTCATCCGAACATTCTCCTTCCAGCGCGGAAGGATACGCCGATCAGGCGGCTCGACGCCAGCTTTTGTCCAATTTGGACGAAACTGCCCAGCTTCAAGTTCCGGCGGTCTTGGGAGCCAGGACGAAATCCCACTCGACGGACCAGAACGGAGCGTCGAAACCGAGCTCGTGAGCTTTTTTCGGGTTGGTGACTTTGGTGAAATCGGCGATCAGCGAATCCTTCACGCCGAAGACCGCGTCCTCGGCGAGGTAGCGGCAATCGGGCGCGAAGATGTGGGTGATGACGGGATCGTAACCCGGCGCGCTGACGATGTAGTGCACATGCGCCGCGCGGTTCGGATGACGCCCGAGCGCGGCGAGCATCTTTCCGACCGGTCCGTCGTCGGGGATCGGATAGTAGCGCGGCTTGACCGAACGATACCAGTACTCGCCCTTGTCGTTGGCGGTGAAGACCCCGCGCAGGTTCCAGTCGGGCTGAACGTCCTTCTGCTGGACGTCGTAGAAGCCGTCGTCATTGGTCTGCCAGACGTCGATCAGCGCGCCGGCGATCGGCTTGCCTTGCGTGTCGAGCACGCGACCGCGCACCACCATCGGCTCGCCTTTGCCGTCGAGGCAGATGTTAGCGCCGTGCTCGTAGCGCGGGGCCTCCGGCACATAGAACGGTCCGAGGATGGTGTTTTCCGTGGCGCCGTTCGGACGCCGGTGATTGATCGCGTCGACAAGCATCGAAACGCCGAGCGTATCGGAAAGAAGGATGAATTCCTGCCGCCAGTCGGAGCACATCTTGCCGACATCGGTGAGGAACTTGATGCCTTGCAGCCACTCCTCATGCGTCGGCTCGATCTCCTTGATGGCGGCGTGCAGGTGCTTCACCAGCACGCCCATCACCTGCCGCAGGCGCGGGTCGACATCCGGCCCCATGCGCGCGTTGACCACGTCGACCGAGGTCTCTTCCTCGAAATAGGGATATTTCGGTCGAGCGGCGTCTGCGGTGCCTGTCATGGCGATAACTCCTCGAGGGACGTTCGGGTTCTCAGGCCTGCGGCGGCTCGCCGGCATAGGCGCGCGCAATAAGAGCCCGGATCGGTTCCCGCTCCAGCGCCCGCGGGTTCCAGTAGGGATTGGCCAGCGCGCGGTCCGTCGCGGTGTCGATCCCGTCGGACGGCATGCCTATCTCAGACAGGGCGCGCTTTGCGCCGATCCTGCCCGCAAGATCGTAGAGAGCCGTCGCCGGGTCGTTCGTCTTCAGCACGGCCCGCAGGGTTTCCATGACCGCCGGAATGGCGGGGGCGTTATAGGCCAGCGCATGCGGCAGCACGATCGTATGGGTCTCCGCATGCGGCAGATCGAAACTGCCGCCCAGCGTGTGGCAAAGTTTGTGGTGCAGCGCCATGCCGACCGAGCCGAGGCAGATGCCGCAGAGCCAGGCGCCGTAAAGCGCCTTGGAGCGTGCATCGCGGTCATGCGGCTTCTCGGCGATGACCGGCAAGGCGCTCGCCAATGCGCCGATGGCCTCGGCGGCCATCAGGTTTATAACCGGGTTGCTTTCCCTCGCGTAGAGCGCCTCGACCGCATGGGCGATGGCGTTCATGCCGCTTGTCCCCGACAACGCGGCGGGAAGCGTCATCGTCAGGTCGACGTCGTAGATGACCACTTCCGGCAGCACGCGCGGGCTCGATTGGGTGACCTTCACGCCATCCTTCGTCTCGCCGAGGATGGGTGTCATTTCCGAGCCGGCATAGGTCGTCGGCATTACGATCTGCGGCAGGTCGGTGCGCAGCGCGATCGCCTTGGCGAGGCCCGTCGTGGAGCCGCCGCCGACCGCGACCAGCCCGTCGGCCTCGAGTTCCGCCACGACCCGCAGCGCGTCCTCGGTCACGGACACGGGCGTATGCATCGTCGCCCCGGCATAGACCCCGGCCGCGGTGCCGCCAAGCGATCCGGCCAGACGCCGCGCGTCCGCCTCCTGCGGCGGCGTTGCCAACACGAGCACACGCTTCAGCCCCAGACGGTCGATCTCCTCCGGCAGCCTTGCAATGGTGCCAGATCCGAAGACGACGCGCGCCGGCTGGCCATTATAGACGAAGCTTTTCATCGAGCCTCTCCCCGTCAGCCGCGATTGTCGACACGCAGCAGGAAGGGATTGATGCTGACGCTTTGCCAGACATTGGCGGCATTGAACGGGTCGGCGGCGTTGAACGCCTTCACATCTTCGATGCTGTCCGCGGAAAACACGAAGAGCGAGCCGATCATGGTCGCACCGTCCGCAGCGACCAGCGGCCCGGAGATTACGGTCGCGACCGATCCGGCGGCAAGATAGGCCTTGTGGGCATCGTAATTGGCAAGCCGGCGCGCAAGCGCATCGGCATGGTCGAGACAGTGGACGGCAAAGAGCAAGATAGTCCTCCCGGGGGGCGCGACGCTTCATCGATCGTCGCTAAGTTCTACTCCTCCCTGCCGGAACTTAAATCGACTCCTGTCGAACGGACCAATGAATTTGTCCAAACTGGACAGATATGGGTCCATGCGGTCGTGATTGTTCGCCGCCGGAAACGGATATCGGCCGATTGCATCGTGCCGTCGGGGGCTAGTGCAGCCGTGAGGTCGCCGTGGTCTCAGGCGATCCTCTGCTCGAATTGCGCGATGTCGGCGCTCTTGCGCAGTCCGGTCGCGACGACGGACACGCGGAACTTTCCCGCCAATGCCTGGTCGAAGATGGCGCCGACGATGATGTCGGCATCGGCGTCGACCTCTTCGCGTATCCGCGTCGCGGCTTCGTCGACCTCGAACAGCGTCATGTCCATGCCGCCGCAGATCGACACGAGCAGCCCCCTGGCGCCGGACATGGAAGCTTCATCGAGGAGCGGATTGGCGATCGCCGCCTCGGCCGCGATCTTGGCGCGCCCCTCTCCGGAGGCCTCGCCGGTTCCCATCATCGCCCGGCCCATGTCCCGCATCACCGACTTCACGTCGGCGAAATCGAGATTGATCAGGCCTTCCTTGACGATGAGATCGGTGATGCAGCCGACACCCGCGTAGAGAACGCGGTCCGCCATGGCGAAGGCGTCGGCGAACGTGGTCCTGGCGTCGGCGACCCTGAAGAGGTTCTGGTTCGGGATGACGATCACGGTGTCGGCGCTCTCGCGAAGGCGTTCGATGCCTTCCTCGGCCGCCTGCGTCCTGCGCTTGCCTTCGAACACGAAAGGCTTGGTGACGACGGCCACCGTCAGGATGCCGGCATCGCGCGCGGCACGCGCGATCACGGGCGCCGCGCCCGTCCCCGTGCCGCCGCCCATGCCGGCGGTGATGAAGCACATATGCGTTCCCGCAAGGTGATCCATGATCTCGTCGATGGATTCTTCCGCGGCAGCGCTCCCGACCTGGGGCAAGGACCCGGCGCCCAGGCCCTCGGTCACATGCGCACCCAGTTGGATCAGCCGCGACGACTTCGACATGGTGAGCGCCTGGGCATCGGTGTTGGCGACGACGAACTCGACGCCCTGCAGCCCTTCGGCGATCATGTTGTTGACGGCGTTGCCGCCGGCGCCCCCGACCCCGACAACGGTGATCTTGGGCCTCATCTCCAGGATTTCCGGCTTGGCGGTCATTTCCTCATCTTTCTACCGAAGGCACCTGCGGCTCCGCCGCACGATCATGCGGAACCGAAGCAAGCACGCGAATCAGGCGACCCCCACCAACCGCAGGGAATCAGAGCAGGCGCCTCCCTGCAAGGTCCGCTGACATTCTGCAAGCGCAAACGCACCGGCCAAAAGCTGGAAGCGTCTGGGCGCTCGAGTGATCCGAGCCGGCGCACTGCAGGAAATTCTATTGCGTCACCGAAGTCGAGGTGCCCCAGGTATCCGACAGCACATAGCCTTGCGGATAGGGATCCGTCGGATCGAGATAGTAGTTGTGCTCTCCTGTGATCCAGGCTCTGCCGGTTATCTGCGGCACGATCGCCTTGCGCCCTCCGACTTCGGTGAGTTCGAGGATCTTGCCGGTGAAGCGCGAGCCGATGATCGATTCATGGATCAGCACCTCGCCGGCCTTCATCTGGCCTCGCGCCTGCAGCACGGCCATGCGGGCCGAGGTGCCGGTTCCTGTCGGGCTGCGGTCTGAGCGTCCTGGCGAGACGATGCAGGTGTTGCGCGTGACGTTGCCCGGCCCCTGGAACGGCATGGCGAACTGCACGATCGACACACCGCGCACATTGTCGAACTGCGGATGCACGACATCGAGCTGCTCGCGCGCCGCGCGGCGGACCTTCTCGCCGGCCACGGCCAATTCGCGGGCCTCGTCGGGGGTGACCGAGAAGCCGAGCGCGGGCGCATCGACAATCGCGTAGAACATGCCGCCATAGGCAATATCGACCTTGATCGTGCCGAGCCCTTCCACCTCGATATTGGCATCGAGGCGCTCGGCGAAGGCGGGGGCATTGCGCAGCGTGATCGACAGGCATTTGCCGTCGCTGCATTCGGCGCACACCTCGATGACGCCGCCGGGCATATCCAGCTTGAAGCGCGTCTCGGGCTCCTGCATCGGCACCATGCCGGTCTCGAGCAACACCGTGGCGACGCAGATCGTGTTGGAGCCGGACATCGGCGGATATTCGGTCGGCTCCATGATGATGGCGCCCGCGGCGCAATCCTCGCGCGTCGAGGGCACCAGGAGATTGACATGTCGGGCAACGCTGCCGCGCGGCTCGCAGATCAGCATGCGCCTGATATGGTCGTGATCGCGTTCCATCGTGATCATCTTCTCCATCATCGTGCGGCCGGCAGGCGGCAGCACGCCGCCCACGATGACATCGCCGATCTCGCCCTCGGCGTGGCAGCCGACGACGCGGATGCTGGTTTTGGTGCGCATTGCTGTTCTCTCCCTGTCCGCCGCGACTATCCGCCTGGCAAGTGGTCCTGCTTGGGGACAAACTGATCAATCCGCACGCCAGCCTCAAGGAGATTCCGCGAATGACCGCCAACGTTTTTCCAGCTGCACGCCGAAATTGCGGAAAATTCCTCTGGTGGCTGGCACGCACCCCGCGCTGTGAATGCCAACCCGCCTATGGCGACGGGACGATCTCGGCGCGCAAGGTCGAGGCGCCGCCCGCGATGTCGCGCCTTGATTGCCGGCGCTATCCCTTGAATGCCGGCAGCGTCAGACCCTTGACGCCGACATCGAGCGCAAACAGGCCGCCCGGATGCTTCTGGCCGACGAAGTGGCTGGCAGGACGCTTGAGCACGGCAGAGGTGACATAGAGGATATCGAGGTCCTTGCCGCCGAACTCGCAGCAGGTCGGCAGGTCGGTCGGCAAGAGCACCGTCTGCATCAGTTTGCCGGTCGGATCGTAGCGGCAGACCTTGCTGGTCACCGGGATGGTCACCCAGTAGCAGCCTTCGGCATCGACCGTGGCTCCGTCGGCGACGCCGCCGGTGACCGTCATGTCGACGAAGGTACGGCGGTTCTCGATGTCGCCGGTGGCGGGATCGAAATCATAGGCCCACACCGCGCCGGCATGGCTGTCGGAGAAATACATGGTCTTCGAATCCGGGCTCCAGGCGAGCCCATTGGAGCAGCCGATGCAGTCGATGATCTTGTGCACCGAAAGATCGGGATCGAGCCGATATAGCGCGCCGATGAATTCGATCGGCTTGCCGGGCACCTCGAACATCGAGCCTGACCAGAACCGTCCCTGCCGGTCCGGCTTGCCGTCGTTGAAGCGGGTCTTCGGCATATGCGCTTCCGGGTCGACGATCGCTTCGAACACACCCGTCGCAGGGTCGAAGAAATGAAAACCGTCGGTCATGGTCAGCACCAGGCCGCCTTTTTCGCGCAGACCGAGGCAACCGAGATATTCCGGCGTCTCGAACACCTCGTCCTTGCCGGTCGACGGGTCGTAGCGGTGGATCAGTTTCTTCCAGATGTCGATCCACCAGAGCACGCCGGCCTTAGGGTCCCAGAGCGTGCCCTCGCCCAGCTCTGCTCCGGCATCGACGACGCAAGTGATTTCGACCATGCTCAAGCCCTTCTGCCGCGAATTCTGCCGCCGAGCCCGGCGAAGGTCTCGCTGCCGATCGACACGGTGATCAGGATCACCGCGCCGTAGACGACGAGCAGCGCGCCGCTCGACAGGTTGAGCGCCGGTAGGAGCCCGGTGAGGATGGTCAGCACCATGGCGCCAGCGACGGTGCCGAGATAATGCCCGCTGCCGCCGAGGATCGAAGCGCCACCGATGGCGACCGCCGCGATCGAGGTGAACAGATAGGCATCGCCCATGCCGAGATAGGCCTGGCCGGAATAGCCGGTCAAAAGCATGCCGGCGAAAGCGGCGGTGAGGCCCGAGACGACGTAGGTCAGGATGGTGGTGCGCGCGGTCGGCACGCCGGAGAATTCGGCGACGGTCGCGCTGGTTCCCAGCGCATAGAGATGACGCCCGAACGCGGCCTTGGAGAGCAGCAGCGTGGCGACCAGCGTCAGCGCGAGCCAGATCAGCGCTATCACCGGAAAGCCGCCGATGCGCCCGACCGACAGGAACTGGATCAGCGCCGGCGCGGACGGCGTCGGCGAACCGCCGGTCAGCACCAGGATCAGGCCCTGCAGGATGACATTGGTGGCCAAGGTCATGATAATCGGCGGCACACCGAACTGGGCGACGCCGACGCCGTTGATGAGCCCGATGAAGGCGCCGCCGGCAAGCAGCAGCGGCATGACCCAGATAAGCGGCAGATCCTGCCCGCCGCAGAGCAGCGCCATCACGATCGCCGCGGAATTCAGCACCCAGGGCACCGACAGGTCGATGCCGCCGCCGATGATGACGAAGGTCTGGCCGAGCGCGACGATGCCGACGAAAGCCGCCAGCACCACCGTCGAGCGCATGTTGGAGACCGAGAGGAAGCCAGGCGAGAAAATCGCCGTGACCAGGAGCAGCACGACCATGCCGGCATAGGCAAGCACGATGAGGCGGTTGCGGGCGAGGAAAGCGCTCATTGGACGCGGTTCCTCGCGGCCTTTTCGGCGATCGAGCTTGCGAGCACCGAGAGCAGCAGGATGATGCCGGACGCGACCGGCTGCCAATAGCTCGACACGTGCAGGACGAAGACCAGATTGCCGATGAGGGTAAGCACGAAAGCGCCGATCAGCGTGCCGGCGAGATGGCCGCGACCGCCGAACAGGCTGACGCCGCCGATGACCGCGGCCGCCACGGAAGGCAGTATGTAGTCCTTGCCGATGGTCGGCGAACCGGCGCCGGTCTGTGTTATCAGAAACAGCGCCGCGCCCGCGGCGAACAGACCTGACAGGCCGTAGGTGACGATGTTGACGCGGGTGATGGAAACCCCCGACAGAAACGCCGATTTCTCGTTGGAGCCGGAGGCCTGGATGGTGATGCCGACGCGCGTCGCACGGAACCACCACCAGAACACGAGCAGCGCCAGCAACATCCAGACCGGGCTGGTCAGGCCGAGGAGTTGCACCGAGGCGAAACCAACCCACCAACCGGGAACGCTGCCGCCATCGGTCGGCAGGATGATCATGGCGACGCCATTGAGGATCGACCAGGTGGCGAGCGTCACCAGGAAAGGCTGCAGCTTGAGCAGCGAGATCAGCAGGCCGTTGAGCGCGCCGATGAGGAAACCGAGCGCCAGTATGGCCAGCGCCCAGAACGCCGTGGTAGAAGGATCGTCGGTGAAACGCGTCGCCGCGATCACCGTGCCGAGGCTGATCATGCCGCCGATCGACAGATCGATGCCGCCGCGCACCAGAACGATGGTCTGGCCGGTTGCCGCCAGCATCAGCGTCATCGCCGCCGCCGTATCGAGATTGAGTTCGTCCAGGCTGAAGACGCCGGACTGCAGGCTGCCATAGATGGCGACGATCAAGGCCAGCATCAGGCAGGCGACGAGGAACGGCGCGCGGTCGAGCGCGCGGCCGCGCCAATCCATGCCTGGCCTGCTGTCCTTGGTTCGCGCCGGCATTCGCGCCCTTTCCACAGTTTGCTCCGCGGACATCACCATGCCTCAGGCCGCCCTGGTTTCAAGCATGGCGGCGCGCAGGATTTCCTCCTCCGAAATATGCTCGCCCTCCAGCGTCGCGGCGATACGGCCGTTGCGCATGACCAGCACGCGGTCGGCGACATGGACGAGCTCTGGCATGTCGCTCGAATGGAACAGGATCGCGTAGCCCTTGGCGGCGAGATCGCGCATCAGCTGGAAGATCTCGCCCTTGGTGCCGACATCGACGCCGCGTGTAGGATCGTAGAGCAGGAGCACGCGCGCCTGCGTCAGAAGCATCTTGCCGAAGATCACCTTCTGCTGGTTGCCGCCGGACAGCGTTCCGGCAAGCTGCTCCGGCGTGCCCGCCTTGATGCGCAGGAAATCGACCATCTCCTTGACCAGGGCTGCTTCCTTCTGCCGGCTGAGCAGGCCATTTTCGGTGAAGCGCTTGATGACCGACAGCGTCAGGTTCTCGCGTACGCTCTTGGTCAAGAGCAGGCCCTGGCCGCGCCGGTCTTCCGGCACCAGCGCGATCCCGTCCTTGCCGGTCAAGGCCTGGCGCGGATTGCCGATCGCCGCGGGCTTGCCCCAGAGCTCGATCGTGCCGCTCGCCTTTGTGGCGCCGAACAGCGCCTGGAACAATTCGCGCTGGCCGTGGCCCTGCAAGCCGCCGACGCCGAGCACCTCGCCCTCGCGAAGCGAAAAGTCGACCCCTGAGAGACGGCTGCCGCTGGCGAGGTTTGCGACCTTGAGCGCGACGCGATCGGTCATCGTCGGCACGCGCTCGGGATAGAGCCGGTCGAGATGGCGGCCGATCATCTGGGTGACGATCTCGTCGTCGGAAACGGCAGCGGCTTCATGCGCGGCGACAGTGCTGCCATTGCGGAAGATCGTCAGCCGGTCGGCGATGGCGCGCACCTCAGCCATGCGATGCGAGATGAAGATGACCAGCCTGCCTTCGGCGGCCAGTTGCCGGGTGAGCTTCAACAGCCATTCCGCCTCCCGCGCCGGCAGCGCCGAAGTCGCCTCGTCGAGGATGAGGATGCGCGGGTCCTTGGCCAGGCCCTTGGCGATCTCGACGATCTGCCGTTCGGCCAGCGTCAGCCGCCGCAATTCCTGTTCGGGACGCAGCGCCGGGAAATCGTATTTCTCCAAGAGCGCCAGCGTCCCGCGGCGCATTTCCGCGCGGTTGACGGTACCAAGCCATGTCCTTGGCTCGTGCCGGAACCAGATGTTTTGCTCGACGCTGAGATCGGGGATGAGCGACAGTTCCTGGAAGACGGCGGCAATGCCGCACGCCTGCGCGGCATCCGGGTTCGCGGGCTGATAGTCCTGGCCATCGACGAGGATGGAGCCGCCGTCATGCTGCACCGCTCCCGACAGGATCTGGATGAAGGTGCTTTTGCCCGCTCCGTTCTCCCCGAGCAGCGCGTGCACCTCGCCGGCGCGGGCGCTGAATGCGGCTTCGCTCAGCGCGACGATGCCGCCATAGCGTTTTGACAGACCGTTGACGGTGACGAGATCCATGGGCCGCTTTCCAGAGCGTTTCACCGTTTCAAGGAAACGGCGAACCGCTCTATCTCTTTGTTTTTACGCAATTCCGGACGGAAAACCGCTCGCACTTTTCCTGGAATTGCTCGAAAAGGTCTCCCGGCATCGCTCGATGCCGGGAGACAGGATCGCGGAAGTGGAACCGGATGTTACTTGCTGCCGGCGGCTTCCGCGGCGGTGATCTCGACCCAATCGGGCGTGATCGGCAGCGTCAGGCCGGGCGCCTGGTCGGGGAAGGCATTTTCGCCGACCGCGATCTTGATCATCTTGGTGCCCGGATAAAGCTTCGACTCGAAAGGATCGGTCGTCACGAAATCACCCTTGACCGACACCGAGCGTTCGGCCGGCTTCTTGCCGGTGTCCAGCATATCGACCGCCAGCTTGATCGCTTCGGAGGAAAGATAGGCCGGATTCGAGCCGAGGATGCATTTGGCGCCTTGCGTCTGCGCGCAGGTGACGGCGGCGACATTGTAGGAGAAGCCGACGACCGGGACGATCGGCCGGCCGGCGTCCTTCAGCGCCTGGATGGCGCCCGAACCGTAGCCTTGCGTCATGATGCCGTCGATCTTCGGATTGGCGGCAAGCAGTGCGGCCACGCCGGACTGTTCCGGACCGAGCGCGTAATTGCCGTTGTAATAGCCGACAACCTTGATGTCGGGATATTTGGCCAGCACCTTTTCGTACCCACCCTGCAATTGCGCCGAGATCGGTGCGCCGGCGAGGCCGCGGTCGAGGATGATGTTGCCCTTGCCGCCAAGCTGGGTGGCCATCCACTCGGCCATGACGGCGGGAATGCGGTCCCAATCGGAAGCGACGGCATAGGCGCAAGGCTCGGTCACCACCTGATCGAAGCTGATGACGACGATGCCCGCGTCGCAGGCCTTCTTGATGGTGGGGTTGAGCGCCGAATCCGAACCGGCATCGACCAGGATCGCGTCCGGCTTCTGGCGGATGATGTTGTTCAGCGAGTTGATCTGCGCCTGTACAGTGTTCTCGACATTCTCGATCTTGAGGTCGACGCGGCCTTTCAGCGGCCCCTTGTTGACCGACACGGTGGCGACGCGCTCCATCTGCTGGCGCCAGTCATTGCCGACGAAATTGTTGGAGAGATAGATGGTGTAGGGTTTCTTGTCTTCGGCATGGCCGGCCTGCATGCCAACCGCCATCATGATGGCTGCAAGCGCTGCAAGGCCGGTGTAACGGCTCAATAATTTCATGATTTTCTCCTCCCGTTTTTCGTTTCGAAATCGTGGCGCCGCGATGCGGTGCCCCTGCCCTCATCAAATCAGCTTCCCGAGGCCTCCTTGGGCGTGATCTCCACCCAGCTTGGCGATACCGGCAGCGAAAGGCCCGGCGCCAGATCGGGGAACACGGTCTTGCCGAGTTCGATCTTCACGGCCGAGGAATTCGGCGCGTATTTGGCATCGACCATATCCGTGGTCAGGCCGGGCGAATTGAACAGCACGGTCGTGTCGGCCGGCTTCTTGCCGGTATCGAGAATGTCGACGGCGAGCTTGATCGCTTCGGCGGACAGGGACGGCGGATTGGCGCCGAGCCAGCATTTCGCTCCCTTGGTCTCGGCGCAGCTGACGCCGGTGCCGTTGAAGGCGGCGGCGACGACCGGCACCATCGGCCGGTCGGCATTCTGCAGCGCCTTGATGGCGCCGGTGCCGTAGCCTTGCGAGAAGATGCCGTCGACCTCCGGGTGCGCGGCGAGCAGGCTCGCCACGCCCTCCTGTTCGGGCCCTGCGGCGTAGTTGCCGTTGAAATAGCCGACGATCTCGATGCCGGGATATTTCTTGAGCACGGCGCCGAAATTCTTTTCGAACTGCTCGGATATCGGCGCGCCTGCGAGGCCACGATCCATGAAGACCTTGCCCTTGCCGCCGAGCATGGAGGCCATCCATTCGGCCTGGTTGTTGGCCATGATGTCGAAGTCGGAATGCAGCTTGTAGGCGCATTCGGCCGACACGGTCTGGTCGAAGCTGACGACGATTATGCCGGCGTCGCAGGCTTTCTTGATCGTTGGATTGAGAGCCTCGGCCGACGACGCGTCGATCAGGATCGCGTCGGGCTTCTGGCGGATGATGTTGTTCAGGGAATTGATCTGCGCCTGTACAGTGTTTTCGGCATTTTCGATCTTGAGGTCGACGCGGCCTTTCAGCGGCCCCTTGTTGACCACGACATTGGCGACGCGCTCCATTTGCTGGCGCCAGTCATTGCCGACGAAATTGTTGGAAAGGTAGATGGCGTAGGTCTTCTTGGCTTCGGCATGGCCGGATGTCGCTCCAGCGCAGGCTGCGAATCCGACAAGCGCGACCAAGCCGGCGCACAGGCTCCTCGACTGCATTATCTCCTCCCTATGTTCCTCCCGGCTGGCGATGGACTGCGCCATCTTGATCAGATACCGGGCCTCTCGACAGCTACGGTCGCGGGCGGAATTCGCGCACTATCTCGCCTACCCGCCGGCACCTCAGCTTAGCTATCATGCTATTATAATTTTATAGGCCTGTCCATGCATCCGACGGCAGAAATCGCACTTTCGAGGGGTCTCAGGAGAGGTCGTTCGGCGCGTCGTAGGTGATGCTGAAAATATCGGCGGGATGGCGGGCGACGGAGAACTCGATGCTGCGTTGGTCGGCCGACTGATAGAGCATCTCCACCGTCAGCACCGCGCTGCCCAGTGCGATGCCGAGATCGGCGGCAACCGCCTCGTCGGCGATTTCGGCGCGCACGGTGACATGCGCCACGTCGAGGCGCAGCCCGAGATGCTTCTGCACCGAGCGGAAGATCAGCACGTCGGAGAAATCTTCGCGCTTCAGCCTGGCGCCGATGTCGGGAGGGAAATAGGTGGTGATCTGCGCCTTCCTCTGTTCGCCGATCGACAGCACGCTGCGCAGGCAATAGCCCGCCTCCTCCTTGCCCATGCCGAAATGGCGCTGGAGCACGGGTGAGACCTCCTTGCGATAGGATTTCACCGTAAGCTGCGCGTCCTTGGTGAAGGCCGCCATGTCGGCGAAGTTCTTGAACTTCCAGCTCAGATTGACCGACGGGCTGCGCGCCGCGACCACCGCCGGTTTCGCCGAGCGCTTCTTGATCAGTCCGTCGGCTTCGAGATCGCGCAGCGCCTGGCGCACGGTGATCAGACTGACCCCGAAATGCTCGGCGATCGCTGCTTCCTTCGGCAATTCCCCGCCGACGGGAAAGGTGCCGTCACCGATCGGCACCCGCAAGATGTCGGCGAGTTGGCGATAGAGCGGCCCGTTGGAACGTCCAAGCGAGCGCCTGGGAAGACTGTCGATGGTGGGAACGGTGTTGTCCATGGGCCTCGTCGCGTCTGTGTCGAAGCTTTTATAATAGCTTCCGCCGCCCGAGGCTATCGCATGACGCGCAAAACTGCGGTCTTGCGGCAATGCTTAGACAAAGAGCCGAAGCGGATGTTCGACCGCCGATTTCAGCGCGGCCAGCCAGACCGTCGAGGTTGCCTCGTCGACACGCGCGGCGTCCACCGTCAGCAGGCATTCGGCGTTGTCACCGGCGGAGCCGACCGAGACTGTCAGGCGCATGGCCCGGCCCGGCAACAGCGGCATCGTCACCGGCCGGATATCGCTCGGCGGCAGCAGCCGCACCGACAGGACGGCCGGTTTTTCCGCATCGTCGCGTTTGCCCGCTTGCGCCGCAAGCCGCGCCCCGCGCAGCGCCGTCAGCGGCATTCCCGATGTGGTCGCAAACGCGACTTGCCTGTTGCCGAGTTCGAGCGCCACGGGCGCTTCCTTGACCTTGGCTACTTCTGAAATCTCGCCGAACGCGCAACCAGTGGCACGCAACACGATGTCGTCGATGTCGAACACCTTCCCCGAGCTCTCCAGCACGCTCAGCAACTCGTGCCACGCGTCCAGCGCGATCGATGTCGCGAAGGCGGCGATGCGGGACGCGACAGGCGAAGACGCCGGGGCCGCGGTCAGAAGCTCTGCCGGCGCATCGACCGGGGTAAAGTCAAGCACGTCGGCGGCCAGGATGCGGCCGCCCGGACCGCTGCCGTGGAGCGCTTCGAGCGGGAAACCACGCTCGCGGGCAAGCCGGCGCGCATAGGGCGAAACAGCCAGCCGCGATGCCACCGCCATGTTCATTTCAGATACTCGGCGTTGACGCAGTTGGTCAGCCGGCCCTCGGCGAGATAGGCATGCACGACTTCGATCGATTTCAGCCTGAGGTCGCGCATCGCCGCCGGGCTGTAGAAAGCCGCGTGCGGCGTCACGATCAGCCGGTTGGCGATCCACGGCTCGCGGCGCCGCCACGCCGCCAGAAGCGAATGCTCGAGATCGCCGGGCTCGTTCGGCAGGACGTCCAGCCCAGCGCCGGCGACGACGCCATTGCGCAGCGCTGCTTCCAGCGCGTCGAGATCGACGATCGGACCCCGAGCCGTGTTGACAAGGACAAGGCCAGGCTTGGCGGCCGCGAAGGCATCCGCGCCGATGAGCTTGCGCGTTTGCTCGCTCAACGGCGTATGCACGCTCACCACATCGGCCCGCCTCATAAGCTCGGCCAGCGAATGCACCCTCTCATAGCCGGTCGACAGGTCGACGCCGGACAGAAGATGCGGATCATAAAACACCACCTTCATGTCGAAGGCGGCGGCGCGGCGGGCCGCCGCAAGTCCGATGCGGCCCAGCCCGACGACGCTGAAGGTCGCCCCCTTGTGACGGCGCACCAGCGGCGCCTTGGAGAAATGCCAACCCTCGGCGCCATTGGCCGAAAGCTCGGCACCATAGGTGGACGTGCCGCGCGTCAGCGCCAGCATCAGGCCGATGGCGTGATCGGCGACTTCGGTGGTGCCATAGTCGGGCACGTTGCAGGCGGGAATCTTGCGCGCGCCCCAGCCGGACGTATCGATGTTGTCGAAGCCGACGCCGGAGCGCACCGCGATCCTGGCTTTGGGAAAGGCGGCTGGCGCGGCGGCGACATTATGGGTCGGCGAATAGTTGATGACCGCGTCGACCGCCTGGCAAACCGCCGGATCGAGCGCGGCGGCTTTGTCATTTGTCGAGCGGGCCAGGATGAACTCGATGTCGGGATAGTGCTCGCGTTCGAGCTCGGCCTCGTCGGCGGCTTGCCAATTGGCGCACAGGATCTTCATGCTTGCCCTTCGGATATGGATGATTATCTCTTGATGCCGCCGATGCGCCCGCCCATCGGCACCACGGCGCCGACCGGCTGATCGATAGCGTTGAGCGTTCCGCTGACCGGCGCCTCGATCTCGACCACGGCCTTGTCGGTCTCGATCTCGGCGATCAGCTCGCCTTCTTTCACCGCTTCGCCCACCGCCCTCAGCCATTTGACGACCGTGCCTTCGCTGACGGTGAGATCGCCGAAAGGCATCGTGATCGGCTCGTCGTCGCCGGCGGTGGCGATGGAAGCGGCTGGTGCCGTGGGCTGTGGCTTGGCTGAAACAGGTGCTGGCTTTGCCGGCGCGGCGCTTATCAGGCCGACGGTGTACCAGTGATCCGGCACCGGCGGCTTGCCGGCGACGACGTCGCGAATGCCTTGGGCAATGCGTGCCGTGTCGACCAGCATGGCTCGCTCCAGCACCGGCGCGAAGGGATGCGAGGTCGGTGCTGTATGCAGCCTTCCGGGCGGGGCATCGAGCTCGTCGAAGGCGAGCTCGTTGATCGCCTGGGCGATCTCGCCGCCAAGGCCGCACATTGCCCACGCCTCGTCGACGACGAGCAGGCGATGCGTCTTCCTGACGCTGGCCACGATCGTGTCGATGTCGAGCGGCATGATGGTGCGCGGGTCGATCACTTCGGCCTCGATGCCATCGGCGGCCAATGCCTCCGCGGCTTCCAACGCGCGCTGCACCATCTGCCCGGCCGCGACGATGGTGATGTCGCGGCCCACCCTCGCGATCCGCGCGACGCCGAACGGCACATAATGCTCGCCGACCGGCACCTCACCCTTGGAGGCGAACAGCGCCTTGGGTTCGAGCATGATGACCGGATCGCCGGCCCGGAGCGCGGTCTTCATCAGACCCTTGGCGTCCGCCGGGTTCGACGGCACGCAGACGATCAAGCCCGGCATATGGGCGAAGACCGGGTGGTAGATGCCGCTGTGATGCGGGCCGGAACTGCGCAGCGCGCCGGCGCCGACGCGCACCACCATCGGCGTGCTCATGACGCCGCTGGTCATGTAACGCAGCTTCGCCGCCTGCAGAAAAATCTGCCCTGCGGTTTCAAAGGCGAAGTCGGCGAACATCAGGTCGGAAACGGTGCGCGCGCCGGTAGCCGAAGCACCGACGGCGGCTGCGGTAAAACCCTGCTCCGAAATCGGCGTGTCGACCATCCGCTCGGCACCGAACTCCTGCCACAGGTTCCTCGTGTGGGCAAAGCTGCCGCCGCGCTCGCCGGTGCCCTCGCCGAAGTAAAGGATCGCTGGATTGGCGCGCATCTCTTCGGCAATGCCGTCGCGCACCGCCTCGAGCCAGCCTTGCGTTCGCGTCTCGCCGACGGCGCGCGGCTGCAGGGCAGCCGGCGGATTGATCGGATCGGCAAAGACGTGCAGGCGCACCGTTGCTGGATCTGGCTCGGGCGAATTGCGGGCGAAGGCGAGCGCCTCCTCGACCACCTTCTCGATCCGCGCCTCTATTGCCGCGAGCGCCTCGGCATCGGCGACGCCGTACTCTTCGATCAGCCGCTTGCGGAACATGTCGATCGGGTCGCGCTTGATCCAGGCGTCGAGCTCTTCCTGCGTCCTATAGGTGCCGATGACCGGGTCGCCCTCATGGTGGCCGACGGTGCGATAGGTCTTGGCTTCGATCAGCGTCGGGCCCTTGCCGGCGCGGGCACGTTCGGTCGCTTCCTTCATGGCCAGCCAGACGGCGAAGACGTCGTTGCCGTCGACGGCGACGCCGGGCATGCCGTAGGACGCGGCCTTGGTGGCGATCTCGGGATTGAGCGTGATCGATTTGAGCGGCGTGGCGGTGGCGTAGAGATTGTTCTCGCAGATGAAGACCGCAGGCGCCCGCTGCACCGCCGCGAAATTGAGCGCCTCGTGGAAGCTGCCATGGTTGGCGGCGCCGTCGCCGAAGAAAGCGACACCGATGTCGTCGCGGCCCTGCTGGCGGGCGCTCATGCCGATGCCGACGGCATGGCCGATCCCGGCGGCGACGATGCCGTTGGTGCCGAACAAGCCGACCGAGCGGTCATAGAGATGCATGGTGCCGCCGCGGCCGCCGCAAATGCCGTCGGCCTTGCCGAACAGCTCGGCCATCACGCGCCCAGGGTTCGCGCCCTTGGCCAGGGCATGGCCGTGGCCGCGATGGGTCGACGTGACCCAGTCGGTCGGCCGCAAATGCGCACAGACCCCGACGCCGGTCGCTTCCTCGCCGATATAGAGATGCAGGAAGCCGGGCGTCTCACCCTTGCGGCAAGCGATCTGGGCAATGCTTTCGAAGCGGCGCAGCAACACCATGCGCTCGAACAGGTCGAGCAGGATTTTTCGGTCGGGCAGATTTGGCGCACCGTTGAAATCCTCGCGTGCGCGCGCCGCAGAAATTGCCACCAAAACCTCCCGTGAATCCGTCTGGCGCCGGACAGAAACGCGCCGGCGGCGAGCTTGTGGCTGCTCGCTTCGGGTTCATCATAGATTATAATAGCATAATGTCTACAGGCTCTGAGCAGAGCCTGCGAGGCGCAAGCGCGTTCACCGTTTCACCGAGCCGGCGAAACGCTCCATCACTTTGTTTTGACAAAGGTCCTGGCGAAAAAACCGTGCGCTAGATCCTGGTCATGCGCACCGTGGCATCGGGCCGCTGGAACAGCTCCGGCCGAAGGCTGAGACCGAGCCCCGGCCCCTCGAGCGGCGCGACACGGCCGTCACTCACCGGCGGAATGTCGGCGACGATCTCGGTGTACCATCCAGTGAAATAGGCGCGCACGGCCTCCTGGTAATTGACGTTCGGCAAGGTGGCCGACAGCGCGCAACTGGCTGCATAGACGATCGGCCCCGTGCAGTCGTGCAGCGTCACCGGCAATTCGCTGGCCTCGGCCATGTTGGCGATCTTGCGCGCTTCGGAAAGGCCGCCACACCAGGCGAGGTCGATCATGATCACGCTAGCGGCGCGCTTGTCGATAAGCTGCTTGAACATCTGCCGCGTGGCCAGCCGCTCGCTGGCGGCGATCGGGATCGATGTGTGGCGCGCCAACTCGGCCATGGCGTCGAGTTCGTTGTAGCGGATCGGCTCCTCCAGCCAGGCGACGTCATAGGCTTTCAGCGCTTCGGCGATGCGCAGCGCCGGCGGCAGGCTCCAGAGGCCATGCAATTCGACCATGATCTCCATGTCGCGGCCGACGGCGTCGCGGATCTTCTGGAACGGCTCCAGCGCCTTGTCGAGGTCGGCAAGCGAAATGAGGGCGCCGTTCGATGCCTCGGCCGCGATATCGAACGGCCATATCTTCATGGCGCCGATGCCTTCGGATTTCAGGCTTCTGGCGAGGTCGCCGGCGTTGTAGCGCCACGCGAGCAGATCCTCATACGGGCCTTCGTTGGAATCGCCCGATTTGAGCGACCAGTCCTCGCCGCGCTCGAACAGCGCGTTCTTCTTGCTGGCGCGCACATGCTTGTAGCCGGCGCAGGTGTTGTAGATCGGCACGTTTCTGTGCGTGCGGCCGCCCAGCAGCCGCCAGACCGGCTCGCCAAGCGCCTGGCCGTAAATATCCCACAACGCGATGTTGACCGCGGAATTGCCGCGCACCTCGGCGCCGGAATCGCGCGCGCCGACATAGACGCTGCCCAGCGTGCGGTCGTGCAGCTCGATATCGCGGGGATCCTTGCCGATGAGGTAGGGCGCGACATTGTCGTGGATGTAGGAGGCGACAGGCCCCGGCGCCCAGAAGGTTTCGCCGGTGCCGATGAGGCCGGCATCGGTGTGGACGCGAAGCCAGAACAGGAACGGGAACTCCGCCAGCTGCAGCGTTTCAAGCGCGACGATCTTCAATTTTTCCTCCCGGCTCCAACGGCCCGCGAACAGTAGCACAAGCCCGTTGACAGCCATCTATGGATACCGGTATCCATCGCGTCAAGATGACCTTGAGAGGAGGTTTGGCTTGCCTGCTGAAATTCCAGACACGATGACGCGACGGGCGCTTGTCACCGGCGCCGCCGGGGGGCTTGGCCGCGAGGTGGCGCTGCAATTGGCCAGGCGCGGCTGTGCCGTCGCCGTTACCGACATCAATGGCGAAGGCCTGACAGAGACGGCCCGGCAGATCGGCCAGACCGGGGCGGAAGCCGAGATCATCATCGGCGACTTCACGCTCGAAGGCGCTCCGGAAACGGCGGTCGAAAAAGTGGTCGCGCGCTGGCGCGGCATCGACATCCTCGTCAACAATGCCGGCTATGGCGTGATCGAGCCCTTCCTCGACGCCACCTTCAAGGCCTGGACACGCACGCTGGCGCTCAACGTCACTGCGCTTGCCATGGCCTGCAAGGCGGCCGGCCGGGTGATGCGCGAGCAGCGCTCGGGGCGCATCGTCAACATCACCTCGCCCGGCTCGCGCATGGCGCTGCCCGACTACACCGCCTATACGGCGAGCAAGGCTGGCGTCGATTCCATCACCCGCGCCGCGGCGGTCGCGCTTGCGCCCTATGGCGTGCTGGTCAACAGCCTGGCGCCGGGCATGATGGACACCGAGATGCAGCGCTCGACCGAACTCGATCTTGCCCGCGCCAATGGCCGCAACGATCTGCAGGCCTTCCTCAACGAGCGCACGCGCCGCATCCCGCTCGGCCGCCGCGCCGAGATTTCCGAGGTGGCCGAAGCCGTCGTCTGGCTCTGCCTCGATGCGCCCAAATACATGACCGCCGAGCGGCTCAACATGTCGGGCGGGCTGGACAAGGACTAGGCATCCAATGCTGCGAAACTCTCCTCCCGGCAGCGCCGATGTCGCGGCGCTTCAACGCAAGGCGACGCTGCTGCGTCGCCACATGCTGACCATGGCGCGCGGCCAGGGCCAGGGCTATATCGGCCAGGGCCTCGGCATCGCCGACGTTCTGGCGGCGCTGTATTTCCACGAACTGCGCTACGACCCGCACAATCTGGCATGGCCGGACCGCGACCGTTTCCTGCTGTCGACCGGGCATTACTCGATCGCGCTTTGGGCGGCCCTGGCCGAGGCCGGCATCATCCCTGTCGAGGAACTTGTCACCTATGGCGCCGACGACAGCCGGCTCGAGATGTCGACGCTCGACACCACGCCCGGCGTCGAGGTTATCGGCGGCTCGCTCGGCCACGGCCTCGGCCAAGGTGTCGGCCAGGCGCTCGGACTGCGCCTCGATCGCTCGGACGCGCGCGTCTTCGTCGAGCTCTCCGACGGCGAGATGCAGGAAGGCTCGACCTGGGAAGCGGCGATGTCGGCCAGCCATTTCGAGCTGGACGGGCTGGTGGCGCTGATCGACTGCAACGGCATCCAGGCCGATGGGCCCGTGGTGCTGGACATGGAGCCGGTGGCCGACAAATGGCGCGCCTTCGGCTGGGAGACGGCGGAGATCGACGGCAACGACATGAAGGCCCTCGTCGACGCGCTGGCCGGCGCGCGCCAGCGCAACCGCAAGCCGAAGGCGATCGTGCTGCGCACCCTGCCCGGCAAGGGCGTGCCGCGCATCGAGACCAGCGAGAAATCGCATTTCTTCCGCATCGACGTGGCGCAATGGGACGGCATCATCGCCGAGTTCGACAAAAGCGTGGGACCGGAGCAATGAGCGGCAGCGGCATGAAGGCCGGACGGACGCTGGCCATGGGCCAGGACGAGGCTGTCGGCGGCGGCCGGCAAAGTGTCGAAGCGCCGTTCGGCCAGGCCCTGGTCAGGCTTGGGCAGAGCCGCAACGACGTCGTCGGGCTGACCGCCGACCTTGGCAAATACACCGACATCCTGCCGTTCCGCGATGCTTTTCCCGAGCGCTTCTTCAATGTCGGCATGGCCGAGCAGAATCTGGTTGCCGTCGCCGCCGGGCTGGCCCGCACCGGCAAGGTGCCGTTCGCCACCACCTATGGGGTGTTCGCGACACGACGCGCCTATGATTTCGTCGCCATCGCGCTTGCCCACTCCAACCTCAATGTGAAGATCATCGCCGGCCTGCCGGGACTGACGACCGGTTATGGCGGCACGCATCAGGCGATCGAGGATCTGGCGCTGATGCGCATGATCCCCGGCCTGACCGTCATCGACCCCTGCGATGCGACCGAGATCGAAGCGGCGACGATCACGATCGCCGAACATCAAGGTCCTGTCTACATGCGCCTGCTGCGCGGCAGCGTTCCCGTCGTGTTCGAGCCTGGCTACAAATTCGAGATCGGCAAGGCGCGGCGGCTTCGCGAAGGCTCCGATGTCGGCATCATCTCGACCGGCTTCATGACCGAGCAGGCGCTGGATGCGGCGGAGATCCTGCAGAAACAGGGCATTTCGACTGGCGTCCTGCACGTGCCGACGATCAAGCCGTTCGACGCCGGCGCGGTGGCTGAGTTCGCTTCGGGCGTCGAGCGGATCGTCACGGCGGAAAACCATGTCGCCACCGGCGGCCTTGCGAGCCTTGTCGTCGAGAGCCTGTTCGAGGCCGGCATCGCGAAGAAAGTGACGCGCATCGGCCTGCCCGACCGCTATATCGAATGCGGCGCGGTGCCGACCTTGCAGGCAAAATACGGCCTGACGACCGAGGCCGTCGTCGCGACGATCACTGGTTTGGGTTAGATTCCGCATGAAGATCACCGACATCGAGACCTTTGCCGTCGGCGCCGGCTGGAAAAACTGGCTGTTCGTCAAGGTCCATACCGACAAGGGCATTCACGGCGTCGGCGAAGGCACGCTGAACGGCTTCATCAAGACCACCGAAGCCGGCGTGCATGAGCTCAAGCATCTCGCCATCGGCCAGGATCCGCGCCGCATCAACGCTTTGGCCAAGCGCATGCTGGACAGTGTTTCGCTCGACGGCGGCCACATCCACCGCACGGTGATCGCGGCGATCGAGGTCGCCTGCTGGGACATTCTGGGCAAGGGCCTGGGCGTGCCGATCCACCAGCTTCTCGGCGGGCAGGTGCGTGACAGCGTGCTTGGCTATGCCAATGGCTGGTATCGCACCGAGCGCACGCCGGAGGCCTTTCTCGAAGCCGCGAGGGCCGTTCTGGCGAAAGGCTTCAAGGCGTTCAAGCTAGACCCGTTCGGTACCGCGCAAGGTTTCATTTCGCGCGAGGAGCTGGATCTTTCCTACGCGATCTGCCGCAAACTGCGCGACGAGCTGCCGCGCGATACGCTGATCCTGATCGACGTACACGCGCGCTTCACCGAGATCGCAGCACTTCAGGCGGCACAGAAATTCGCCGACCTCGACATCTACTGGTGGGAGGAGCCGACCTCGCGCGACCGTCAGGAGACTGTGCATGAGGTGGCGCACCGCTCGCCCATTCCCGTGGCGACCGGCGAGATGTACGACACGGTCGGCCAGTTCTACACGCTGGCGGCCGGCGGCGGGGTCAACATCTTCCAGCCCGAGCCGATGTCGCTTGGCGGCATCGCGCCCTCGATCCAGGTCGCCAATCTGGCTTTAGCCCATGGCAGCCATATCGCGCCACATCAGAGCGGCGGACCGGTGGCGACGACGGTATGCCTGCAGCTGGCGGCGGCGGTGCCGAATTTCCTGATCCAGGAGCATTTCGACGCCTTCAACGATCCGTGGACCCGCGAGCTGGTGACCTGGCATCCGACCGTCAACCCGGACAATGGTCACCTGTCGCTGCCGCAAGCGCCGGGGCTCGGCATCGATCTCAACCTCGATGCGATCAAGGACCACCCTTACGACCCCAACGCCTATCTCAACGTCCATGCCGAAGGCTGGGAGAAGCGCCTGGGGCGACGGGAAGGAGCGGGGAAACCTGGCCTCTAAACTGGCAGGCCTCGGTGAGCGACGCCGCTTCGCGGCTGCTCCGCCGGTGGATGACGAAAAACTAGGCGCTTTCACGGTCGATGATCTCGAAGCCTAGGCTGGTGACGGCCGGCACCTCGCCGTCGCCGCCCAGTCTCGCCAGCAATTGCCGCACGGCGCGACGGCCCATGTCGTAGCGATTGACCTTCACCGTGGTCAGCCGCGGATAGAGCTGCGCGGCGAGGTCCATGTCGCCATAACCGGCGATGGCGATCCTACCGGGCACCGCCCAACCCCGCCGATGGCATTCCTGCACGGCGCCGACGGCCAGCGTGTCGCTGGAAAAGAAGATGGCATCGATGTCCTTGTGCCGTGACGTGAGCGTGATCAGCGCCTCGGCGCCGCCCTGCGCGGTGATCGGCACCTCGACCTCCATACTGTCATGGTTCTTGATACCGAGCTCGGTCAGCGCCGCGTGATAACCGGTGCGGCGCTGTTGCAGCCGATCATTGCCGTGGATTGGCGTCGAGACGAAGCCGATCCGCCTGTAGCCCTTGGCGGCCAGATGCATGGTCATGGCGTAGGCGGTTTCGAAATTGGAGACGCCGACCACCATGTCGATCGGATCGCGGCCCTTGACCTCGGAGATCTCGACCACCGGCGCGCCGCTGCCCTTCAGCAAGGCGCGCGCCGTTTCGCTTTGCACGAAGCTCTGAAGGATCATGCCGACCGGGCGCCAGCCGAGCAGCGTGCGGATCGCTTTCTCCTCGGCTTCCCGCGTGAATTCGCCCTGCACCAGGAGCATCGAATAGCCGCCCTCATGGCATTCGTCGGACATGCCTTGCACCTGCTCTGCGATGCCCGAATTGATCAGCGGCGGCACAACCGTCCCGATCATGCGGCCGTTGCCGCGCATGCTGGAAGCAAGCTGGTTGGGCACGAAGCCGATCTGCTCTATGGCTTCCAGAACTTTGGCACGCGTCTCCGCTGAGACCCTGCCGGGGTTGGACAGGGAGCGCGACACGGTTATGGGCGCGACGCCGATGCGTCTCGCGATCTCGCGAACCCCGAGGCGCTGCGACGGTGTGTTTCCGCCAGGGTCGTCCCGTGACCCATCGGTCATCGCCAAGCTCCAACAAAGCACGACGCGCGAAGGGAAAATCCTGCTCCGGATCGCACGGCCACCGCCATTCATAGCGGCTGCGGCATGTGCTTTCCAGCGATGTGCCAGTCGTCTTCCGACTTCTGAAATTTCGTCGTTGACAAGTTATAATATTATAATCTTAATGACGTAGAGGAGCGCGCCGGGATCGGCGTGGGCGCGACGGTGCCGGTTGCGGGCCGGTGGCGTGCGCCGCCAGGGAGGTCAGGATGGAAAGCGCGGCTGACGTGAGATCGCCGCCCCGGGATGGGCAATCGTTCCGGCGGCGGCTGATCGGCTTCATTGCCATCGGCGAAGTGGGCGTGCTGGCGGCGATGGCTCTGCTGATCGTCTTCTTCTGGCTGCTCGAACCGGCTTTCCTGTCGGAGCGCAACATCCGCGCCATTCTCAACGTCGTGTCGTTTGTCGGCATCATTGCCATCGGCCAGACCATCCTTCTGGTCGCCGGCGAGTTCGACCTGTCCGTCGGCTCGGTGGCCGGGCTGTCCGCGGTCGTCGCCGCCAAGCTGATGACGGCGGCCGCGCTGCCGGTGACCGTCGCCATTCTAGGCGGTGTGGGCGTCGGTGCGCTGATCGGCCTGGTCAACGGCCTGATCGTCGTCAGACTCGGCATCCCAGCCTTCATCCAGACGCTCGGCATGCTGTTCATCGGCCAGGGCCTGATCCAGGTGGTGACGGGCGGCTACCCCGTCTATCCGCTGCCGGAGGCGATCAGTGCGATCGGCGGCGCCGACCTCGCCTTCGGCCTCGGCTGGAGCTTTGCCTTCTTCATCGTCGCGGCGATCGCCGCCGATTTCGTCCTGCGGCGCACCGTGCTCGGGCGCAACATCTATGCCACCGGCGGCAACCAGGAAGTGGCGCGCCTCGTCGGCATCGACACCAGCGCCTACAAGATCGGCGCCTTCATCGTCGTCGGCGCGCTGGCGGCGATTGCCGGCATGTTCGTCATGGCCGATCTCGGCAGCGGTGGCACCTCGATCGGCAGCGGCTGGGAACTGACGGTCATCGCCGGAGTCGTGGTCGGCGGCGTCAGCCTGTTCGGCGGCGCCGGCACGGTCGCCGGCGGCGTTGTCGGCATCCTGATGCTGAAGGTGGTGCAGAGCGGCCTCGTCGTCATCGGCGTCAACTCCAACTGGCAGCAGATCGCGGTGGGCGTGATCATGGTCATGGCCGTTGGGCTCGACATTGTGCGCCGCCGCTACTTCATCGCCGGCGCATAGCCGGCCACGAGGAGCAACGAACTCACGCACGGACCATTTCCAAACGCCGGAAGATGACGCGAACAGCAGATCTTACGCCGGCAAGAACGCCGGTGAAGCAAGGGAGGTAGGACATGAAAATCGATTTGAGAAAAGGACTGATCCGCACTGCTTTCGCGGCCGTGGCGGCTGCCACGTCGCTGGGTTCGGCGAGCCTCGCCCAGGCGGCCGACATCCACCTGCTCTGGGTGCAGGCGATGAAGGATCACCCTGTGCACCGGCTGATGCAGGCGGGTTTCCTCAACAAATGCAAGGAGCTTGGCTACACCTGCGAAGTCGTCGGCGACCCGAGCGCGACGAATTGGGACATTCCAGCTACGCTGCCGCTGGCCGAAGCCGCCCTGGCCCGCACCAAATACGACGCGATCGGCGTCTATGGCCCCGATCCGGCGATCTACTCCTACATTTCCAAGCTGGCCAAGGAGGGATTCCCGATCGTGACCTGGCATGTGCTGCCGCCGGAAGGCACGGTCCAGGGGCTGAAGGCAGCGACAGGCGAGGATATTGCCGGCGCCGGCCAGAACGCCGCCGTCGCAATCGGCGAAAAGCTCGGCGGCAAGGGCACCGTGGCGCTCACCCAAGGCGCGTCCAACGATACCGAGAACGCCATGTCGGCCGCTTTCCGCAAGACCATCGCCGAGAAGTACCCCAACATCAAGGTGCTCGACACCCAGATGGAAGGCTTCGAACCATCGGCGGCCGAGGCCAAGGCGGTGGCGATCCTGCAAGGCAATCCGGACGTGACCGCGGCCTTCGGCACCACCGGCAACAGCATCCAGACCTGGTCGGGCGCGGCTCGCAAGGCTGGACGCGACGTCGTCATCATCGGCATGGACTATATCAGGCAGAATCTCGACCTGGTGAAATCGGGCGCCGCCTACGGCATCGTCGCGCAGCCGCTCTATGAAGAGAGCGCCAAGGTTGCCGAACTGCTCGGCGATCTCGCCCAGGACAAGGCCGTCCCCTACAACAACCCGCTGCCGGCCAAGGTGATCACCGCCGCCGACCTCGAGCCCTATTACAAGATGCTGGACAACGCCGGCCAGTAACGCCCATCGCGGGGTCCGCGGCTTGCCCGGACCCGGCTTCCGCCGAGAGGATCGCCTTGCCCAACGCCGTCCAAGAACCGCTATTGTCGGCCATCGCAATCGCCAAGAGCTTCGGCGGCGTGCAGGCGCTGCGCGGCGTCGATTTCGACGTGATTCCGGGCGAGATTCACGCTCTGCTTGGCCAGAACGGCGCCGGCAAGTCGACGCTCGTCAAGATACTCAACGGTGTGCATCCGGCCGGCTCTTATGTTGGCACCATCACGCTCGACGGCAGGCCCGTCAGCTTCGCTTCGCCCGCCGACGCGCGGTCGAACGGTGTCGGCTATGTGCCGCAGGAGATCGAAGTGCTCGAGCAGCTCTCGGTCGCCGAGAATGTCTTTGCCGGCCGCACGGGGCTGGGCGACGGCCTCATGGTCCACCAGCGGAAACTGGAACAGAAGGCGGGCGAGATTTTTGCCGAACTTGGCATCGGCATCGATCCCAGGGCCTATGTCGCATCGCTGACTTCGGCGCAGCGACATCTGGTGATGATTGCCCGCGCCATCGTCATGAAGCCGCGCGTGCTCATGCTGGACGAGCCGACCGCCTCGCTTTCCGGCACCGAGGTCAATGCGCTCTTCAGCGTGCTGCGACGCCTCAAGGCGCAAGGTGTGGCGATGATCTACATCACCCATCGGCTGCCGGAAGTGCTGGCCATCTGTGACCGCGCCACGGTGCTGCGCGACGGACAGGTGGCGGTGCGCATCGCGAGGGAGGATTTCGACGCCGAGACCTTCATCTTCTCGATGTCGGGACAACGATTGCAGCGGCTGTTTCCCGAGCATGCGGCCCCTGTCGGAGCCCCAACCGCGCTGGAGGTTCGCGATCTGACCGTCGCCGGCCATAGCGGCGCCGTCCACGGCGCCAAGGACATCAATCTGTCGGTGGCCGCTGGCGAGATCGTCGGGCTTGCAGGCCTGCTTGGCTCCGGCCGCAGCGAGATACTGCACGGCATCTACGGCCGCGTCCCGGCCACGGGCGAAATCCGCGTCGCCGGCGAGTCCCTGCCGATCAGATCGCCAGGCGACGCACGTGCCGCCGGCATCGCGCTTCTGACCGAGGACCGCAAGCGCGACGGCCTGCTGTTCAATCTGCCGGTCGGCGCCAACATCACCATCGGCAATCTCGCCCCCTTGTCGCGGCGCGGCGTCGTGCGCGGCGGGCTTGAACGCAGCTCCATCCTGGCCGCCATGCGCGCGCTCAACGTCAAGGCATCGTCGCCGCAGGCTTCGGTCAGCCATCTTTCGGGCGGCAACCAGCAAAAACTTCTGTTCGCCCGCGTGCTGATGCGCGCGCCGAAAGTGCTGCTGCTCGACGAGCCGACCAAGGGCGTCGACGCGGCAACCCGGCACGAAATCTACCGGCTCGTGGTCGACCTTGCCGAAAAGGGCGTGGGCCTGCTGATCGTGGCCTCCGAGCTCGAGGAGCTGATTGGTCTTTGCGACCGTTGCCTCGTCGTTGCCGATGGCCGCATCGTCGACGAATTCAGACGCGGCGAAGGCGGCGAGGATCGCGTGCTGCGTTCGGTGACCACGGCGCAAGCAGAACGCCACGCTTCGCAGGTGCAGGTATTGCCATGATGTTCGCCGGCAAACGCGTTCTGATTACCGGCGCGGCCACCGGCATCGGCCGGGCGACGGCCGAACATCTCGTCGCTCAGGGCGCGGCCGTGTTCGGCGTCGGGCTGGATGCCGAGGAGGGCAAGGCGCTTGCCGGCCGTTACGCTGGCGACAAATTGATCTTTCGCGAGACTGATGCCACCCGCGAAATCGAGGTGCGAGCGGCCGTGGCGGAGGCGACGGAGCGGTTTGGCGGGCTTGACGCCGTCGTCAACTGCGCCGGCATCTATCCGACCGGCAAGCGGCTCGAGGAGCTTTCCGACGAAGATTGGAACAGGACCATTGCCGTCAACCTGACCGCCATCTTCCGTGTCTGCCGCGCGACCTTGCCGCTGCTGCGCGCGGCTGGCGGCGGCTCGATCGTCAACATCGCCTCGGTGCACGCCGATGCCACGGTTCCCGGCGTGCCAGCCTATGCGGCGACAAAGGCGGCGGTCGTTGGATTGTCGCGACAGATGGCGCTCGACTATGCCGTCGACCGCATCCGCGTCAACGCCGTGCTTGTCGGCTCGGTCGCCACCCGAATGACACTGGACGGGCTGGAGGCGGCCGGCGGCGCGGAAGCGCTGGGCCTCTCTTTCGAACCCAACAGGATCGCGCGCATCGCCAACCCCTCCGAGATCGCCAGCGCCATCGGCTTCCTGATCTCGGACGCCTCGTCCTTCGTCACCGGCAGCGCCATGCAGGTGGATGGCGGTCTCCTGGCCCGGCTGCTCTAAGCTGCCCGGGTGTAAGCGCGAACGGCATGAACGAGACGGCGCCCGCCGCGCTTTCGCCGCGCGCGAGCACGATCACGCCTTCATCCGGATCGCTCCATCGGCCACGGCCGAAAGCGCCCGAGGCATTCGTCTGCGGTTCCAGGCAGAAATAGGGCTTGGTCGGGTCGGCATAGAGCATCAGATGCTTGAAGACGGGATCGGCGGCGATCCGCAATCCGGCGCCGCGCGACGGAAAGCGGATGATCGCTTCGCCGGTCCAGCCGCCGTAGTCATTGTTGCGCCAACCGTCGGGCAGCGGCCCGCCCTTCGCGAAATCCAGTTCGGGCGGCAGCGTGATCGGATCGCCCGAAACGCCTTCGGGCTCTTCGAGATGGAAGCGCCGGGCGCTGAATTGCAGCGTCACGCCGCGATCTCGATCGAACCACGGATGCAGGCCAAATCCGAACGGCATGGGAACCGGCCCGGTGTTGGTCAGCGTCATCGTGACGCCGAGACCCTCCTCCGAGACGACAAAGGCCTGCTCGGCGCGATAGGAATAGGGTTCCGCGCCGGCGGCGACCTCAAGCACCAGCGTGGCCGCAGCGGCACCGCTTCCGGTGACGGTCCACGGCTGTTTCCAGCCGCTGCCATGCACGTTGAATATCTCAGGCGGATTGTTGGGCAGAACCCGCCAGCGCCTTGCCCCGAAGTCGAATTCGTTCCCGGCGATGCGGTTGGCGTAGGGCACCATCGGGAACATGGCGACGCCCAGCACGTTGTCCGCATCGCGATCGTCATCCGAAAGCCGGCGCATGAGATCAACGCCGCGCCAGCGCATCGCGCTGACGCTGCCGCCGATTGCCGGTGCCAGTTCGACGTCCAGCGCCCCTGCCCTCAGTGTCGGCGCCTCAGAAGTTGCGCCCATAGCCCGCCGCCCAGCCGCCGTCGACGCCCAGCATCTGCCCGGTGGTGTAGCTGTTCAACGGATCGCAGAAGAACAGCACCGCGGCGATCGCTTCCTCGATGCTGCCGGCGCGGCCGACCGGGGTGTGGCTGAGCATCGCCTTGTCGCCTGTAACGATGGCGTCGTCCTCGACCGCGCCGAAGCCAACCGCATTGACCAGGATTTTCGGCCCGAATTCCATGGCCAGGGCACGCATCCCGGCAAGGATCGACGCGTTCTCCATGGAAAAGCGCGGATGGCGACGCATCGGCATGCCGGCGACCGCCGAGATCAGGAAGACGATGCGGCCGCCGCGCTCGGTCATCGTCATGGCGGCCTTGCGCGCATCGGCATACAGGGAGCGCGGATCTTCGGCTTTCGTTCCCGGGCGTAGCGGACACGAGATCAGCAGGATATCGGCGGCGGCGCGCGTGGGGGCGCCCTCGACGATATGACCGCCATTGGCGCGCAATGCGGCGAGCACCGCGTCGACGATCGCATTGGTTTCGCCGTCCAGCGCGATCGTGGCGCCGGCAAGATCGATTTCCATGGCGGCGCTCACATCATGTATCCCGCGGTCCAGCCGCCATCGACGGCCAGCACCTGGCCGTTGATGTAGCTGGCGGCCGGAGAAGCCAGGAACAGCACGGCCTCGGCGATCTCCTCCGGCTGGGCCGGCCGGCCGAGCGGCACATGGGCGAGGAATTCCTGGGTGCGCCCGGCGAACTTGCCATCGTCGCCGTAGAACAGCTTGGCGGTCAGCGCAGTCATCACCGAGCCGGGCGCGACCGCATTGGTAAGGATCCCCTTGGCGCCCAGTTCGATCGCCATCGACCGCGTCAGATGCACGATGGCGGCCTTGGCGGCGACGAACGGGCTTTGCAGGCGCATCGCGGCAAGGCCGACGACCGAAGCGATGTTGACGATACGTCCACCCCTCCCGGCCGCAAGCATCGGCGCCAATGCGGCGCGGCTCATGATGTAGAGGCCGTCGAGGTCGATGCCGGTGATGCGATCCCACTCCTCGGCAGGAAATTCGTCTATGGTGACGCGGTGCGCCAAGGTATTGACGCCGGCATTGTTGACCAGGATATCGAGCCGTCCGTACTGTTCGCAAACCCTGGCGATCGCGGCATCGACCGATTGGCCGTCGCGAATATCGATCGCGCAGGCCCTCGCATTGCACAGTCCGGCCGCGACGCGCTCGGCGCCTGCCATGTCGATGTCCGCGACGACAACCGCGGCCCCGTTATCCGAAAGCCGTTTGGCGATGGCACTTCCGATTGCGCCCGCCGCCCCGGTAACCAAGGCGACCCGATCCGATAAGTTACACCGCATTGCACGCCGTCATCATCATCCTTCGATATGAAGCTATTATAATAATATCAAAGGTCAAGGAAGTCCCAAAACGGAGCCGATGATATCGGATTTCCTTGGTAATTTCAGCTGCCGGCGACGGAAGCCGCGCGGATCTGGCAAAGCGCTGCCGCGCCAATTGAGCGGCGCTACCGGTCCGCCAGCGCCGTCACCTCACGCCGGAAAGGCAGCGCGTCACCGATATCGGCTTCGTCCAGCTCGCGGGCGAAGCGATGGCCGGCATAGGTAGCCCAGGCTATCGGCCCCGGCGCTTCCGCATCGCCGATGACCTTGACGGAACGGATGCCATTGTTGGCCCACTCGTTTTCCCGGGCTTTCAGCGCGTGCCAGACGGCGTCGTCCTGATTGCGCGACGTCACCAGGACGACGGCATCGGCGGCCATGTCCACTTTCGCGCCGGTATAGACGCAGGCCGTCGCGAGGCCGCCCGAAACGATGCTCGTGACGGTCCTGTTAAGGACGATATCGACCCCCAACTCCGCCAGGCGGCGGTGGATGGCCCCCTGCTCCAGCGTGTTGCGGGTCCAGTCCGAGACATAGGCCGAAGGGGTCACCAGGGTCACTTTCGCGCCCTGGCGCGCCGTCAGCTCGGCCAGCACGCCGCCCATGTAATAGTGGTCGTCGTCGAACAGCACGACGTTGCCGGAGGGCACCTTGCCGCCCATCAGATCGTCGGGCGTGTAGATCGGCATGGCGGCGTCGATCGGCATCGGTACGACATGGGCGCGTGCCACGCCGTCGCGCCGCCAGGTCGATCCGGTGGCGATGGCGACGTTCTGGAAGCCGAAGGACAGGATGTCGTCCGCCGACAGCCGGCTCTCGAAATAGATATCGACATTCGGCATCTGGCTGAGCTGGTACTGCCGGTAGTCGCGCACCCGGCCCCAGGCCGACAGGCCCGGCAGCAGGCACTCGCGCGCCACGCGGCCGCCAAGCTCGGTGCCGGCTTCCGCAATGGCCACCTGGTAGCCGCGCAGGCCGAGCGCGCGAGCGGCCTCCAACCCGGCGGGCCCGGCGCCGACGATCAGCACGCTGTCGCTGTCGCCCTTTGCCTGCATGCGCTCCGGATGCCAGCCCTTGCGCCATTCCTCCATGAAGGTCGGGTTCTGCGTGCAGCGCGAGATCGACATCGTCATGTCGCCGGTGATGCAGATGTTGCAGCCGATGCATTCGCGGATATCCTCGATGCGGCCCTCCTCGACCTTCCTCGGCAGGAAGGGATCGGCGATCGACGGGCGGGCGCAGCCGATGAAGTCGAGCGTGCCCGACTTGATCATCCTGACCATGACATCCGGCGAGGTGAAGCGGCCGACGCCGACGACCGGCCTGGAGGTCAGCTTCTTGATGCCGGAGACGAGGCTTTCCTGCGCCGCCTCTTCCTTGAAGCGCGACGGCCCCGAGCAGTCCTCCCAGGCGCCATGGGCGAGATCCCAGAGATCAGGCAGCTCGGCATGCATCTCGATCATGTCGCGGACTTCCGAATTGGCGAAGCCAAGGTCACCGATCATCTCGTCGAGCGATAGCCTGAGCGTCAGGCCGCACGTGTCGCCGATCGCGTCGCGCCCTTCCTCGATCAGCTCGCGCATCAGCCGCGAGCGGTTTTCCAGCGAGCCGCCATATTCGTCGCTGCGCTGGTTGGTGGCAGTGGACAGGAAGTGCTGGACGATGCCGAAGCCGTGCGCGCCGTAGAGGCAGACCAAATCGAAGCCCGCCTGCTTGGCGCGTTTGAAGGCGTTGCGGTGCCAGCGGCGCAGGTCGCGAATATCCTCTCTGTCCATCGCGCGCGCCTGCACCGGATCGTTGGTGAAGGTGCGGATCGGCAAGGCCGACGGCCCGCGCGGGACCTCCTTGGTGTAGAGATTGGGGCCGTTGATGCCGGAATAGGCGAGTTGGACACCGGCCAGCGCGCCATATTCGTGCATCGCCTCGGCCATCTTGGCCAAGGCCGGAATATCGGCGTCGTCCCACAGCCTGAGCTCGATGAAGGGCGTGATCTCGGAGGTGTGGTGCATCTCCGTCTGTTCGGTGAAAATGACGCCCCAGCCACCTTCGGATTTGATCCGGCGCATCTCGGCAGCGGCCGAAGGATCGCGATAGCCGCCGCCATTGCAATGGGGAACCTGGTAGAAACGGTTCTTGGCCGTCACCGGACCGATCTTCATCGGCTCGAACAGAATGTCGTAGCGTGGGTCGCGCATGGTGCTTCCTTCCTGTCGGCTTGGCGCTGCCGCAGTTGCCGAGACTACTCATAAGTTGGCGCCGGCGCGGGAAAACTATGGATTTCTTCTGTGCGGATTAGGACGCGCCTAATCGCCCTTGCATGGATTAGCCTGCGATGAATCGGGGCTGAGCCAAATGCGACTTCAGGACCGCTACGGCGCGATGTAAACAAGCCGGCTGCGGCAACGGAACAAGAGATATGGACAGCACCAGGATCCTCGAAAAGTTGATCGCCTTCCCGACAGTGAGCCGCGACTCGAACCTCGAC
The DNA here is from genome assembly GCF_006439495.1 of Mesorhizobium sp. B3-1-8. Classification (NCBI taxonomy): domain Bacteria; kingdom Pseudomonadati; phylum Pseudomonadota; class Alphaproteobacteria; order Hyphomicrobiales; family Phyllobacteriaceae; genus Mesorhizobium; species Mesorhizobium sp. B3-1-8. The sequence goes on from NZ_VFTK01000016.1 coordinate 144,653, forward strand.
CTCATCGGCTATGCGGCGGAGCTGCTCGGAGAGAGCGGCATCGCCAGCCAGATCATCCACAGCGCGGACGACCACAAGGCCAATCTCTTTGCCACCATCGGACCGGCCGACAAGCCCGGCATCATGCTGTCCGGCCATACCGACGTCGTTCCGGTCGACGGCCAGAACTGGACCCTGCCGCCATTCGCGATGACCGAGCGCGACGGCAAGCTTTTCGGGCGCGGCGCGGCGGACATGAAGGGTTTCGTGGCCTCAGCTCTCGCGGCCTGTCTCAAGGCCCGGAAGATGGCGCTGCGCACGCCCTTGCATCTGGCGCTCTCCTACGACGAGGAAGTCGGATGTCTCGGCGTGCGCGACCTGATCGAAATGCTGAGTGCAGCGCCCCAACGGCCGCTGCTGTGCATCGTCGGCGAGCCGACCAACATGCAGGTGGCGACCGGGCACAAGGGCAAGCTTGCGGCGCGCGCTCTCTGCAAGGGACGCGAAGGCCATTCGGCGCTCGCCCCGCTGGCGCTCAACGCCATCCATCTCGGTTGTGATTTCGTGCGGGCCTTGCGCGACGAACAGGATCGGCTGGCCCGCGACGGCGCTCGCGACGGCGACTACGACATTCCCTACACGACCGTGCATGTCGGCAAGATCAATGCCGGCGTGGCGCTCAACATCGTGCCCAACCTTTGCCAGGTCGATTTCGAGATCCGCAACGTCGCCGCCGACGATGCCGCCGGCATTCTCGATAGGCTGCGCAGTGCTGCGGCGCGCATTGCCGCCGGCGCCGCTTCTATCGCGCCCGAAGCGGCGATCGACATCGAGATCACCAACACCTATCCGGGTCTCGACACGCCGGCCGCTTCGGAAGCCGTCGCCTTCGTCAAATCGCTGACCGGCGCCAACAGCACCATGAAGGTCGCTTTCGGCACGGAAGGCGGATTGTTCAGCCGCGATCTCGGCACGCCCGCCGTCGTCTGCGGACCGGGCTCGATGGCGCAGGGGCACAAGCCGGACGAATATATCAGCGTCGAACAGCTGCGGCGTTGCGACGAGATGCTGGAGAGGCTGCTGTCGCGCCTCGCCGACGGCTGGCCGTGATGTCGCTCACTTGACGATGCGTTCGGTGCCGAACACGCCCTGCTCGACCACGAAGCGGCGGCAGTGGTCGATGAAGGCCTGCACCGTCAGCGTGCGGTGCTCGGCGTTCGGCAGCGCGATTCCCATGGTCAGCGGCCGCAGGTCGCCCAGCAAGGGCACGAAGACCAGCAGCTTGCCGTCCGGCGACATGGTGTTGAGCGGCCGCATATTGGCGATGCCGTAGCCGAAGCCATTGGCCACCATCGAACGCATCACGGCGATATCGCCAGTGCGCTCGACGATCCTGGGCCGCAGGCCCTGGAACGCCGAAAGGAAGTATTCGCGGCTATAGGGCAGATCGAGCAGCACCATCGGCTCGTCGACCAGTTCCTCGGGCGTGATGCCCGCCCTCGCGGCCAGGCGATGCGCGGCCGGCAGCATGACATAGGCCGGCAGCTGCATCAGCGGCTCGAACGTCATGTCCTGCGACAATTCGAGATCGTAAGTCAGTGCTGCGTCTATTTCGCCACGCTGCAGCATCTCGAACAACTGCCCCTGGTTGCGCTCGAACTGCCTGACGCGCACATCCGGATAGGCGTCCTCGAATTTCCGGCGCAGCGCCGGCAGCACGATCTGCGCAAAGGTCAGCAGGCAGCCGATCGCCAGCGGGCCGCGCACCTTTTCCGCGATATCGCCGGCAATGTCGTGCAGCGCATCCGCGTCGTTGAGCAGCCGCGCGGCTTCCTTGAGGAACAGGCGCCCGCCTGCCGTCAGCGCCAGCGCGTGCGAGTGCTTGCGCACGAAGAGCTGCACGCCGAACTCCGCTTCGAGCTGGGCGATCGAGGCCGAGATCGAGGGCGGCGAGACATTGACCTGCTCGGCCGCCTTGGCAATCGAACCAGCCTCGCCGACGGCGACGAAGTATTCGAGTTGTCTGAGTGTGAAGCGGAGCGGCATGGTCCTATGTTGCCGGTTTGCACCCGGTGATCAAGGTCACGGTCCTCAGTACTTGATCCAGGTGGTCTTCAACGCGGTGTATTTGTCGAGCGCATGCAGCGACAGGTCGCGCCCGAAGCCGGACTGCTTGAAGCCGCCGAAGGGCGTCATCGGGCTCAGCGCGTCGACGGTGTTCACGGAGACCGTGCCCACGCGCAGTTTTTCCGCGATGCGGTGTGCCCGCGACAGGCTGTCGGTCCAAAGCGATGCCGCCAGCCCGTAGACGCTGTCGTTGGCAATCCGGAGCGCCTCGTCTTCGGTGTCGAAAGCGATGACAGACAGCACCGGACCGAATATCTCGTCGCGGGCAAGCGGATCCTCGGGCGCAACATTGTCGAAGATGGTGGGTTGCACGAAGCTGCCGCGCCCGTCGACCGAGATCCGACCGCCGCCCGTAACCAACCGGGCCGACTTCCTGCCGCCATCGATGAAGCGCATGACTGTCGCGGCGTGCCGCGCGTCGACCATCGCCCCCATCCTGGATGCCGGATCGAGCGGGTCGCCGGGCTGGGTCGCCGCCGCACGCTCGGCCAGCTTCTCGACCAGCGCATCCTTGATGCCGCGCTCCACCAGAAGCCGGGAATTGGCCGAGCACACCTGGCCCTGGTTGAAGAAGATGCCGAAGGCGGCCATGTCGGCCGCCGCGTCGAGGTCCGCGCAATCGGCGAACACCAGATTGGGGCTCTTGCCGCCGGTCTCCAGCCAGACCTGCTTCATGTTCGACTGGCCGGAATATTGCAGGAACAGCTTGCCCACGGCGGTCGACCCGGTGAAGGCGAGGCAATCGACGTCCATATGGCGGCCAAGCGCCTGGCCGGCGGTCTCGCCGAGGCCGGGCACCACATTGAGCACACCGGCGGGCAAGCCCGCCTGCATGGCGAGCTCCGCCAGCCTGAGCGCCGAGAAAGGCGATTGCTCGGCCGGTTTCAGCACCACCGAATTGCCGGCCGCCAGCGCCGGCGCGCATTTCCAGGTCGCCATGTCGAGGGGGAAATTCCACGGCACCACGGCACCCACGACGCCAAGCGGCTCGCGTCGCACTAGTGCCAAGTCGCCATGGCCGGTCGGCGCCACCTCGTCATAGACCTTGTCGATCGCTTCGGCATACCACTGGAAGATCGCCGCCGAGCCCGGCACGTCGATGGTGGCCGCGTCCTTGACCAGCTTGCCCATATCCAGCGATTCCAGCAGCGCCAGCTCCGGCAGGTTCTCGCGCAGCAGCTCCGCCAGCCTGAGCAGCACCTGCTTGCGATGCGCGGGGCCCGTTCGCGACCACACACCGGCCTCGAAGCTGCGCCGGGCCGCGGCGACGGCCAGATCGATGTCTTCTTCTCCGCAGGAAGCGACCTCGGCGAGCGTCGCTCCCGTAGCCGGATTGATGCTGGCAAAGGTTCGGCCGGAGCGGGCCGGCACGGCCTTGCCGTCGATGAAGGCTTTGTCGCGAAAACGGATCGCCGACGCCTTGCCGATCCATTCCTTATGGCTGAGTTCGCTCATGCTGGCTCCAGAAGACTGGTCGGGCTATTCGTCACCGGGAACGCCATAGCTCGGCGCGCCGGACGGGTTGAGGGCGCGGGTCACGTAGGCATCGAGCTGGGGCTTGTAGATGTCCCACAGCCCCGCCAGCTGCTCGATCGGGCAGTCCTCGGTCCAGTCACAACGCAGGTCGGCGACGGGCCAGGAAACATCGCGCACCAGCTTCATGCCGGCGGAGCGGACAGGCCCCGCTTCGCCGCCTGCTTTGAGCGCGGCGCGCATCGTGGCGATCAGCCGATCGCCGAGATCGCCTTCGGAGGCAAGGAAGGCGTCGACCATGGCGCGCGGGATGCCGTCGTTTGCAAGCAGGTTGCCGCCGCAGGCCACGTCTTCGCCGCGCGCCTCGGCCCAGATGCCGAGCGCTTTCGGCCCGGAGTGGATCGCGCTGACCCCCGCGGCGTCGACAGCCAGTATCTGCCGGTATTCGATAAAAGCGTCCGTGCGCTTCAGGATGGCGACGGCCTCCGTGGCCGAGGCGCCGCGCGCCATCAACTCAAGCGCCCGTGGCCCGAGAGTCGGGTCGGTGACGTTCTGGCTGGCGACCGCGCCGACGCCGGCCTGCGCGTAGGCGCAACGCGCCGCGACCGCGGGAGACGACGATGACACCGCGACGCCGAACATGCCTGTACGCCTGCAACGCGCGACGATGGAGAAGGTCATGGCGTTCAGTCCGGGATGACGGCGGTGCCGTCGATCTCGACCAGCCATTCCGGCCGCGCCAGGGCCGACACGACCAGCCCGGTGGAAACCGGATGGACGCCCTTGATGTACTCGCCCATCGTCCGGTAGACGGCTTCGCGATGGCGGACGTCGGTGATGTAGATAACCACCTTCACCAGATGCTCCATCGTGCCGCCGCATTCCTCGATGAGCTGCCTGATGTTCTGCATGACCTTGTGGGTCTGTTCGACCGGATCGTGGCTGTCGATGTTCTTCGCCGTATCGAGGTCCTGCGGGCACTGCCCACGCAGATAGACGGTCCGGCCGCCACGCGTGACGACCGCCTGGCAGAGATCATTGTCGAGCTTCTGCTCGGGATAGGTGTCCTTGGTATTGAATTTGCGAATTCGCGTATGCGCCATCTCGGTCTCCATAAGGGTCGGGCTCGCAGCTTTGGTCAGGCGTCCACGGGCTCGCGGGTCGCGGCGGCGTGATAGGCCAGATATTTGCGCTGCGTCGAAATACGGTCGGCCACATGCTTGGCATCGTGCCAGACGCCCCATATGAAGCTCGACCCTCTTCGCGACTGCCAGGGCAGTCCCAGGAAGTAGATCCCGGGCTCGACCGAGACGCCTCGCTGATGCCTTGGCCGGCCCTTCTCGTCGAAAGCGTCGACCTTCAGCCAGCTGTAATCGACGGCAAAGCCCGTTGCCCAGATGATCGTCGCGACCCCGGCCTCGGCCAGGTCGAGTTCGCGGATCGGATTGGTCACGCAGTCCGGATCGGGGTCGATCTTGCGCAGAGCGGGTTCTTCCGGAAGGTCGAGACCGTTGCGGGCAACATAGGCATCGGCTTCGTCCAGCAGCGACATCAGATTGGCGTCGCCGCGGGCAATGTTCTTTGCAAGGTCCGGCGCGAAAGTCATCACGCCGTCCTGGTATGTCTTTGTCATGCCGACAAGCGTAAGCCCCTGCGCGGCCAGGCGGCGGAAATCAATCGTCTCGCCGCCGCGAGCGCCGCTGACCGCGATCGTGACATGTTCCGTGCCGGGTCCCGGGGTCTCCAGGTCCCATTTGCCGAGAACGCCCAGCCACCAGCAGAAGTCGCGGCCGCGATAGGCGCGCGGCGGGCGATCGTGCGGACCGACCGAGAGATAGACGCGCCTGCCTGAGCGCTGCAGCTCGTCGGCAATCTGCACGCCTGAGGATCCCGCGCCGACCACCAGCACCGCACCCTTTGGCAGCTGCGCCGGGTTGCGGTAGGCGCTGGAGTGGATTTGCAGGATGCCGGCATCCGCAGGAACGACGGGCGGGATGACGGGGACCTGGAAAGGTCCGGTCGCGGCAACAATGCTGTTGGCTTCGATCACGCCATCCGACGTCTCGACGCGAAATCCCGGACGGCCGACATTTCTCTGCACGAGCTTGACCTCCACGCCACAGCGAATCGGCGCGTTGATCTGCTTTGCATAGGCGACGAAATAGTCGGCGACCTCCTCCTTGGAAGGAAAGCCATCGGGGCCAGTCACGGGAAACTCCATGCCCGGAAACCGGTCATGCCAGGCCGGACCGTTGGCGACCAGGGAGTCCCACCGCTGCGAGCGCCAGCGTTCGGCGATCCGGCCGCGTTCGAGGACAAGATGAGGCACCCCGCATTTGCTCAGGTGCTCGCTCATCGCCACCCCGGCCTGGCCGCCACCGACGACGAGCGTGTCTACCTTCTCAACCGACATATCCACGTCTCTTTCGATAGGGCTTTCGCCGCTGCGATGGAGGTCCGGTTTGCTTTTAGTGACGGGCTGGCGGAGCGAAAATTATGATTTCATGTGTCAGTGCTTAGCTTATCCCTAAACGCTGGAAGGGGATCACCGAGGGGCATCCAATTCCCGGCTCCGGACATCGGGAAAAGCTTAGGCGGACCCTAAGCAAGGGTGCTGGAAAAAATAATTCTTGCGCCTTGGATTTGGTGGTTCCCTGCGTCACCCGCATCAGAGCGACGACCGCTGAGAGTGAAATGGCGCGAGAGACCCTTTATACAAACGGCGCGCTATACACGGTCGATGCGGCGAATCCCACCGCTGAGGCGATGCTGGTTCGCGGCGACCGCATCGTTGCCGTCGGCTCTTTGTCCTCCGTCAGGGCGCAGGCCTCCGCGAATGCCGAAATCGTCGATCTCCAGGGTCGGTTCGCAATGCCGGCCTTCATCGACTCCCATGTCCATTTTGCCTGGGGGAGCAAATATCTCGATGAAGTACGGTTGCGCGAGGCAAACACCTTTGGCGACGTCCTCGCCCGGTTGAAGGCCTATTCGCAAACCCATCCCGACCGCGCATGGATCGTGGGCAGCGAATTCAGTTACGGCTACCCCGATCTCCCCGAAGGCGGCTTCCACAAATCGCTTCTCGATCAGGTTGTTGCCGATCGCCCGGTTTTCTTCCGCTCAGGCATGGCGCACGCGGCCTGGGTGAACAGCAAGGCGCTGGAACTTGCCGGCATCACACGGGACACGCCCGACCCGGAAGGTGGCGAGATCGTGAGAGACGCGAGCGGCGAGCCGACCGGGTGGTTGAAGGAGAAAGCGTGGTCCCAGTTTGAAACCCTGGTTCCCCAATCTTCGAAATCCGATATGCGAGCGGCGCTGCTCTCCGCCATCAAAGAAGCAAGCCGTTTGGGACTGTCGCGGGTTCAAAGCGCCGGGATGGACGACGAAGCGGTCCCCTTGCTGGCTGAAATATTCGCGAATGGCGAGCTAAGCCTGCGGTTCACGCTTTCGAGCATTGCAAACCCGGAGTCGAACCTCGACGAGGTGATTGCGCGCGTGTCCGGATGGAGGGGTGAACTCGACCCTGACTTTCTCGATGGGCGTGTCATCAAATTCTTCCTGGACGGCGTGCTGGAATCCCACACCGGCTTCATGCCCCAGGGCTATGCCGACAAACCGGGCGAAACCGGAACATGCCTTTGGAAGGTATCGGCCTACAACGCGGCCGTCAGCCATGCGCAGCGGGAAGGATTTCAGGTCTGGACACACGCGATTGGGGCGGGCGCCATCGAAATGGCCCTCGACGCCTATGCCGCGGACGGGGAACGCTCGCGGCAGCTCCGGCCGCGGGTAGAGCATTGCGAAATACCCACCGCGCGCGACATCGAGCGTTTTGGCGAGATAGGAGCGATAGCCAGCTTCCAGCCCGCCATGATCTATCCACGAGACCAATGGCTCGGGATGGAAGGGCTCTGGGAAATGCGTGTCGGCTCCGGATCTCTTCCGCGGGCCTTTCCTGTTCGCTCCATCATCGAGGCCGCGGGCGCCGTCGCGTTCGGAACTGACTGGCCCATCGTCGACCTCAATCCACTCATCGGCATTCGCAATGCGGTGTTGCGCCAGAGCCGGGACCACCAGCCGGAAGGCGGTTGGGTCCCTGAGCAGAGGATCAGCGTCGCGCAGGCGGTTCATGCCTATACGCTGGGGGCGGCCTTTGCCTGCCACCGGGAAAACGACGAGGGCAGTTTGGCGGCGGGAAAGCTCGCCGACTTCATCGTCCTTTCCGATGATCCGCTGCAGGTCGAGCCGGACAGAATCGCGGACATCAAGGTGCTGAAAACGATCGTCGGCGGCAGATCGGTCTGGGACGAACCCGCGGCTTGAGGCCGCGTCTTGGGAGTTGGATGGAAGCGGCTGAATTTGACTACATCGTCGTCGGCGCGGGTTCGGCCGGTTGCGTGGTCGCCAATCGGCTGAGCGCCGATCCGTCGGTCAAAGTGTGTCTGATCGAGGCCGGCGGCAGCGACAACAGCCTGCGGGTCAAGGTGCCGGCGGGCATCCTCTCGCTCTACGGCAACCCGGCCTACGACTATTGTTTCGTCGGGGTGCCGCAGCCTGAGCTCAACAACCGCCGCATTCCGGTCAATCGCGGCAAGGCGCTGGGCGGATCGAGCTCGATCAACTCGATGGTTTATATTCGCGGCGCCGCCGAGGACTATGACGAGTGGGCCGCGCTCGGCTGCGCCGGCTGGGCTTATCGCGACGTGCTGCCCGCGTTCAGGAAACTGGAGCGCAACCTGCTCGGCCAGGACCCGCGCTATCATGGCGACGACGGCGAATTGCTGGTCGACAATCCGCGTGATCCGAACGTGCTTTCCAGCATGTTCGTCAAGGCCGGCAGGGACGCCGGCCTGCCCGCCAACGCGGACTTCAATGCCGAAAGCCAGTTCGGCCTCGGCATCTACAACGTCACGCAGGACCGCGGACAGCGCTTCAGCAGCTTCAGCGCCTTCATGCGTCCGGTGCGCGACCGCAAGAATCTGACGCTGCTCAGCCAATGCGAGGTGATCGACCTCGTCATTGCCGAAGGCCGCGCCACGGCAATGCGCGTGCGGCACGAGGGCCAGCAGAAGACGCTCTCCGCAAACCGCGAGATCGTGCTCTCGGCCGGCGCCATCAATTCGCCCAAGATCCTGATGGCGTCCGGCATCGGCCCCGCAGCCGAGCTCCGGCAGATCGGCATCACGCCGGTTCTTGATCTGCCGGGTGTCGGCAAGAACCTGCAGGACCATGTCGACGGCATGATCACGGTGCGCTCCAGGAGCACCAGGACGCTCGGCTTGTCGATCGCCAACCTGCCGCGTATCGCGGCGGCACCCTTCCAGTATTTCGCGCGCCGCAAGGGCATGCTCACCACCAACTATGTCGAAGCCGGCGGCTTCGCGAAGACCAGGCTCGCGAACGGCCTTCCCGACATCCAGTTCCACTTCGTGCCCGGCTATCGCAGCCATCGCGGCAGGCTGATCGAATACGGCCACGGCTACGCCATTCACACCTGCGTGCTCCGGCCGAAAAGCGTGGGCGAGATCAAATTGTCGCGCGACAGTTCCCGCCGGGACGTGCTGATCGACCATCGCTTCTTCACGCATGAAGACGACGCCATGGTGCTGGTCGAAGGCATCAAGATCGCGCGCCAGATTTTTGCCTCGTCCGAGTTCGACGCGGTGCGCGGCAAGGAGATGCTGCCGGGCAAGGACGTCCGCAGAGACGACGAGATCCTCGCCTATCTGCGCGCCGAGGCGCTGACGGTTTATCACCCCGTCGGAACCTGCAAGATGGGAACCGACGATATGGCTGTCGTCGATCCGGCGACGCTCAAGGTGCGCGGCGTGGACGGGCTGCGGATCGCCGATGCCTCGGTCATGCCGAAGCTGATCGGCGGCAACACCAACGCGCCAAGCATGATGATCGGGCAGAAGGCTTCGGAGATGATCCTCGGCAAATAGGTCGCCGCTGTTTCGGTGAACCATCGCAAACGTCTGGAATTGGCTTGTCCCCCAAACAGCGTCATTCTAGGGCGGAGCAAGGAGCGGAGCGACGCGCGCAGACCCTAGAATCTATTCCGTGACGCCGAGGCGCCGCCGCGGTGAAGAATTCTGCTCCGCTGCGCCTCGGCCAAGGTTACGGAATGGATCCTCGGGTCTCCGCGTCCGCTCCGCCCGTGGATGACGAAGCTGAGAGGCTTTGGTCAATCCCCAGCGGCTGCGCTGATTTCACGGAAATGAACGGTGAAATCCTGCCGCGACGAGATTGGTTTAGTGATCCTCGTCGATCTCGTCGTGCAGGAGGCCGAGGATGCGGCGCTTGAGCGCGATGAAGTCGGGTTCGAGGATCACGTCCATCGAGCGCGGCCGCGGGATGTCGACCTTGATCTCGGCCTTGATCTTGCCGGGCCTGGCCGTCATCACCAGAACGCGATCGCCAAGCACCAGCGCCTCATCGATGTCGTGGGTGACGAACAGCACCGTTTTCTGCTGCCGCTCCCAGACGCGCAAAAGCAGCTTCTGCATGGTGCCGCGCGTCTGGCTGTCGAGCGCGCCGAACGGCTCGTCCATCAAGAGGACGGCCGGATCATTGGCGAGCGCGCGGGCGATCGCCACGCGCTGCTTCATGCCGCCGGACAGCTGCGCGGGATAGTGGTCGGCAAAGGGCGCGAGGCCGACCTCGTTGAGATACTGGTCGACGATCTGCTTGCGCTGCTCCGCCGGCAGGCCCTTGCGCTTGGGTCCATATTCGATGTTGGCGCGCACCGTGAGCCAGGGAAACAGGGTGTAGCTCTGGAACACCATCCCTCTGTCGGGGCCGGGTTCGATCACTTCCCTGCCGTCCACCTTGATGGTGCCCGAGGTCGCGTCATTGAGGCCGGCGGCGAGATAAAGCAGGCTGGATTTGCCACACCCCGAAGGACCGACGATGACGCAGAATTCGTTCTTCGCCACCTTCAGCGACACATCGTCCAGCGCCAGCACGCCATTGGCGTCGCCATAGCGCAGCGTCACGTCCTCGATGGCCATCGTGGTGCCGGTCGAATGCGGATCGCCGGCCGCATGGGCCGTGCCGGCCGGAATGTTCGCCTTGACGATTTCGGTCATCACTACCCTTGATCCGGCTGCGGTTTGCGAGGATGCGTTCATTATCAAGGCGCCCATGGCGCGACCCTTGCCCGGAGAATGCGGAATGCGGTGTCGGTGATCAGGCCGAGAAGCCCGATCGCGGCGATCGCCATGAAGATCACATCGACCTGGAAGCCGCGCATCGCCTTGAGGCTGATATAGCCGAGGCCGCTCGACGCCGCGACGAGCTCCGCCACGACGAGATATGTCCAGGCCCAGCCCATGGTGACGCGAAGCGTGTCGAGTATCGAGGGAAGCGCGGCAGGGAAAATGACGTGCCACACCGCCTCCGAGCGCTTGGTGCCCAGAGTGTAGGAGGCGTTGACCAGATCCCTGGACACGCCGCGCGCGCAGTCGGAGATCATCACGAGCTGCTGGAAGAAGGTGCCGAAGAAGATGACCGCGATGCGCTGCTCGATGCCGATGCCGATCCAAAGGATGAACAGCGGCACGAAGGAGGTCACCGGCAGGTAGCGGATGAAATTGACCAGCGGCTCCAGCGGTGCCTGCACCGCCCGGTAGGTCCCCATCCACAGTCCCAGCGGCACCGCGATCACCGAGGACACGATGAAGCCCAGGATGACCACCTTGGCGCTGGTGAGCGTGTGGTAGAAAAGGCTGCCGTCCAGCGACATGCGATAGGTCGTCTGCAGTACGGTTCCAGGCGTCGGCAGGAACATGTTCGGCACGACGCGGCCATAGGACAGCAACGCCCAGCCGCCGATCACGACCACCCACATCGCTAGCGCGAGTGTCGTTGCCGTGCTGGCGGGGATGTTGGCGAATGGGGTCGTCAGGCGTGTCCACGCCGTCCGCCTTTGTGCCATAAGATGGCCTCCGTTGATTTTAGAGCAATTCCAGGAAAAGTGAGGGCGGTTTTCCGTTCGGAATTGCGTCAAAACAAGAGATAGAAAGGTTCGCCGTTTCGGTGAAACGGTGAACCGACCCAGGCGCGAAGCTCAGGCGTTCGAGAAACCGGGATCGGCCCGGGCGGGCCGATCCCGGCTATCCCGAAGGCTCACTGTTCCTTGATGAAATCGGTGTCGAGGATGGTCTTCGAGTCGATCGTCATCTTGAGCTTGCCGGCCTTGCCCCAGATGTCCTGCGCGAAGTTCACCAGGTCGGACGCTTCGCTCTTCTGCGGCGTGCCGAAGAATTCCAGGTTGCGGGCGCGGTCATAGTAGCGCACGCCCTGGGCGCCGGCCGCGAAATCCTCGGGCTTCTCAAGATAGCCGCCAATGCCCTTGGCCATGATCTCATAGGCCTTTTCCGGGTTGGTCTTGATGTAGTCGACCGCCTTGTAATAGCCCTTGATGAGGGCCTTCACATCCTCGGGGTGCTTCTCGATCAGGTCGCATTTGAGCGCGATCACATCGACGATCAGGCCAGGCGTGGTCGTGGAATCGATCAGCACCTTGCCCTTTCCGCCCTTGCGGACTTCGGTGAGATGCGGCTCCCAGGTCACGGCGGCGGGAACCTGGCCGGCGATGAAGGCGGTCGCCGCATCGTCGGCGGTCATGTTGGTGACACTGACATCGTCCTCGGTCATGCCTTCCTTTTTCAGGAGCACGTTGAACCAGAATTCGGAAACAGAGCCCTCGTTCAAGGCGACGGGCTGGCCTTTCAAATCCTTGAGCGATTTGACGTCGGCCTGCGTGACGACGCCGTCACCGCCATGGCTGTCGTCAAGCGCCACCACGTATTTGAAGCAGAGTTCGTCAGAGCGGTACTTCATCAGCTCGTCGACGGTGGAGGCGGCGCCGTCGAGATCGCCGCCAGCCACCGCCGCCATGTAAAGCGCTGATTCTTCGATGACTTTCAGGTCGACATCGACGCCGGCTTCCTTGAAGTAGCCAAGGTCGCGGGCAAGGAACAGCGGCCCGTAGCCCACCCAGGTGGTCATGCCGAGGCGAATGGCGCCGGCGTTGGCGGGAGCGGCAAGCCCCAGGCCCAGCAGGCCCGCGCTGACCGCGGTCATCAGGCAATTTCGAAATGTCTTCATTGTCGTGGTTCCCCTATGGCTGTTACCGGCATCGACCTCGTTCGAGTGGCGTATGCCAGGCTGTCGTTTCGGCAGCCGCTCTCTTGTTATGCGTCGCCCTCCCAGGCGGGCCTTGTTCTAGGTCCCGCAAGAGAGCATCCGGGCCGGATCGCAAAAAGAAGTCTTTTTCTGTCCTTTGCTTCGCCGAAACCGAAGCAGCGGACCCTGCATGGTTGACGCGCTTGAATTGACGGCGCCAGGCGACCGCGGTTCCGATGGCGCCGGCAGATGCGCCAATGACCGTGGACGGCTTGCTGACAAAGAGATTGTAGCGGTAGGGACGCTCGCCCGATCGAAGGCGCTCTCGACCATCGGGAAATCGACGGCGGCGCCAGGATGAGTGGCAAATTCAGGCGCTTTGGGGCACTGTCGAGGGATGCGGCCTCGTCGGCCGCAACCCGGAGATTTTCGGCGCGATCGCCACGCCCCCCGACGTGGCAATGCGGACTATGCCGCCAAGGCGCCCGACTTCTTGGCGGTCCAGATGGCGATATAGTCCATCAGGCCGGGGCTGAGGCAGTCATAGGGCTCGAGCCCGATCGACTTCAGCTGGGCGCGGATGCCGTCCATGCGGCTCGGATCGACACCGGATTCGATGATCGAGGAGACGAAGGCGGTGAAGCCCGGCGGCGACCAGCCGTCCTCCTCGAAGCGTTCGGGATGGATGAAGGACAGCCCCTTGAAGGGATGGTCGCGCTCGACCGGGCCGTACATGTGGACGCCGCAGCTTGTGCAGGCATGGCGCTGGATGAGGGCCGAGGGATCGACCACCTTGAGCTTGTCGCCGTTCTCGGTGACGGTGACGTCGCCGCTGCCGGCAACGGCCACGACCGAGAAGATGGCGCCGTCCGGCTTCCAGCACTTGGTGCAGCCGCAGGCATGGTTGTGGGCGATCTGGCCCTTGACCTTCACCTTCACCGGATTGCTGGTGCACAGGCAGACCAGCGTGCCGCCGGC
>NZ_VFTK01000017.1:0-157133 GCF_006439495.1 Mesorhizobium sp. B3-1-8
ATCCCGCGCGCGCTGGCGATCTGCCGCAAGCAGGGCTGGAAGTTCGACATCATGACGACGTCGTTCTTCCTGTCGCGTCGCTCACTGAAGGCGTCGCCCAATTCCGGCATGCCGGTCTGGCAGGACCGGCTGTTCATAAGCCTGGCGCGCTCGGCCGCGGATGCGACCGAGTATTTCCAGATTCCGACGGGGCGCGTGGTGGAGATCGGCACGCAGGTAGCGATTTGACAGCCTCGATCTACGCCGGATGAAGAAGCCCGCGCGTACCGTATATTGAAAGCCCTGCGTCGGCGGCATGGGAGCCCTTACGTCGGGGCACTTGATATTGCACCGCAGCAAGCGTAGAGCACCGCGCGTTTTATCGGAGTGTCGTCCATGGCCCTTGCCAATGGTGCTGAGGCAGAACCCGTCGACCAATCGAGCCATCCCGAAATAGAGCAGCACAGCACCAAGGTGCTGATGCTGGGCGCGCTCGGCGTGGTCTATGGCGACATCGGCACCAGCCCGATCTACGCGTTTCGCGAAGCGTTGCATGCTTCCTCGGGCGGCGACGTCGCCAACCGCGCCGACATTCTGGGCGTGCTGTCGCTGATCATCTGGTCGCTCACGATTACAGTGACGATCAAGTACATCATGTTCGTGTTGCGCGCCGACAACCGCGGCGAGGGCGGCGTGCTGTCATTGATGGCGCTGGCGCGCGGTACCTTCCCGACACGCTCGGCGATCGTGCTGGGCATCGGTATCGTGGGCGCATCGCTGTTCTTCGGCGACGCGGTTATCACGCCCGCCATCTCGGTGCTGTCGGCGGTCGAGGGCATGAATGTCGTCACACCTGCCTTCCAGCCCTATGTCGTGCCGCTGACCCTTTTGATCCTTGCGATGCTGTTTGCTGTGCAACGCTTCGGCACCGGCGGCGTGGGCCTGGTGTTCGGCCCGGTTACCGCCGTCTGGTTTCTCGCGATCGGCCTGTCCGGTCTCAATCACATCATCGACGACCCGGAAATCCTGTGGGCCATAAGCCCGCATTACATCGTGGCCTTCTTCATCAATTCACCGGATGTGTCTTTCGTCACGGTCGGCGCCGTCTTCCTGGCGGTCACCGGCGCCGAGGCGCTCTACGCGGACCTCGGCCATTTCGGCCGCAAGCCGATCGTGCTGGCGTGGCTGGCGATCGTGTTCCCCTGCCTGCTTTTGAACTATGCCGGGCAGGGCGCCTTCGTGCTTGCCAAGGGCGGCACGGTCGGCCATCCGTTCTTCGAGATGAACGAGGGCTGGGCGCTGATCCCGATGGTGGTGCTGGCGGCGGCGGCGACGGTCATCGCCAGCCAGGCGGTGATCTCCGGCGCCTATTCGCTCACCCGGCAGGCCGTGCAGCTCAACATGCTGCCGCGGCTGGAAATCCTGCATACGTCGGAAAAGCAGTCCGGCCAGGTCTACATGCCGCGCGTCAACATGCTGATCGCGCTCGTCGTCATGATGCTCGTGGTCGGCTTCGGCGAATCCAGCAAGCTCGCCTCGGCCTATGGCATCTCGGTGACCGGCAACATGCTGGTGACGACGACGCTGCTGTTCATCGTCATGACGCGCATCTGGAAATGGAACATCTGGCCGGCCATAGCACTCACCGCGGTGTTTGCCCTGATCGATATCGGCTTCTTCGCCTCCAACATCGTCAAGGTGTTCGAGGGCGGCTGGGCGTCGCTCGCGGTCGCCTTCGCCATCATCCTTGGCATGTGGACCTGGGTGCGCGGCAGCCGCTATCTGTTCGACAAGACGCGCCGCAACGAGATCCCGCTCGATTTTCTGGCGGGGAACCTTCTGAAGAAGAAACCGCAACTGGTGTCCGGCACCGCGGTGTTCCTGACCAGCGATCCGCTGAGCGCGCCGACCGCGCTGATGCACAGCCTCAAGCACTACAAGGTGCTGCATGAAAAGAATGTCATCCTGTCGGTGGTGACGGCGCCGCAACCGGTGGTGCCCGACAGCGAGCGCGTGAAGCTGGAGACGGTCAACGAGCTGTTCATGCGCGTGACCTTGACCTTCGGTTACATGGAGCAGCCGAACATCCCGCGCGCGCTGGCGATCTGCCGCAAGCAGGGCTGGAAGTTCGACATCATGACGACGTCGTTCTTCCTGTCGCGGCGCTCGCTGAAGGCGTCGCCCAATTCCGGCATGCCGATCTGGCAGGACCGGCTGTTCATCGGCCTGGCGAAAACGGCGGCGGACGCGACGGAGTATTTCCAGATTCCCACCGGGCGCGTGGTGGAGATTGGCACGCAGGTCGCGATCTGACAGACTGCGCCGCATAGGCTGACGTCCCGCAATTGCGGATGGAAGACGCGGTTGCTTTCGAAAGAGGCGGGGGCATGAGCGACGGGTTGGTGCTTGTGACCGGCGGGTCCGGCTTCCTTGGCGCTCATTGCATCCTGTCGCTTTTGAACGCCGGCTACCGCGTGCGCACGACGGTGCGCTCGGCCAAGCGCGAAGCCGATGTTCTTGCCATGCTGAAGGTCGGCGGCGCCGAGCCGGGCGACGCGCTTTCCTTCGCTTATGCCGATCTCATGAGCGACAAGGGCTGGCCCGAAGCGGTTGCCGGATGCCGATATGTCCTGCACGTCGCTTCGCCCTTTCCGCCCGGCGTGCCGAAACACGAGGACGACCTGATCGTTCCGGCCAGGGAAGGGGCGTTGCGCGTGCTGCGCGCCGCCCACGATGCCGGCGTCGAACGGGTCGTGCTCACCTCGTCCTTTGCCGCCATCGGCTATGGCCAGGTACCGGTTCCCGGCCGTCCGTTCACGGAAGAGAACTGGACCGATCTGTCGCAGAAGGTGAGCGCCTACGTGAAATCGAAGACGCTGGCCGAGCGTGCGGCCTGGGATTTCATCGATCGCGAAAGCGGCGCCTTGGAATTGGCGGTCGTCAATCCGGTCGGCATCTTCGGGCCGGTCCTGGGGCCGGATCATTCGACCTCTACGGACTTCATCAGGCGTTTGATGGATGGCGAGATGCCCGGCTTGCCGCGCATGGCGTTCGGCGTGGTCGACGTGCGCGACGTCGCCGACCTGCATCTGCGCGCCATGACCAACCCCGCCGCCAGGGGCGAGCGGTTCCTGGCCATCAGCGGCGACTTCATGACGATGCTCGAGCTCGCGCGGACGCTGAAGGCGCGGCTTGGCAACGCAGGATCGCGTATTACGACGAGGGAGCTGCCGGACTGGCTGGTCCGGATCGTCGGCCTGTTCGATGGGCAAGCGGCCCAGATCGTGACGGAACTGGGCAAGCCGAGAAACGCCACGAGCGCCAAGGCCGTGCACCTGCTCGGCTGGACGCCGCGATCACGCGAAGACGCGCTTGTGGCGACCAGCGAGAGCCTGATCCGGCTCGGATTGCTCAAGAAAACGAAGTGAGGCGCGCCGGGGGACGGCTTCCCCAGGCGCGCCAGACTTCAGCCGAGCAGGGCAGCCTTGTTCGTCTCGAGGAACTGCTTCAGCGTCCGCGGCTTGCGGCCAGATAGTTTTTCGACGGCATCGGTCACCTCTGCAATGCGGCTGGCGCGGGTGTTGGCGTCGAAGGAGACGATGATGCGGGCGAAATCTTCGGGAACGCCGGCCGCTTTCACCCCTTCGGTCAGCGCCTCGTCCGGCAGTTGGATGACTTCCAGCGGCTTGCCGGTGACTTCGCTCACCAGAGCGGCGATCTCGCCCACGGTATGGGCCTGCGGACCGGTCAGCGTGTAGATCCTGCTCTCTTTCGTGCCGGAAGCGAGGCCGGCGGCAATGGCGGCCGCCATGTCGTCGCGCGCGCCGTGGGCGATGCGTCCGTCGGCGGCCGACGTGTACCACTTGCCCGACGAAATGGCATGCGGAAGCGACATGAACAGGTTCTCCTGGTACCAGCCGTTGCGGAAGATGGTGTAGGGGATGCCGCTCGCCTTGATCGCCTGCTCGGTGCCGTAGTGGTCGCCGGCGAACAGCACTGGCGAGCCGGGCTCCGGATTGGGCATCGAGGTGTAGAGCAGATGCGAAACGCCTGCCGCCTTGGCCGCCGTGACCGCGGTCTCATGCTGCTTCAGGCGCCGGCCGGTTTTGAGGTCAAGGTCGCCGGTCGAGATTATCAGCACCTTGTCGGCGCCGCTGAATGCCTTCTCGAGCGAGGCCTTGTCATTGAAATCGGCGGCCCTGACGGTAACGCCGCGCGCCGCGAGATCCGCGAGGTTTTCGGGATTGCGCGTGGCGGCGATGATGCTTTCCGGCGCAATTTTCTGCGCTTCCAGCAAGTGATCGATGACGGCGCGGCCAAGCTGGCCGGAGGCACCGGTGACGAGGAGTGTTTCGGTCATGGGAGGTTCCTGAATTGCGCCGATTGGCGGGTGCTGAGGTAGTCTCAAAAAGAGAGCAGCACTAAAATAGGAATTGACCTCAAGCCGTAAAGAAGGCAGTTTTTCGGGAGGTAGGCACGGCGAGGGAACCACCCCGGCCGGTCGAAATTTCGATCAGTGGATGTCGCGATGGACAGCAAGATCTTCAATCTCAAAGCCAAGCTCGAGATCTATAAGGCCATGACGAACGGCGCCAATTTCGCCGACTGTCCGGTCCGCGACGTGATCCAGGGCATCAATGGCAAATGGAGCTCGCTGCTGGTGATGGCGCTGGCCGAGAAGCCCTATCGGTTTGGCGAATTGCGACGGCTGGTTCCCGACATCTCACAGCGCATGCTGACACAAACGCTCCACGACCTGCAGCGCGATGGCTATGTTCATCGCGAAGTGTTTCCGACCAAGCCGCCGAGCGTGGAATACAGCTTGACCGATCTTGGGCGCTCGATGTTCGCACCCCTGCAGATGCTGATCCAGTGGGCCGAGCTCAACCATGACGCCGTGCGCGCGGCCCGCGCAGCTTTCGATGCCCAAACTTGATGGGCGTCAAAGCGCCAGCTTGATTTGACGATACCGGTGGGAGATTGTCGCGCCGGCTTGGCTTGGGCGGGCGATGAGCAGATCTTACGACATAGCGATTGCCGGCGCCGGGCCGGCCGGACTGGCGGCAGGGCTCTATCTCAACCGGGCAGGGCACAAGGTCACCATTTTCGAGCGTTTCGACGCGCCGAAGCCCCTCGGCTCCGGCCTCATCCTGCAGCCGACCGGGTTGACCGTGCTCGCCGATCTCGGCCTGCTCGCCGAGATTCTTTCGCTTGGCAGCCGGATCGAGCGGCTGCACGGCACCGACGCCGGCAGCGGCCGCACCGTGCTCGAAGTCCGCTACGACGCGCGGCGCGGCCGCCGCTTCGGCCTCGCGGTGCACCGGGCGGCGCTGTTCGGCGTGCTCTACCGCGCTGCCTTGCGCGAAGCGATCACCATCGAAACCAATGTCGAGGTCGGGACGCTGGAGGCGGCCGAGCGCGCGACGCTCGTCTGCGGTAACGGCAGGCGGCTCGGCCCATTCGACCTCATCGTCGATGCCAGCGGCGCGCGCTCGAAGCTGCGGCACTATCTTGGCGATGCCGCGATGCCGCGGCCGCTCACCTATGGGGCATTCTGGGCGTCGCTCGGCTGGCGCGACGGCTTCGACGAACGCGCGCTGCTGCAGCGCTACGACAAGGCAAGCGTCATGGTCGGCGTGCTGCCGATCGGCCGGCCGGAGCCCGGCGCGGAAGACATGGCGGCGTTCTTCTGGAGCCTCAAGCCGGCCGACGCCGAACAGGTGAAGGCGAAGGGGCTCGACGCCTGGAAGGCGAGGGTGGTTTCGGTATGGCCCGAGTGCGAGGCTTTCACCAGTCAGATCGACAGTTTCGAGCAGTTCTCGCTCGCCCGCTATGGCCACCACACGATGACGCTGCCGGCCGGCCGACGGCTTGCCGTCATCGGCGACGCCGCGCATTCGACCAGCCCGCAACTCGGGCAAGGCGCGAACATGGCGCTGCTCGACGCCGCCGCGCTCAGCCATGGGCTGGCGCGGACGAACGGCATCGACGGCGCGCTGGAGGCCTATGCGAGCGCGCGCCGTTGGCACGTGCGCGTATTCCAGGCGCTGTCGCTGTCGCTGACGCCGTTCTACCAATCGGATTCCGCGGCCTTGCCCTTTGTCCGCGACCGCATGGTGGCGGCGCTGGCGAGGATTCCGCCGGGACCGCAATTCCTCGCCGCCATGGTCGCCGGTACGGTGATCGACCCGTTCAGGCGGATCGGGCTTGCGGAGTTGCAGTGGCCTGCCGCTGGATGATCCCAGACAGATAAGATTGCTTTGCCAGAAGGAAGGCGTGCAGCCGCCGCGGATAGTCCGGACCGACGGCTTCGGTCACCGACCGGCGTTCGCTCAAGGCCTCGCGCCAGGCCTGGACGAGCGGCTTGCCGTCAAGAATGCCGAAATAGACGATGCGGTCGAACGTGTCGAAATAACGGAAGATCGGCCCGTAGACGGCATCGACCAGAGAAAAGCGCTCGCCGGCGAACCACGGACCGCTTGGCCTTGCCGACAGTTCTGCTTCCAGACGTGCAAACATCCCGGACAAGCCTCTGCTTTCATCGAGGAAAGCAGCTTCGTCGGCAGCTGAATAGAAACGGCCTATGGCGTTGAGGATGGCCGAGCCGAATTCGATCCAGGCGCGATGCCTGGCCCGCGCCAGCGGATCGGCCGGATGCAAGGGATTGGCCTCTGTCTCCTCGAGGAGTTCGAGGATGACGGCGGATTCGAAAATCACATCCTGCGCATTGCCGTGCCGGACGCGCAGCAGCGGCACCTTGCCAAGCGGCGAGATCGCCTTGAACCAGTCGGGTTTGTTGGAGAGGTCGACATCGATCCGCTCGAACGGCACGCCTTTTTCGGCAAGCGCAATCGCCGCGCGCTGGACGTAGGGGCACAAGTGATGGCTGACGAGGGTGAGCCTTGCGGTCATCTCACTCTCCCCAGACATAGTTCAGCGCGCCATCCTCGACGCGGGTCGATAGGAACATCAGGCGCGAGCCCTTCGGCGCCGGGCCTTTCAGGCGCTCGCCGTTTTCCATGTCGAATTTCGCGCCATGCCACTGGCAGACGAAAGCGCCGTCCTTGCAGTCCAGCGGTCCGCCGAAATGCAGGCAGATATTGGCCGCGGCGCGGATGCGCTCGCCGCTGCGCCAGACATGGACCTCGCGGCCGAAGAAAGGCGAAATCAGGCTGCCGTTTTGCGGAATGTCGGCGATCTTGCAGATTTCATGTCTCATCGGTTCTCTCCATATAAATGCATTTGCATCTATATGGATGCGTTTGCATCGATCGTCAAGCTTGATGCAATTGCATCTATCGCTTAGGCTGGCCCGATGACGAAAACATCACCATCACCCGAAGCCGTCATCGCCTGGGCGCGCCTCATGCGCGTCTCGCGCCAACTGGTCGAAAGGACCGAGGGTGCACTGAAAGCCGGCGGGCTGCCGCCGCTCGCCTGGTACGACGTGCTGCACGAGCTTGCCGAAGCGGGCGAGGGGGGGCTCAGGCCGTTCGAGCTGATGGATCGCGTGCTGTTGGCGCAGTACGGCGTTTCAAGGCTGCTGGCCCGGCTCGAGGCGGATGGTCTGGTCGAAAAGCTGCCCGTCTCAGACGACGGCCGGGGTCAGACCGTGCGCATCACGCCAAGCGGTCGCGACATGCGCCGCCGCATCTGGACCGTCTATGGCGCTTCGATCGCGGAACTGATGGGCGACAGGCTTTCCGCCAAGGAGCTAGGGATGCTTGCCGGGTTGCTCGGGCGGCTGCGCGATCCGCCGGTCGCGGACTGAAATCCATGAGCTGACGAGCTTTCACGGCAGGCGCAAGGCCCATAGAAATGCGATCGTCGCCAGCGCGCCCAGCGCGACACGGACCAGATGCATCTTGCCCCACCTGACGATCAATGACCTCGCCTGAGAATTGGGGGCCTCGACATCCATCGCCTCCAGCATCCGGTTCGTCGGCATCATCACCAGCAGCGTCCATGGCCAAGGCAGAATGATGAACAGCGCACCGGCAAGATAGGCTGACGCGCCGGTCAGCCACCAGGCGATCAGGCCGAGAATGCAGGCGACCATGGCAATTGAGGCTTGCATGGCGGCCCCGCGCTTATAAGAGGGCTGCCATTCGCGCAGCAGCGCCTGGTCATCGAGGCCAAGCCGTGCCGGCTGCTCCGCGACGCTGACATAGACAGCGGCGCCGGTGAAGGCGGCGGCTACGGCCAGGGCGAGCAGGCCGACCAGCATCTTATCCCTCCGGCAAGGAAATGGAAAATAGGGCTTGCATGACTTCGGGCAATACGGCATAGAAGCCGAACCGTAACGTACGGTACGCATCGGTCTTGTCGACGTATTCGAGGGCAAACGTGTTGCACAGCGTGCAGGATATCGACAACAGCGAAGCGCTCACCGAGCGCCAGCAGGCCGTTCTGGAGGCGGCACTTCGCCTTTTGGTCGAAGAGGGCGACAACCTGACCATGACGGCGGTGGCGCGGCGGGCAAGCTGTTCCAAGGAAACGCTCTACAAATGGTTCGGCGATCGCGATGGACTGCTCAACGCCACGGTGCAATGGCAGGCGTCCAAGGTGCGTGTCGCGGCCGTCGACCGTGAGAGACTGGATATCGGTTCGCTCACGGCGAGCCTGGAGCGCTTCGCTTCAGATTGGCTGAAGGTTATCTCCAGCGACACTTCGATCGCGCTGAACCGTGTGGCAGTCAGCCATGCCGGTTCCGGCAAGGATGATCTCGGCGCGATCGTGCTGCAGAATGGCCGCTTCGCTCTTGCCAAGCGCCTGAAGCCGGTGCTTGAAGCCGGTCTGCAGGCCGGGCTGCTCGATTTCGAGGACGCCGAGACGGCGTTCAGAACCTTTTTCGGTCTGGTCGGCCGCGACGTGCAGATACGTCTGCTGCTCGGCGACCGGGTGGAATTGACTGGGGCGACGATCGGCGGCGATGCCGCGCGCGCGACGCAACAGTTTCTCGCTCTCTTCGGAGCAAAAACCGGGTCACTGGCCCTCTGATCTTCAAAACGGGAAGGAACACCAAATGCGTGTCTATTACGATCGTGACGCCGATCTCAATCTGATCAAGGGCAAGAAGGTCGCCATTATCGGCTATGGCAGCCAGGGCCGGGCGCATGCGCTCAACCTCAAGGATTCCGGCGTCAAGGAAATCGCCATCGGTCTCAAGGCCGGCTCGGCGACCGCCAAGAAGGTCGAGGCCGACGGGCTCAAGGTGATGAGCGTGGCGGACGCCGCCAAATGGGCCGACCTGATGATGATGGCGACGCCCGATGAATTGCAGGCCGACATCTACAAATCGGAGATCGCTCCGAACATCCGCGACGGTGCGGCGATCGCCTTCGCGCACGGCCTCAACGTGCATTTCGGCCTGATCGAGCCGAAGGCCTCGGTCGACGTCGTCATGATCGCGCCGAAGGGCCCGGGCCACACCGTGCGCGGCGAATACCAGAAGGGCGGCGGCGTGCCGTGCCTTGTCGCCGTCAACCAGGACGCTTCGGGCAACGCGCTCGATCTCGCGCTCTCCTACGCCTGCGGCGTCGGCGGCGGCCGTTCGGGCATCATCGAGACCAATTTCCGCGAGGAATGCGAGACCGACCTGTTCGGCGAGCAGGTCGTGCTGTGCGGCGGTCTGGTCGAACTGATCCGTGCCGGTTTCGAGACGCTGGTGGAAGCCGGCTACGCGCCGGAAATGGCCTATTTCGAGTGCCTGCACGAGGTGAAGCTGATCGTCGACCTGATCTATGAAGGCGGCATCGCCAACATGAACTACTCGATCTCGAACACCGCCGAATGGGGTGAATATGTCTCGGGTCCGCGCATCATCACCGCCGAGACCAAGGCCGAGATGAAGCGCGTGCTGAAGGACATCCAGACCGGCAAGTTCACCTCGGAATGGATGCAGGAATACCGCGCGGGCATGTCGCGCTTCAAGGGCATCCGCCGCAACAACGACAGCCACCAGATCGAGGAAGTCGGCGCCAAACTGCGCGCGATGATGCCGTGGATTTCCAAGAACAAGCTGGTCGACAAGGCTAAGAATTAGGAATTACCAGAGAGGGCGGCTTTTTGACCGCCGCCCTCCTTACCATTCATAGAGCTGGCCGACAAAAATCTTATTTTCTGCCAAAAAGTCGTCCATCTGATCCGTAAAATCGACAATTATCTTAACGAACTTATATATTTCAAAATACTTAACGTATCCGCGATCTGAAACTATTATAATTATTCCATTTATCGATTTCCTTGATGACATTAAATTGTAGTGATCTAATATATCACTTGGATGTCCTCTAAAATAAATTGAGAACTCGGCGTCGCTGTTGATAACGTCGATTGTTTTTGCGTGTATTATGTTTCCAACTATTTCCCAAGCGTTGAAAGATTTTTCTGAATCTTTGATTTCGAGAAGGCCATCTTTCTCGAATGAATTAAATCCCGGTACGCTCTTGTTCTTCAAAAGAGTATGCTGTTTCGTTAGCTCCGCAAGGCGCCTAACCGAGATGCATAGCAGTATCAAATCGCGAATTGCCAATTGCTTGGCTCTCGATTCGTAGTGACCATGACCTATGACTTCAGGAAATGAGGACGTCGAATATGCCGCAAGTCGAGCGGAAAAATCCAAGATGTCTGAATATGCCTGTGTACAAAGGTCTTTATTCAATTCTGAGTTCCTCAGCCGGAATCTCTGCTTGGAGCGTTAGGGCATGTTTGCTACAATGAGCTTCCCCAGGTCTTTTAGCATAATCGGTTGCAGAAAGTTTCTGCAAGGACAGCGGCCGCTAGGTTTATCGGCTAAAGAAGCAAGGATGAATCAGTCAAGCGCCTAGCGGTAGTGCCAGTGCGGCTTGGGCTCGGTGTCGGTGAACTCGACGCCGATGCGATCCTCGCGGCGCCAGCGCACCACTGCCTTGTAGCCGATGCCGTTGACCGGCACATAAAGCAGGAATTCGTCCGGCACGCGCGCATCGATGGGCACTTTCAGCTCGGCGCCGTTCGCATGCATGTTGCGCACCGTGCATCTCACCTCGGAATTGTTGATGCCAGTGAGGATCGCCGCGCCTTTCAGCACGCGGTGCCTGTGTTGGTTTCTGTGTTCGTTTTCGGCCATGGCGGGCACGTCCTGCAACCTGGTCCTGCGAGTCGTCGTGTTGGGGGAGATCGGCATGAATGGATAGAAGCCGCCAATGAATTTAGCGTTATCGCCCGTCGTAGCCACAGGTTGCGGCAAAATAAAACGGCGCCCGCGATGGGCGCCGTTTCATCATTCCTGCCGACGAGCTCAGATATAGGGCGAGATGCACTGCCGGCGCGGACCGTAGTTGGGCCGGAACGTATTGTCCCAGGCCCGATAGGACCGGTAGCGGTCGTAGCACCAGCGGACATGCGCGCTGGACAGCCGCCCGGTCCGGTAGATGCGCCGCGGCTGAGCGTAACGCGGATAGGGATCGTAATAGTAGGGATCGTAGTAGTTGCCGTAGGCCATGCTGCCCAAGCCCAGGCCGAGGCCCAGCCCCAGGATCGCCGCGTCGCCGCCTCGGAAATGCCGGCGGTGGTGGTGCCGCCAGCGCCAATCGCCATCGCCATTCCACCTGCCGCCGTCCCAGTTGCGCGAGAAGTGTCGATTGCCGCCGCGCCACCTGAAGTCGCCGCCGCGATTACGCCAACGCCAATCCTGGAAGCCGCCCCTGTTGTTGTTGCCGCCGGCCCAGCTGTCCCGGACCGGAATGATCTTCGGCGCGGCGGTATTCGTCGCGACGCCAAGATCGGGTTGTAGGATCGGCCCGGCGACCGATGGCGCCGTCACGCCGGTAACGAGGCCCAGGACCAGAAGCCCGGATCTCAGGGAAGAAAAAAGCGGTTTCATTTCACTCTCCAAGGAGTAAAGGCCCCACGCCCAGCACACCCCGGGGAAAGGCCTATTGTTGGAACTTTCCGTCTGAACGGAGGATGAACGGAAAGGTTCCATCAACCATGACGAGTATCGGCCTGGCCCTTGTTTTCGCCCTCGCTTGCAGGCAAAGGTCGCGGCCATGTCGCTGCGCCTCGCCACCTTCAATGTCGAGAACCTGATGAACAGGTTCGATTTCTCGGGCTACCGCAACCAGCTCAATGAAGACCGCACGCTGGCGCTCTTCGACATCAGGAGCGAGGCCGAATACCGCATCCTCGAGCAGGCCCGCGCGATCGCCCAGTCCGACGACACCCGCCAGTTGACGGCGCTCGCCATCGCGGCCACCCGCGCGGACGTCATCTGCATGCAGGAGGTCGACAATATCGAGGCGCTGAAGGCCTTCGAATACCGCTATCTGTTCAAGATGGTCGGGCGGGGGTACCGGCAGAAATACACCGCCGCCGGCAACGATACGCGCGGCATCGATGTCGCCGTGATGATGCGCAACGAAACCGCGCAGGGGCAGCCGATCGAATTCTCGCGCATGACCAGCCACGCCTATGTCACTTTCGAGCAGTTCGGGCTGTTCACGCCGGAGCTCGCCGGGCTCGGCTATCTCGCCAATGAGCGTATCTTTCGCCGCGACTGCCTGGAGATCGACCTGCGGGTCGGCGGCGCGCCGTTGACGCTCTATCTCGTGCATTTCAAATCGATGGGCCCGCCGCGCAACGGGCTGGACGGCCGCGAGGCGTCGATGCCGCTGCGCATCGCCGAGGCGCAGGCGGTGCGCCGTATCATCGAGGAGCGTTTCGGCAAGGACCATGCCGCCGACAAGCGCTGGGTGGTCTGCGGCGACCTGAACGACTACCGGCAACGCGTGAAGGTCGACGGCGATGCCATCGATGGCTACCGTTTCGAGGTTGTCGACGAAGCCCGGTCCTCGATCGACGTGCTTACCGCCGGCGGCTTTTGCGAGAACGTCGTCGAACGGCGGCCGGAGATGGACCGCTGGAGCTTCTACCACACGCGCGGCCCGGAGGAGCGGCATCTCTGCCAGCTCGATTATATCCTGCTGTCGAAGGCGCTTGCCGCGAAGAACGCCACCGCCGTTCCCGACATCATCCGCAACGGCCAGCCCTGGCGCACCATCTTTCCGCCGGGACAGGAGGTCGAGCGTTTCCCGCGCGCCGGCTGGGACAGGCCGAAAGCGTCGGACCACTGCCCGGTGGCGATCACACTGGACATGGCGTGACCGTCTTGAGTTTCGACCTGCCGCGCAATGTCATCTTGCCCGTCGATGCGGTCGACGTCCGTCTCGATACCGGCCCGCATCCCTTCGCGCTGAGTAATGCGGCGGCGATCGCCGAGAACTGGCGGCAGGAAACAGCGGCCAATCCGGCGCTGTTCGACGGCACCGTGGTGCTGCTTTCCGAACTTGCTTACCGAGGCGGGCGCCTCGTCGGCCGCTGCCATGCGGTCAACTACTCGACCTTCCTGCTGTGGCGCAAGCGGCGCGAAATTTCCGGCGCCGAGCATGCCTATGCGCATGCCATGCTGGTCGCCGGCGACAACGCGCTGGTGGCGATCCGCATGGGGCCGCACACCGTCAATGCCGGCCGCGTCTATTTCGCCGCCGGCTCCTTCGAGCCGATCGATTTCCGCGACGGGCTGGTCGATGTCGACTTCAACATGATCCGCGAGGTGCGGGAAGAGACCGGGCTCGACCTGTCGGAGGCCGAGCGTGGACGGCACTATCACGCGCTCTCGACGCCGAGCGGCACGGTGATCTTTCGCCGTTACCGGGTCGCCGAGCCCGCCGACGAGCTGGCACGGCGCATTACGGCCTTCGTCGCCACCGAGACGGACCCGGAGATCGAGGGGCCGGTGATCATCCGCCACGCCGGCGATCTGCCCGACGGGTTGATGCCGCATATGAAGCCGCTGATCGAGTGGCATTTCGCCGGCCACGACTAACCACGCTGGACGTCCGGACGTCAGCAGTCGCTGTGATCTGGCTATTCGTGCCGCAGCGCGTCGATCGGATCGAGGCGGGCGCCGCGCAGCGCCGGGAAGAAGCCGAACACCATGCCGATCAGCGCCGAAAAGCCGACGGCGAGCAGGATGACGGCGGGGCTCGGCGCGAAAGGTATCGTCAACGCCATCGAGGCGAGGCCGGCCAGCGACAGCCCGATCAGGATGCCGATGATGCCGCCAAAGAGCGACAGCACCGTCGCCTCGACCAGGAACTGGATGAGGATGTGCTTCTCATGCGCGCCGATCGCCAGCCTGATGCCGATCTCGCGCGTGCGTTCGGTGACCGAGACCAGCATGATGTTCATGATGCCGATGCCGCCGACCAGCAGGCTGACGCCGGCGACGGCGCCCAGCATGCCGGTCATGGTGGTGGTGGCGCTGGTCATCGCATCGGCGATCTGGGTCATGTCGCGGATGGCGAAATCGGAATCGCGGTCCGGCGTGATGCGGCGCGTGTCGCGCAAGATGTCCTCGACGCGCGGCTGCAGCTCGGTGGTCGGCGTGCGGTCGTCGGCGGCGATATAGATGTTGTCGATGTCGTCGCGGTTGCCGGCGATGCGCCGCTGATAGGCGTGCAGCGGCATCAGCACGACATTGTCCTGGTCCTGGCCGAAGCCGGTATAGCCCTTGGGCTCGAGCAGGCCGATGATCTTGCAGGAGGTGCGGTTGACGCGGATGATCTCGCCCTCCGGATCGCCGGCGCCGAAGAATTGCTGGCGCACGGTTTCGCCGATCAGGCAAACGCCGGCGCCGGCGCGCGTCTCGGAATCGCTGAACGGCCGTCCCGACACCAGTTTCCAGTCGCGGGCGTCGAGATAGGCGCTGTCGGTGCCGGTGACGCCCGAGGTCAAGCTTTCGGTGCCGAAGATGACGCGGACCTGCTTTTGCGAAGCAGGCGAAATCGCGCGCGCGCCGCTCAGATGCGCAACGAGCGCGATGACATCCTTTTCGGCCAGCGGCCGCACCGCCTGGTCGAGACCTCCCGGTCCGCCTGGTCCCGCGGGCCGGCCGGCGCGAACGACGAGAAGGTTGCTGCCAAGCTTGGAAATGTCGGCCTTGACCTTCTCGGTGGTGCCGGAGCCAATGGTGAGCATGGCGATGACGGCCGCGACGCCGATGACGATACCAAGCAGCGTCAGGAACGAGCGCAATACGTTGCGGCGGATCGAGCGCAGCGAGAGGCGGACGGTCTCCCAGATCATGCCGCTTCCTCCGCTTTCAAGGTATCGGAGGCGACATGGCCGTCGAGGAAGCGGATGGTGCGGCCGGCATAGTCCGCGACGTCGGCCTCATGCGTGACCATGACGATCGAGAGCCCGAGCTCGGCGTTGAGCCTGGTCAGCAACTCCATGATCTCGTGCGTGCGCGCGGTGTCGAGATTGCCGGTGGGCTCGTCGGCGACGAGCAGCGTCGGCCTGGTGACGATGGCGCGGGCGATCGCCACGCGCTGCTGCTGGCCGCCCGAAAGCTCGGCCGGGGTGTGGTGCTCGCGCCCGACAAGCCCGACCTCGGCCAGCGCCTGCATTGCAAGGTCGCGGCGCTCGCGCGCGGCGACGCCGCGATAGATCAGCGGCAGCTCGACATTTTCCGCGGCGGTCGTGCGCGGCAGCAGATTGTAGCCCTGGAAGACGAAGCCGACATAGAGGTTGCGCAAAAGCGCGCGACGGTTGCGGTCGAGGCGGCCCGCGTCGACGCCCATGAAGGAGTAAGTTCCGGCCGTCGGCGTGTCGAGGCAGCCGATGATGTTCATCGCCGTCGATTTGCCCGAGCCGGAGGGGCCCATGATGGCGACGAATTCACCTCTGCGGATGGCGAGATCGACGCCGGCCAGCGCATGCACGCGGGCTTCGCCCTCGCCATAGCTTTTCCAGACCTTGTCGAAAGTGATGAGCAGGGGAGCCGACATGTCGTCAGCTCCGCTGCTGCACGCCGGTGATGACTTGCGCGCCCTCGTCGAGGCCGGACGTGATCTCGGTCAACTCGCCGTCGCTCGAGCCGATCTTGACGTTGACGGGGTGCGGCCGGCCGTTCTCCAGCACGTAAAGCGTGCGCGACCCGTCGGTCGGTGCTTTCGTTGCTTCGCGCTGCCGGTTGGGACGGCCCATGCGGCCGGTGAACAGGTCGCTGAAGCTCCAGCCGCGGGCCTGCTGTTGCAGCGGACGATAGCGGAAGGCGGTCGAGGGGACGGTAAGCACGCCCTTGGCCTGCCGGGTCACGACCGATACCGTGGCCGTCATGCCGGGCCGCAAGAGAAGCTCGCCATTGTCGACTTCGAGGCGCGCATTGTAGGTCACGACGCCGTCGGTGGTGACCGAGGCGTAGGAGATATCGCGGATCTCGGCATCGAAGGGCCGGTCCGGGAAAGCGTCGACGGTAAAACGGGCATGCTGGCCGGGCTTAACCTGGCCGATATCGGCCTCGTCGACCGCGGCCTGCAATTCCATGTTGCGAAGGTCGGCGGCGATGACGAAGAGCACCGGCGCCTGCAGCGAGGACGCGACCGTCTGGCCGGGATCGACCGAGCGCGTCAGCACGATGCCGTCGATCGGCGCATAGATGGTGCTCTTGGCGAGATCGGTCTGCTGCGCCTTGAGGTCGGCCTGGGCAATGGCGAGATTGGCTTCGGCGCTGTCGAGCGCCGCCTTGGAACGATCGCGCGTCGCGGTCGCCGCCTCGAGCGACTGGTCCGTCGCCATGCCGCGCTTGGTCAGCGCGCTTGCGCGCACCACCGCGTTCTCGTTCTCCCGCAAGGTGACCTTGGCGTCCTCGACGGCGGCGGCCGCAGCCTTGGCGGAGGCAGTGGCGCGCTCGATCTGGACCTCCAGCTTGGCGGTGTCGAGCGTCGCCAGCACGTCGCCCTTCTTGACCTGCTGGTTTTCATCGGCCGCGACCGAGCGGACGATGCCGGAAAGCTCGCTGGAGATGTCGACCTGGGTCAGCGGCTGCAGGGTGCCGGTGGCCGATACCTCGACGGTGAGGTCGGCGATCGCCGCAGGCACGGCGGTGTATTCAATCCTGGGGGGTGCGGCGGCATACCATCGATAGAGGGCAATGCCGGCCGCGACGATCGCCATCGCCAGCAGCGCGTAGAGCCAGAAGCGGCGTCGCTTGCGGCTTACGCCCTTGCGGTCGAGCCCGAGCGCGGCCTCTATGGAAGTACCGGATTCCGCGTTTGGCGGATTGACAATCTGGTCCACCCCGGACCCCTATGCTGAAAATCGATGTCCCTATCCGTGCACAGATCAGGCCTTAAGGTTCGAATTTCAAATTAAATTTCCCTCATGTTGGGATTGAGGCAGAAATTCGAGGCGAGGTGAAAGGTTTTCTCCATGGCGCGCAATTACTTGCTTTACGATGTGTTTACCACCGAAAGGCTGGTCGGAAATCCGCTTGCCGTGGTGCTCGACAGCGATGGGCTCGACACTGCCGGCATGCAGGCGATCGCGCGCGAATTCAATCTTTCCGAGACGGTGTTCGTGCTGCCTGCCGACAATCCAAAGCACCGCAACCGTATCCGCATCTTCACGCCCGACTACGAAATGCCTTTCGCCGGGCATCCGACGGTCGGCTCGGCGATCGCGCTGGCGGAACTGGCCGGGGAAGCGGCCGGCATCTTCGTGCTGGAGGAGAATATCGGACCGGTGCGCTGCGCGGTGAGCAAGCATGACGGCTCGACCTTCGCCGAGTTCGACCTGGCGAAACTGCCGGAACCGCTGGAGCTCAAGGCCGACCCGGAAGCAATCGGCGCTGCGCTCGGCCTTGCTCCGCACGAGATCGGCTTTGAGAATCACCGCGTCGCCTTCTGGTCTGCCGGCGTGCCTTACGTGACCATTCCGGTCGCGGACCTTGAAGCGGCAGCCAAGATCAGGCTCGATAACCAGGCGTGGTCGGAACTTGCGCCGCGCAAGAGCGACTGGGCCTTCGCCAGCCCCTATGTCTACTGCCGCGAGCGGGTCCATCACGACAGCGCCTTCCATGTGCGCATGATCGTGCCCGGCACGCCTTCCTACGAGGATCCGGCCACGGGTTCGGCCGCGGCGGCCTTTGCCGGCGCCATCATGCATTTCGACGCCCCGACCGACGGCATCTCGCAGCTCTGGATCGAGCAGGGGCTGGAAATGGGCCGGCCGTCGCGCATCCGCCTCGAGCTCAATGTCGATGGCGGGAAACTGGCCTCCGCGCGCATCGGCGGCCATGCGATCAAGATGGCTGAAGGCAAGCTGTTCGTCTGACGCCTGCGGCCTTTTTTGAGCTGGTATGATCTTTTCCGAAAACCGGAATCCACTTTTCGGGTTCATGCCATGTCGATTTGTCGGGAAATGATCCGGCAGGGCTAGACATCACCGAAAGCGGCGGCTATATGCGCCGCCGACGCTGGTTTTCCAGCGGTGTGGGTGTGTAGCTCAGTTGGTAGAGCAGCTGACTCTTAATCAGCGGGTCCACAGTTCGATCCTGTGCACACCCACCATCTAGTCTCTTGTTTTTGCTAGTATTTTACGCCTGCGGAAAACTCCTCTTTTCCGGGTCTTAGCTGGTCGCTGCTCGGAGGCATGGGTGGGGTTGCTTCGGCCAGTCCTGTGATCACGGCCGCTCCCGCAAAATCGCCGGCGAAGGCAGCGTCAGGCTCGAGCCGGAGATAAAGAAGAGCAAAGGCACCGCCACACTGGAGTCTGCGCCGTGGGTATGGACGCTTCCGCTCGTGCGCAATATGGATGGGGACGTGGCCTGTCGCGGCGCTCACATTTTTCGCTGCGTCGCGAAGGCAGACGACGAGACGTTCGTTCAATGATGCTGCGCCGGGCGAGTTGGCCTTTCGATTGAAGCCGCCCTGCAAAGTGTCGATTTCAGGGGAACTGGTCATGACCGACAACAAGCCGGGCGCAGACGTCACCAAGGATTGGCAAGCAACGCAGGGCCAAAAGTCCGCCGCGACGCGCCTCCGCCTTTTCGCCGCGCTCTCGTGGATTATCGCCATTGGCGGCGAGATTGCCGGGATCGTCTTGTTTTACCAGCGCAAGTTCGACCAAGGGAATCTGCCGCTGTTGATCGGCATTCTGGTCGGAATCGCGATTTTCGCAATCGCCGGTAACTTGCTGTGGAAGGCAGCCAACCGGCACGACCCGGCCCGGGCATCCGACACGGCCAGGTTCTTCTTCCAAAACCAGCTCGGCGCGATCATCACGCTGATTGCCTTCCTCCCGTTGATCTTCCTTATCCTCACCGACAAGAACATGGATCCGCAGACCAAGAAGGTAGCCGGCGGAGTAGGTGCCGCGCTGGCCGTGCTTGCGACTGTAATGGGCGTCAGCTTCAAGCCCCCGTCGGTCGAGCAGTACACCCAGGACATGAACACCTGCGCGGCCCAGATCAGGGCGGGACAGCCGACCACGGCCTGTTCGCCCGAAGTCGCCGCCCAGGCTCAGGAGATCGCCACGGACACCTCTGCGGTGACGGCGGCGACGAAGGACGCGAGTCACCCTGCCGGTCAGGATGTCGTGTACTGGATCGCACCGGAAAACGGAGCCGCGAAGTCCTCCGAACCGCATGTTTTCCATCTCTGCGCCGCGGTGAGTCCGTTGAAGGACAAGACCGTGAACAGCGGCTCCGTGACGGAGGCCTATGCGCAGAACGCCATCCGCATCACGAAGCAGATCGAGATGGAACAGAAGCAATGCGGGTTCGCCGCCTCGCAGTGAACCTGCCCGCGATCGCCTCGAAGACGGACTGGGGCGTTTCACCGTTTCACGGAAACGGCGAAACGCCCTATCTCTCCGGCTTAGCTGGAGCAGTTCCGCTCACACTTTTGCTGGGATCGCTCTGACCGGTAGGCCGTCAGCGATCGGAAGAAACAATGCTTCACCGGCGCTTCGGGTGCATCGCACGCAATCCGGGGGTGTCGTCTACTTCTCCGAAACGCCGGCCTCGGCGAAGCTCGCCATCTTCGCATGGCATTCCAAAGCGGAACGGACGATGTTGACGGCAAGACAGGCGCCGGAGCCTTCGCCGAGCCGCATGCCGAGATCGAGCAGCGGCGGCAGGCCCAGCGCTTCGAGCAGGCGGCGGTGGCCGGCTTCGGCCGAGACGTGGGCGGCGACGGTGTGGGCGAGGCCGGTCGGGTGCAGCCTTGCCAATGGCGCGACCGCGGCAGTGCACACAAAGCCGTCGAGCAGCACCGGCACGTTGTTCTTGCGCGCGGCGAGCGTGGCGCCGAAGATCGCCGCCAACTCGCGCCCGCCAAGGGCGGCAGCGATCTTCAGCGGGTCGGAGAGCGAATCGGCATGGCGCTTGAGGCCAGCCTCGATGGCCACGACCTTGCGCTGCAGGCCGGCGTCGTCGACGCCGGTGCCGCGACCCGTCCATTTCTCGGCGCCGCCGCCGAAGAGGGCGGTGGAGATCGCCGCCGCCGGCGTCGTGTTGCCGATGCCCATCTCGCCGAAACAGACGAGATCGAGGTCCTTGGTCACGGCGTCATAGCCGGCCGAGACGGCGGCGAGGAACGTCTGCTCGTCCATCGCCGGAATCTGCGTGAAGTCGCCGGTCGGATGCTCGAGATCGAGCGGGATGACGTCCAGCTTGGCGCCGGCAATGCGGGCAAGCTGGTTGATGGCCGCACCATCGCCGGCGAAATTCGCAACCATTTGCACCGTGACTTCCGAAGGATAGGCAGAGACGCCTTGCGCGGTGACGCCGTGATTGCCGGCGAAGACGAAGACTTTCACAGCATCGAGTTTGGGCATGTCGCGGCGCTGCCAGCGGCCGAGCCAGGCGGCGATGGTTTCCAGCCGGCCGAGGCTGCCCGGCGGCTTGGTCAGCGTGTCCTGGCGGCGGGCAACGGCGCCGGCGGCCGCGTCGCTGCCGGCGGGAAGATCGAGGCAAGCGGCGCGAAGGTCTTCGAGCGATTTGAAGGACGTTGTTTGGGGGGACATGGGGGCAAGGTCTCCGAAAGAGAATCAGGAAAGGCAAACGGATGCGACGAGCAGCACGGCGATCTCGCCGAGCTGCTGCAGCGCGCCGATCGTGTCGCCGGTCTGGCCGCCGATCTGGCTGAGGCAAAGCGCGCGGAAGC
Organism: Mesorhizobium sp. B3-1-8; assembly: GCF_006439495.1. NCBI lineage: Bacteria > Pseudomonadati > Pseudomonadota > Alphaproteobacteria > Hyphomicrobiales > Phyllobacteriaceae > Mesorhizobium > Mesorhizobium sp. B3-1-8. The sequence continues at coordinate 20,973 of NZ_VFTK01000017.1, forward strand.
CCATGAAGATCAGGCCGAGCAGGATGAGTGCTGCTATCGCGCCGCCAAGGCCGAGCGCCAGCAGCGCCACCGCGCCGAGCGCCGCGCCGACGATGGCGGTCTCGGTCGTGACAGAGCCCGCATTGGCGGACAGACCGTCGGCTCGGGCCGGCGGCAGAAGATGCATGAAGGCGCCGAACAGGCCGCGCGAGGCCGCATGCGCGGCAAGCAGCGCCAGGACGACGTGGCCGGGACCGGTCAGCTCGGACAGCGCGCTCCAGCGGATGAGCAGCGAGACACCGAGCGCCGCCGCGCCATAGGCGCCGATGCGGCTGTCGCGCATGATCTCCAGTTTCCTGTCGCGTGTTCGGCCACCGCCGAAGCCGTCGGCGATGTCGGAAAGCCCGTCCTCATGCAGGCAGCCGGTGACGAGCATCGTCGCGGCGAGCGTGAGCGCGGCGGACGGCCCGGTGGCGAGGTCGAGAACTGCGGCGATGGCGTAGACGAGCGCGCCGATGATCGCCACCGCGAGACCGGCAAAGGGCGCCGCCCAAATCGCGTCGGCAAGGCTGCGGCCGCCGAAATCGCTCGATGGCAATCTCAGCCGGGTGAAGAAGACGAGGCTGAGACCGATATCGTCGAGCAATTGCTTCGGTGCGGAAGGACCGCTCATGCGCCCCTCGCGATGGCATGGAAGAAGGTGCCGCTGACGTGGCCGCGCCGGTAACCGGAGGCGCCGAGCGGATTGCCCTGGCCATCGGCAAGGTCAGCCAGCGGCTCGTCATTGCCCGTGGCGGTCATCTGCGCATAGTGGAATTCATGGCCGCGGATCAGCGTGCCCTCCGGCCCCAACGGGCAGGCGGCGCGCAGCCGCGCCTCGCGATAGCCAAGGTTCATCTTGCGCCTGGCGAAGCTGGTCGAATGGCCAAGCAGGCCGAGCATTTTGTGGCCCTCGCCGTCCGCATCTTCCAGCACTTCGCCCAGCACCATGAAGCCGCCGCACTCGCCGTGAACAGGCTTCGTCGCCGCGAAGCGCACCATTCCCGCCCGGAAGTTCGTCGCGGCCGCGAGCTTGCCGGCATGCAGTTCGGGATAACCGCCGGGCAGCCAGCAGACCTCGCAATCTTCCCTCGGCTTCTCGTCGGCGAGAGGCGAGAAGGGGGCGATCTCGGCGCCGGCCTTGCGCCAATGCGCGGCGACATGCGGATAGAGGAAGGTGAAGGCGGCGTCCTCGGCCAGCGCGATGCGCTGCGCTGGCGGTTGCAAGGCATCGGCGAAGTCGCCGGCTGCCGGCTCCAGCGGGGTCGCCAGCGCCAGAATGGCGTCGATGTCGAGCGATTTTTCGACCATGTCGGCCAGCCGGTCGAGATGCGCCATCAGGTTCTCGTATTCGCCGGCCTGGACGAGGCCGAGATGCCGCTCCGGCAGGTTGAGCGTCGGATCGCGCAGGATGGCGCCGACCACGGGCAGGCCGATCGCCTCGATGGCGTCGCCCGACAGCCGCCGGTGGCGTTCGCTGCCGAGCCGGTTGAGCACGACGCCGGCCATGCGCACATCGGGATCGTAGGTGGCAAAACCCTTGGCCACCGCCGCCGCCGTGGTCGATTGCCCGGAAACGTCGAGCACCAAAAGCACAGGCAAGCCGTAGAGCCGGGCGAGATCGGCGGCCGAGCCGGAGCGGCCCTCCGGCGCGGGGATGCCGTCGAACAGGCCCATCGCGCTTTCGAGGATAACGTATTCGGCATCCTCGGCGGCTTGGCCAGCCAGCGCGTTGAGCAGGGAAGGCGGCATTGCCCAACTGTCGAGGTTGACGCCGGACAGGCCGGTGGCGGCGGCGTGGAAGCCCGGGTCAATATAGTCCGGTCCGGACTTCGCGCCGCGAACTTTCAGGCCGCGCCGGGCGAGCGCGCGCAGCAGGCCGATGGTGACGCTGGTCTTGCCCGAGCCGGAGCGCGGCGCGCCGATGATGATCGCGCGCGCCGTCATGTGCCGCCCGTCAGTGCTGCGCGCATGGCGACGATGCCGCCGACCACGATCAGCGCCGGGGAAGCGAGCCCGGCGGCCGCGGCTTCGTCCGCGATGGTGGCGAGCGTGGCGACGACGATGCGTTCCTGCGGGGTGGTCGCGGCGACGATCACAGCCGCGGGTGTCGATGGCGCGAGGCCGCCGCTCAGCAGCTTTGCCGCGATGACCGGCAGGTTGGCCATGCCCATATAGACGACGACCGGCTGTCCGGTGCGGGCGATTGCCGCCCAATCGATGTCGTCATCGGTGCCGGCCGCATGGCCTGTAGCCAGGATAACGGCCTTGTTGATGCCGCGCATGGTGGTCGGAATGCCGGTGGCTGCCAATGCGCTGAGACCGGAGGTCAGGCCGGAAAGCACCCGGAACGGAATGGTTTCGCCCGCGAGCGCCAAGGCCTCTTCGCCACCGCGGCCGAAAATATAAGGGTCGCCGCCTTTGAGCCGCACGACACGGCGGCCTTCGCGCGCCAACCGTACCAGCAGGGCGTTGATGTCGTCCTGCTTCATCGAGGGCTGGCCACCGCGTTTTCCAGCGTAGAAAAGCTCGGCGCCTTGAGCGACCGCCACGACATCGGGCGAGACCAGCGCGTCATAGACCAGCGCGTCGCATTGCCCGAGCGCCGCCAGCACCTCCAGCGTCAGGCAGCCGGGATCGCCGGGGCCGGCGCCGGCCAGCCAGACATGGCCGGGCTCAAGCTCGCGCGGCTTGAAGTTCAGGCGCGCAAGCGCCTGTTCCACCGTTGCCCGTCCGTTCGTATTGGCGCTGCCGTTCACAATCCGTCCCGTCCGCGAAAACGCCGCTGGTAATGGGCGTCGTACAATGAGCTTTCGCCGAAATCCTGCGCTGCAAGCGCGTTGCCGACAAAGATGATTGCCGTGCGTTCCATCGGGTTTTGCGCCAGCTGCTCCTCGATGGTGCCAAGCGTGCCGGTCAATATGCGCTCATCCGGCCAGGAAGCGCGGAAGACGACCGCGACCGGACATTCGGCGCCGTAAAGCGGCGTGAGATCTGCGACGATGCGATCGATGGCATGAATGGCAAGATGGATGGCGAGCGTGGCGCCGGTGCGGCCGAAGCCGGCCAGCGTCTCGCCCGGCGGCATTTTCGAGGCGCGACCGGAAACGCGGGTCAGCACCAGGCTCTGCGCCAGTTCTGGAATGGTGAGCTCGCGGCGCAGCGCGGCCGCGGCTGCCGCGAAGGAAGGCACGCCCGGGGTCAGCGTATAAGGGATGCCGTGTTTTTCCAGCCGCCTGATCTGTTCGGCCACCGCGCTCCAAACGGAGAGGTCGCCGGAATGCAGCCGCGCTACATCCTGGCCGGCCTTATGCGCGGCGACATATTCGGCCTCGATCTCGTCGAGCGACATCGGCGCGGTATCGATCAATTTGGTGCCAGGCGCGCAATGCTCGAGCAATTCCGGCGCGACGATCGAGCCGGCATGGAGGCAGACCGGACAACTGGCCAGGAGCCGGGCGCCGCGCAGCGTGATGAGATCGGCCGCACCTGGACCGGCGCCGATGAAATGGACGGTCATGCGGTACCTCCGCCAAGAGCGATAGCGCAGGTCACAGGACCGAGCACGATGCGCGGTCCAAGCAGTTTCGCACCTTTTCCGGCCGCGGCCAGAGCCGAGGCTTCCGAAACCGAAGGCGTGCCAGCCTGGGCCTGCGACGCTTCGGACCGACTGACCGTGCCGGACGAGACGGATTGCAGCGCAGCGTCGGACATGATGAGCACGGGGAGGTCGAGGTCTCGGCCGGCAAGGAAGATCGCCGGCTCGTCACGCTTGATTTCGCCCGTCGCCAGCGCGGAAAGCGCCGTCATCGCCAGCCCATGCGCTTCGAGCGCGGTCTCGACCGCTGCGCGAACGTCGCCCGCCGTCACGCCTTTGCGGCTGCCGATGCCCGCGACCATCATGGTTTCACCCAGCTCCACTGCGTCACCGGCATGGCCGGCCGCCACGCCTGCATGGATCCGACAGCTGCCGCGCGCGACAGCGCTATGCGGGTAAGATCGCCGCCGCGGCTGTTGTATTGGTCGAGCAGCAGCGTCTCCATCTCCAGCGTCACCGCGTTGGCGACCAATCGGCCGCCGGAGCGTAACGCCTTGATCGCCTTCTCCAGCACGCCGGTATCGCTGCCGCCGCCGCCGATGAAGATCGCATCCGGCGTTTCGAGCTTGGCGAACGCCTTGGGCGCGGCGCTTTCGACCACGGCAAGGCCCGGCACGCCGCAATGCGCGGCATTGCGGTGGATGCGGGCGGCGCGTTCGCCGTCGGCCTCGATGGCGATGGCGCGCAGCGAGGAATGCGCCAGCATCCATTCGATGCCGATCGAGCCGGAACCGGCGCCGATATCCCACAACAGCTCGCCACGGCGTGGCGCCAGCGCCGACAGCGTGATGGCGCGGATCTCGCGCTTGGTGATCTGGCCGTCATGCTCGAACAGATGGTCGGCAAGGCCGGCGGTCAAGGGCAGGACGCGCGCATCCGGCGTCGATTCAATTTCGAGCGCCAGCACGTTGAGCGGGTTGATGTCTTTGAGATTGAAGGCATCGGCGCGGGAGGTTCGATGCGCCTCATCGGCACCGCCGAGCGCTTCCAGAACCGTCAGCCGCGACGGGCCGAAGCCGAGTTCGTCGAGCAGTGCGGCGATGGCCGCCGGCGCGTCGGCGTCCGATGTCAGGGCAAGGACGCGCGCACCGGGGTGGAGCAAGGGCCGGATCAGGTCGATCGGATGGCCGTGCAGCGAGATGGTCTCGACGTCCTGCAGCGCCCAGCCGAGACGGGAGGCGGCCAGCGACAGCGACGATGGAGCCGGGAGGGCGAGCATCTCATCCGGCTTGACCTTGCGCGCCAGCGTGGCGCCGACACCATGGAAAAACGGGTCGCCGGACGCGAGCACGCAGATTTTTTTGCCCGCGACCGCCAGCACGTCGCGCATTTCGTCATCGAAGGGCGTCGGCCACGGGCGCGCTTCGCCCTTGGCCAGCGACGCGACAAGGCCGAGATGCCGCTTCCCGCCGAAGACGATCTCGGCCTCGGCAATCCGCTGCTTGGCCTCGTCGCCGAGACCCGCTACACCGTCCTCGCCGATGCCGACGATGGTGAGCCACCTCGATGCGGGCTTGGCAGCGCGCGGACCCTTAGCAGGCATGATGACCCACCATATCCTGATCCTCGGCGGAACGACGGAAGCTCGGCAATTGGCCGGGAAGCTCGTCCGCCGCGAGGATTTTTCGGTCACGCTGTCGCTTGCCGGCCGCACCGAAAGCCCGGCCGCACAAGGCGTGCCGGTGCGTGTCGGCGGTTTTGGCGGCGCGGAGGGATTGGCTGCCTATCTTCGCGAAGAGCATGTCGATCTGCTGATCGACGCCACGCATCCATACGCCGCCCGTATCTCGGCCAATGCCGCCGAGGCGGCCAAGCGGTCCGGCGTGCCGATCCTTGCGCTGCGTCGTCCCGGCTGGGAGCCTGTCGCAGGCGACCACTGGACGCTGGTCGATGACGTTACTGAGGCGGCAAGCGCCCTCGGCACGGCGCCGCGCCGCGTTTTCCTGGCGATCGGCCGGCAGGAGGCCGGGGCCTTCGAGACCGCGCCCCAGCATCGCTACCTGATCCGCAGCGTCGATCCGGTCGAGCCGAAGCTCGCGGTGCCCGATGCGCTCTACATGCTGGCGCGCGGGCCGTTTCCGGAGGCGGACGAACGGGCTTTGCTCGAAAGATACGGTATCGACGCCGTCGTGTCCAAGAACAGCGGCGGCGAGGCGACCTATGGCAAGATCACCGCTGCGCGGGCACTCGGCATCGAAGTGGTCATGATCCGCCGGCCGGCGCTGCCTGACGTGCCCTCGGCCGAAACCGTCGATGCGCTGGCGGGAAAAGTCGATCATCTTTTCGAGCCCGTTGCCGAACGCGGCGTGTAGACCAGCGCCGGCCGTTCGCCGCGCTTGATGATCCGGGTCTCGGGCGAGCCGATGATGATGCAGGTCGACATGTCGGCCTTTTCGGCGTCGGCGTCTGCCAGCAGAAAAACCTCGATGCGCTCGTCGGGGCGCCCGGCGGCGCGGCCGAAGATCACCGGCGTGGTGCCGGGCAGGATCGCCTTCAGGCATTCGAAGGCGCGGCCAAGCTGCCAAGGGCGGGCCTTGCTGATGGGGTTGTAGAGCGCGATGACGAAGCCGGCTCCAGCCGCCGCCAGCAGGCGCAGCTCGATCAGATCCCATGGCTTCAGATTGTCAGAGAGCGAAATGGCGCAGAAATCGTGGCCGAGCGGCGCGCCGATGCGGGCGGCGACCGCAAGCATGGCGGTGACGCCGGGTACGACCGACAGGTCGATCGAACGCCATTCGTCGGGCCCGGCTTCGATCGCCTCGCAGACAGCCGCGGCCATGGCAAAGACGCCGGGATCGCCGCCTGAAACGACGGCGACGCTATGGCCTTCGGCCGCCTTGGCCAGCGCCTCGCTGGAGCGGGCAAGTTCCTCCCGATTGTCGGAGGCAATGCGGGTCTGGTCCGGCCGCAGCTCAAGCCGGTCGAGATAGGGCTTGTAGCCATAAAAGAACGAAGCCTCGGCCACCGCATGGCTGGCCTGCGGCGTGACCTGGTCGGCATTGCCCGGACCGAGACCGATGACGGTGAGGCGGCCGCTCATGCTTTGGCTCCGGAGCGGGCCGACCAGCCCGCGACCAGCACGATGGCGAAATAGGGCGCCTTGTCGTCCGGTTTTTCGGCAAGCCGCATCGAGATGCTGCCCGGCATCGTGCCGCGCTCGACATAGACGGCTTTCGCCAGCTTGCCGGCCGCTTCCAGCGCGCGGCGGATTTTTGGCAGGTTGCGGCCGACCTTCATGATCACCGCGGCATCGGTGTCGGCGAGGCGGCGGGTCAGCTCGAACTCACTCATCGTGCCCGGCAGCACGGTCAGCACATCGTCGCCCTGGACGATCGGCAGGCCAGTGGTCGACCAGCAGCCGGACATGGCGGTGATTCCGGGGATGACTTCCGTCGGGAACCGGTGTGCAAGCCGCACATGCAGGTGCATGTAGGAGCCGTAGAAGAGCGGATCGCCTTCCGACAGCACCGCCACCATCCTGCCGGCGCCGAGATGCTCGGCGACCTGTTCGGCCGACTGCTCGTAGAAATCGGCGATCTGCGAGCGGTAGTCGTCATGGTCCTTGTCGATTTCGGTGGTCACCGGATAAAGCAGCGGCAGCTCGATCATGTCCGCCCGGAAGCGCGCCTCGACAATGGCGCGCGCATTGCTGTTGTTGCCGCGCTTGGCGAAATAGGCGACGACGTCGGCCTCGGCCAGCGCGCGCGCCGCTTTCAGCGTCAGAAGCTCCGGGTCGCCGGGGCCGGTGCCGACGCCGACAAGACGGCCTTTTACAATCGCGTTCACAGGCCCGGCCTCGCCAACGAATTGAGCGCGGCGGCGGTCATGGCGCTGCCGCCCAGCCTGCCGCGCACGATGGCATAGGGCACGCCGTAAGAGTTCTCGGCCAGCGCATCCTTGGATTCGGCGGCGCCGACGAAGCCGACCGGCATGCCGATGATCACGGCGGGCTTCGGCGCGCCGTCGCGCAGTTTTTCGAGCAGATAGAAGAGCGCGGTCGGCGCATTGCCGATGGCGACGACCGAACCGGCCATGCGCTCGCCCCAAAGGTCGATCGCGGCGGCCGAGCGGGTGTTGCCGATTTCCCTGGCGATGTCGTGCGTGCGCGGGTCGCGCAGGGTGCAGATCACGTCGTTGCCGGCCGGCAGCCGGGAGCGGGTGATGCCGTGGGCCACCATCTCGGCATCGCAGAAGATCGCCGCGCCGGCGGCGAATGCGGTGCGGGCCGCATCGACGAAGCCATTGGAGAAAACAAAATGGCTGGCGGCTTCGACCTGGCCGCAGGCATGGATCATGCGAATCGCGACATCCGCTTCGGCCTCGGAGAAGCGCGACAGGTCCGCCTCGGCGCGGATGATGGCGAAAGAGCGCTCGTAGATCGCCATCCCGTCATGGATATAGTCGTAGGCGGCCATTTTCAGTTCCGTCGATAGAGTTCGGCGATGCCGGCCGCGCCAAGCCTTGCCAGGCAGGCGGCGGCAGTCTCGCCTTGATGTCGTGCGTCGTGGATCGCCGCCGCAATGCCGGCGACCCCACGCGCGGCGTCATAGCCCGGCCTGTACGCGGCAGGAAGGGCCTTTGCCGTCCCGTCCACGACAAGTCCGGCTCCGTTTTCGTCGCCGACCAGGGTCAGTGCCGCCGCGCCGGGATGCGCGCAGCCCTTGGCGCAGCCGGAAACGTGGAGCGTCAGCGAGGCGTCGATGAGGCCGGAGCTTTGTTTTGCAATGGTTTCGGCGATGGCGCGCGTGGCGATACGGCCGGAAGCGCAGGCCGGCGTGCCGGGGCAGGCAGCTATGCGGATGCGTGGGTCCGTGGGGTCGGTGACGAAGCCGAGGGTGGCGGCGGAGGTTTGCAGGGAGGAGGGTGCGGAGAGGCCGAGGAAGAGCAAGGCGCGGCCTGGGGCGAGGCGGATTTCGATGGCGCGGAGGTTCGCGGCTTGTACGGCGAGATCGATGAGGGACTGGGCGGGCATGCTGCCGTAGGGCAGGGCGATACCGAGGGCGGTGTTGCTGCCTAGACTGAATAGGCCAATGGGACGTCCCGCGGGCCGGCGTTCCTGCGCCCCCCTCTCTGTCCTGCCAGACATCTCCCCCTCAAGGGGGGAGATTGCCTTGTCGCCGCGGCTTTCGCCAATCTCCAACGCCGAAAGTGGAGAGCCTGCGCGGGAACTGCCAATCTCCCCCCTAGAGGGGGAGATGTCCGGCAGGACAGAGAGGGGGGTGACGGAGTGCCAACTTGCGAGTGAAATAAGCTGTCTCTCCGACAAATCCCGCGTATGCGCCTCGCGCCCTTTTTCAGCGACCATCCTAAGAGCCGCGACGGCAATGTCGCGCGCCGCATCTTCATCGACTGTCGCGAGTGGCTTCGCACTGCGCCCGTCGCCGGCAATCGATACGCTCCACTGGATGCTAGTGCTGGTCCGCGCCGCCTTCAGCCGAACATCGGCCGTCACAGCGTCCAAGTTCAGCTGCCCGCCACCGTCGACAACCACCGACACTTTCGGTCCCAGCCTTGCCGTCAGCCCGGCCTCTTCGATCGCGACCCTGATCCGCTCGGCCAGAGGGCGCGGGTCGGCAATCTCCTGCGGATCGATTCCCGCCAGCGGCCCGACTTCGACCGGCACGCCGCTGCGCACGGCAATGCCAAGCGCATCCACCTCCGCCGCCAGCAGCCGCGCGCTGTCCGCCGTCAAACCACGGATCTGCAGGCTGCCGCGCGCGGTCACTTCCATGATGCCGTTGCCGTGGCGTAAGGCGGATTCGCCGAGTCCGATCAGCGACTTCGGAGAAATTCCTCCAGCGACCGGGTTGAGCCGGACGAGAAGCCCATCACCGGTCTGCATCGGCGCACTGAGAGCAGGGCAGGCGCCGCGGCGTGAGAAGGCGTTCATGCCGCCACCCCGCTTGCCTGGGCCTCGGCGATCAGGGCCGCGAGATCGTCGTCGATGGAATTCCTGAGCGGATGCCAGAGGCCGCGCCGCCGCGCAGCGAGAAAGCGCTCGGCGATGACCTTGGCGGCGGCCGGGTTCTCGCGCAGCAGGAAGGCGCGCACGTTCGGGTCGCCGACATAGGCGTCGTGCACCGCCTCGATCAGCGCGCCTGATATGGCATGCGTGGTTTCGGCGAAACCGACCAGCCGATCGACGGTCTCGGCGAATTCGGAGGCGCCGCGCGGGCCATGGCGCATCTGGCCGGCGATGAAGCGCGGGTTGACGGCGCGGGCCCGCACGACGCGTGATACTGCATCGCCGACCGAGCGCGGTTTTGGCTTCTTCGGATCGGTCGTGTCGAGCACGATGACGTCGGCATTCCTGCCAAGTGCTGCAAGGGCGGCCGAAAAGCCGCCGATGAAAGCGACGTCGGCCGAGCCTTCGAGGATGTCGCGGCCGGGATCGTCGCCGGTGTGGACGAGGAGATCGGCTTCCGCGATCCGTCCCTCGAAAGCGCCGGGCGCGGAGATCGCTTCGCCGTCGGCGCCGCCATAGGCATGCGAGGTGGCGTCGAGATAGGCGCGGCCGATCTCTTCGCGCGCGCCCCATTCGCCGCGCGACAGCAGGTCCTCGACGCCGGCGCCATAGGAGCCGGGAGAGGTGCCGAAAATGCGCGGGCCGATCTTGCCCTCAGCGCGTGTCGCCGCGGCGAGGGGATTTTCCGAATCGTCCTCGTCGCGGCTGGCGACCGCGTTGGCGGCGGCGTCGATCAGCGCGATCTGGGTCGGAAACATGTCGCGGAACAGGCCGGAGATGCGCCAGGTGACGTCGACGCGCGGGCGGCCGAGCGCCGCCGGCGGCAGCACCTCGATGCCGGTGACGCGGCCGGTGGCGGCATCCCATTGCGGCCGGCAGCCCATCAGCGCCAACCCTTGCGCGATCTCCTCGCCGCCCGTGCGCAAGGAGGCCGAGCCCCAAAGATCGATGACCAGCGAGCGCGGCCAGTCGCCGTGGCTTTGCATATAACTGCGCACCACTTCTTCCGCTGCCGCCTGGCCGAGATCGTAAGCAGTCGGCGTCGGCATGGTGCGCGGATCGGCGGTGAAGAGATTGCGACCGGTGGGCAGGACATCGGAGCGACCACGCGCCGGCGCGCCGGCGGGACCTGCCTTGATGTGGCGGCCATCGAACGCGGCGAGCAGGGCAGACTTCTCAGCCTCGGCGCTTTGCCGGCGCAGTGGATCGACCTCGTCTTCCGGCGCGCGGCCATAGACATGCAGCCCGTCCTTGACGGCGAAATCCTTGAGGTCGCAGAGCCAGGCATCGATGCGGCGCAGTGCTTCGTCCGGAGCGTCTGTGCCGGCAACGCCGGCTTCGGAGGCCAGACCGGTCCTTTGCGCCGTCGCGACAATCAGCCTAGCCAGACGGTCGCGGCGGCGGCGGTCGAGGCCATCGGCCTGGGCATATTCATCGACCAAGCGCTCCAGCTTCTGTTGGACCTCGTCGAGGCCTGCGCCGGTCAGCGGCGGCGGCAGATGGCCAAGCGTGACGGCCGAAATGCGGCGCTTGGCCTGCGCGGCCTCGCCGGGATTGGAGACGATGAAGGGATAGATGACCGGCAACGATCCAGTGACGATCTCGGGGAAGCAGGTGTCGGATAGCGCCACCGTCTTGCCTGGCAGCCATTCCAGCGTGCCATGCGCGCCGACATGGATGATGGCATGCGCGCCGAGCGATTTTTGCAGCCAGAGGCCGAAGGCGATCAACTCGTGGCGCGGGGGAAGCGTCGGGTCGTGGTAATCGGCGCGGCGGTCGGCCGAGCGGCCGCGGTCGGGGGCCAGCGCCACGGTGACGTTGCCGAAGGTGGCGGCGCGGAAGGGGAAGGTTGCCGAGGTCGGCGCTTGAACACCCCCCTCTGTCCTGCCGGACATCTCCCCCGCAGGGGGGGAGATTGATCTGTCGCCACCGCTTTCGCCAATTGTCGGAGTTGCAGGAATGGCGCCTTCGGCGGAACTGCCGATCTCCCCCCTTGCGGGGGAGATGTCCGGCAGGACAGAGGGGGGTGCCTCGCGCGAACCTATCTGGTCCTGTGCCATGCCCCACGCCGCCTCAACCAGAGCTCGTGCTGCCTCCGGCAATTCGGCTGAAAAGGCAATGTAATCCGTCAAGGCAAGGCCGCGCCCACCCACCTCCAGCGCATCCAGCAGCTCCCGCGGCGATTGCGGAATCCCGTCAACCGCATAGCCCTGTTCCTTCAGGTCACGCAGCATGGCGAGCACGCTTGACGGCACATCAAGCCCGACGGCATAGCCGGTCCGCCCAGGCGCGCTCGGATAATCGGGGATCAGGATCGCCAGCTTGCGCTCGGCCCGCTCGGTCCGCTGCAGGCGGATAAAGGCAGCGATCCGCTTGGCGACCTGCGCGACACGGTCCGCTTCGGGCCGGTTGGCGAAGGCGCGGAAGGCGAGCGCCGGGTCGGTTTCGACCTCGCCCTTGAACGAGATGGCGCCGGCAAGGATACGGCCGTCGAGCTCGGGCAGCACGACATGCATGGCGAGATCGGCGGGCGCAAGGCCGCGCTGATTCTTTTCCCAGACCTCGCGTCTCGTTGTGGCGACGATGACCTGGAACACCGGCACGCCGGCGCGGTCGAACAGGGTCTCGGCGCCGGGTTCGGCGCCGGAGGCGAAGGCGGTGGCGGTGACGATGGCGGCGGGATTCAGCGAGGCGATCGCGTTTTCGACGAAGGCGAGAGACGCCGGGTCCTTGAGGCTGGAAACGAAGATCGGCACAGGGGCCATGCCTTGCGAATGTAACGCCTCGGCCAACGCGTCGATCGGCGCGATGTCTGCGGCAAGCAGCATGGAACGGTAGAAGAGGATGGGGACGACTGCGAAATTGTCGACGCCGAGTTCCGTCACACCCCCCTCTGTCCTGCCGGACATCTCCCCCGCAAGGGGGGAGATTGCTCTGTGGTCGACGGTTTCGCCAACTGTAGATGTTTCAGCTAGCTCGATATTTGACGAAGCAGAGATAGAGCCGGCTTGGGTGACGGCTGATCTCCCCCCTTGCGGGGGAGATGTCCGGCAGGACAGAGGGGGGTGCGAAGGAATGCCGACCCTTGAAACGTTCGACTTCTCGACGACACCAACTCCCGGCCGATAGTACCCCGCCTTCGGCACACTGACCGCATCAACCACGGCCGCCTCAGCCCCAGCAAGCCTTGCCAGCCTTTGCACCAGCGCCGCCATATTGGCCGGCCCGCCTTCGCGGAAATAGCCGAGCAGGGCGTCGAGCTCGGCGCGCGGCAGGGTCGAGCCTTCGATCAGCCGCTGGTCCTCGTCATGGCTTTCACCGGGCAGCAGCGCCAGCTTGATGCCGCGCTCGCGCGCGACCGCAGCGAGCTGGTCGCAGCCGTAACGCCACCACTCATAGCCGCCGAGGATGCGCACCAGGACGACCTTGGCGTGGCGGGCGACGCTGTCGATCCAAAGATCCACCGACATCGGGTGGCGAAGGTCGCGCAGCGCCGCCAGCCGCATCGCGGGCAGCCGCGCGGCATCGGCCTTCCAGGCGGCGGCCAGACCGGCGAGGTCGCTGTCGGTGAAGGACAGGGCCACCACATCCGCAGGCGTCTGCCTGAGGTCGATCGGCTCGGCGAGATCGTCGAGCGAAGCGGATGTCGTGGTGAGGATATGCATCGCTTTTTGGTCTTAGCCTCAGCCGGCGAGGATACGCTCGATCGCCGGACGGTTCAGCCCCTTGAGGCCGATGACGACGAGCCGCGAGCGGCGGTCGTCCTCGGCCGTCCAGGCGCGGTCGTAATAGTGGTTAACGCGCGGGCCGACAGCCTGCAGCAGAAGCCGCATCGGCTTGCCGCCGACTTCGACGAAACCCTTGACGCGCAGCACGTTTTCCTGCTCGGCGGCAACGGCGACGCGCTTGGCCAACTCGTCGGGATTGGCGATCGACGGGATGTCGATGACGAAGGAATCGAAATCGTCATGCTCGTGGTCGAGCTCGTCGTCGTGATGGGTCTTGCGGTTCTCGATGTCGTCCTCCACCGCAAGGCCGAGGCCGAGCAGCACGGACGGATCGACCTTGCCCTGCGCTGTCGGCACGATCTTGACGGCACGCGCGACATGCTCGCCGATGACGGCGTTGGCGCGGGCGGAGCCCGCTGCATCCATCAGGTCGCTCTTCGACAGGATGATCAGGTCGGCGCAGGCGATCTGGTCCTCGAATACCTCTTCGACCGGATCGTCATGGTCGAGGGAATCGTCAGCCGCGCGCTGCGCCTGCAGGGCATCCATATCGGAAGCGACGCGGCCATCGGCCAGCGCCGGGCCGTCGACCACGGCGATGACGCCGTCGACCGTCACGCGGCTCTTCACGCTCGGCCACTGGAATGCCTGCACCAGCGGCTTCGGCAGAGCGAGGCCCGAGGTCTCGATCAGGATGTGGTCGACCTTGGGATTGAGCGACAGGATCTGATCGAGCGCCGGCACGAAATCGTCGGCGACGGTGCAGCAGATGCAGCCATTGGCCAACTCGACGATGTTTTCTTCCGGGCAGGCGTCGACGCCGCAACCCTTCAGGATCTCGCCGTCGATGCCGACATCGCCGAACTCGTTGACGATGATCGCCAGCCGCTTGCCCTTGGCGTTCTCGAGCAGGTTGCGGATCAGCGTCGTCTTGCCGGCGCCGAGGAAGCCGGTGACGACGGTGCAGGGCACGCGGGAAACGGATGCGTTCATGGTCGGTCCTTCAACATGTCGAGGGGAGGGATGCGGGCAACGAGGCCGCGCTTGAGGGAATCGGGCCGGCCGCGCCAGGGGATGAGGCCGTCGGTCGAGGTGGCGAAGATCTTTGCGCCGGCGACGAGGTCGGCGCCGCTGGTCGTGTCCAGATCGCCGAAAACGTAGCTCCAGCAGCCGTCGCGCAGCAGCGCGGCGCTCAGCCGGCGCTTGCAGTTGCCGAGGCATTCGACGGTACGGATCTTGATCTTTTCGCCGGAAGCAGCCCGGCGCGTGTCTTCGGCAAGCAGCGCACCGGCGCGCGGATGGGCGTCCGAGCCGGTCTCGTCGCGGCAGGATGAGCAGACGATGACGGTCACGCCGGCCAAAGCATCGGGCTCGGACGGAACGTCCGCACTGTTTGCCGGGAAACTGCCGTTGCGATCCAAAACCATGCTCCTTGCCCGGAAAACCCGCCGGGCATTCGGATACTTAAAGTCTCAGACGGCAGGTCTCCTGGCTCGCGGGTCGTCGCCCTGAATGCCGCCTTCCCGGGAAATCCCAGTGGTTTTCGGCAGAGGCTCGTCGCTTACAGTTGCGGGGACAGCCGCGGATTTGGGTGTTGGCCCGCACCGCATTCCCTCTTGGCTCCTCCCTTGCCGGGAGAAGACCGTCTGGTCAGGATTTAGGCTTACGGCTAGGTCCCTGTCAACGCGCAGCTACGACACCGCGATGTCGGCCAGCGCCGGGCCGAGGTCGCCGGCCGGCATGACTTCGATCGCCTCCAGGCCGAGCCAGCCCTGCATCTGCTTCAGCTCGTCGAAGAGCCGGGCGGCGGTTTCGGCGGGAGCGCCTGCTTCGGCGTAAGCGGCATGGACGCGCAAGACGCTGGCCGGGCGGTCGGCCCGGAGATCGACGCGAGCAACGATCCGGTCGCCGAGCAGGAAGGGCAGCACGTAATAGCCGTATTGGCGCTTTTCCGCCGGCGTGTAGATCTCGATGCGGTAGCGGAAATCGAAGAGTTTTTCCGTCCTGGTGCGTTCGAAGACGACGGGATCGAAGGGGGCGAGCAGGGCGCGCGCCTCTATCCGGCGCGGGAAACGGGCGTCCTTGTGGAGATAGGCAGTCTTGTCCCAGCCTTCGACCTTCACCGGCAGCAACTCGCCGGCATCGACCAGGTCCTCGATGCGATCCTTCGTGTCGCCCGGCGCGAGACGAAAATAGTCGCGCAGGTCGCCATAGGTGGCGATGCCGTGGGCACGGGCGGAAATGCGCAGCAATTCGCGATGCGCGTCCTCGACCGAGGGTTCGGGAAGGTCGAGCACCGCCTGCGGCAAAACGCGCTCGGGCAGGTCATAATAGCGTTCGAAGCCGCGGCGGTAAGCGGTGGTGATGCGTCCGGCCCAGAACAGCCATTCGAACGCGTGTTTGGCCTCGCTCCAGCCCCACCAGCCGCCATTGCCCTTGTGGCCTTCGATATCGGAGGCGGCGATCGGACCGCGATCGGCGACCTCTCTATATATCTCGTCGATCGTTTCCTTGCGTTCACGGCCCCATTTCGCCAGGCCGAGATATATCTCGTCGCCCTGCTCGGCGCGCTGCATGCGCCAGCGCATCAAAGGATAGGTCTCGACGGGCAGGAACGACGCCTCATGCGCCCAGTATTCGAACACGGCGCGCTTGCGAGTGACCGCGGCATTATCGAGCAGCGTAAGCGGGTAGGGGCCGAGGCGCGAATAGAGCGGCATATAGTGCGCGCGCACCACCGCGCTCACGGAATCGATCTGCAGAAGGCCGGTTCGCGAAAGCACCCGGGCGAGGTGCCGGCGATCCGGAACTCCTGCAGGGCGAGGGTCGTTGAACCCTTGCGCGCCCAGCGCGATGCGCCTCGCCATGGCCAGCGAAATCTTGTCCTTCATCAGGTGTACTTGCCCCGATCGTCGTTGGATCTTCAGCCGTGATTCCGGCCATGCTAGCAGGCAAATGGCGGGAGATATGTCAGGAGAGAAAAGTGGAGTAAAAAGTGAAGGAAATCAAACAGGAGCGGATCGGACCAGTTTCTTCCGATAAGCCGTCCAGGGCCGCGATTTGAACAAGGTTTGACTTGCGTCACCGAAACCGCTGCGCTAACCCTCGCCGCGTTGCAGCATGGGCCCCTTAAACGGTTCAGCGGTTAATCTGTCACGCTTCCGCATTAGAGTTCGTTGCTGTAATCAAAGTGAACTGCCCCCGCCGAAGGAAAGTCGCCGCATGAGCGCACTCCTAAGTTCGTACCTGCCTATCGTGCTGTTCATCGCCGTGGCGATGATCGTCGGTCTGGCGCTCATCGTTGCTCCGTTCCTTGTGGCCTACCGCAATCCCGATCCGGAAAAGCTTTCCGCCTATGAATGCGGGTTCAATTCGTTCGACGATGCCCGCATGAAGTTCGACATCCGCTTCTACCTGGTGTCGATCCTGTTCATCATCTTCGATCTCGAGGTCGCCTTCCTGTTCCCGTGGGCGGTGTCCTTCTCGAAGCTCGGCATGCTCGGCTTCTGGTCGATGATGGTGTTCCTGGCGGTGCTGACCATCGGCTTTGCCTATGAATGGAAAAAAGGAGCGCTGGAATGGGATTGAACGATAGTTCAGGCACCCTCGTCGCGCCGAAGCCCAAGGGCATCATCGACCCCAACACCGGCAGGCCGGTGGGGGAGGACGATCCCTTCTTCCTCGAAATCAACAATGAGCTGGCCGACAAGGGTTTTCTCGTCACCTCGACCGAGGCGCTGATCACCTGGGCGCGCAGCGGCTCGCTGATGTTCATGACCTTCGGCCTCGCCTGCTGCGCGGTCGAGATGATCCACACCTCGATGCCGCGCTATGACTCGGAGCGTTTCGGCGTCGCGCCGCGCGCGTCGCCACGCCAGTCCGACATTATGATCGTCGCCGGCACGCTGACCAACAAGATGGCGCCGGCGCTGCGCAAGGTCTACGACCAGATGCCGGAGCCGCGCTACGTCATCTCGATGGGCTCCTGCGCCAATGGCGGCGGCTACTACCACTATTCCTATTCGGTGGTGCGCGGCTGCGACCGCGTCGTGCCGGTCGACATTTATGTGCCCGGCTGCCCGCCGAGCGCGGAAGCGCTGCTCTACGGCATTCTCCTTCTGCAGAAGAAGATCCGCCGCACCGGCACGATCGAACGGTGAGCCGATGACCCTGGCGTTGAACGAACTCTCCACCTATCTCGGCGAGAAGCTCTCCGGCCGCATCGGCGAAGCCGTGCTTGCCTATGGTGAGCTGACGGTTTCGGTTGAACCGGGCAACCTGATCGAGGTCGCGACCTTCCTGCGCGATGATCCGCGCTGCCAGTTCATCTCGATCATCGATGTCTGCGGAGCGGACTACCCGTCGCGCGCCAGGCGCTTCGACGTCGTCTATCACCTATTGTCGCCGAAGCAGAATGTCCGCATCAGGCTCAAGGTCCAGGCCGACGAGGAGACGCTGGTGCCGTCGCTGACCGGCGTCTATCCAGGCGCCGACTGGTTCGAGCGCGAGACCTATGACCTTTACGGCGTGCTGTTCTCAGGCCATCCGGACCTGCGCCGCATACTCACCGACTATGGTTTCGAGGGCCATCCGCTGCGCAAGGATTTCCCGCTGACCGGTTTCGTCGAGGTTCGCTACGACGACGAGGCCAAGCGGGTTATCTACGAGCCGGTGGAATTGAAGCAGGAATTCAGAAACTTCGACTTCTTGAGCCCGTGGGAAGGAACGGATTACGTCCTTCCCGGGGATGAGAAGGCGAAACAGTGAGTGGGGAAGTAGTGAGTAGTCAGTAGGGAAGGAATTGGGAAAAAAGATCGAATCTTATCGCGACTTGGTGGTGTGGCAATCGGCGATGGTCCTTGCCGAGGATTGTTACCGCGTCACCAAAGGTTTTCCGAGAGACGAGATCTATGGAATGACCTCCCAGATGCGCCGCTCGGCGGTATCTATCGCCGCGAATATCGCTGAAGGGTACGGTCGTGAGAATAGAGGTTCTTTCGTTCAATTTCTGCGCATGGCACAGGGTTCGTTGAAGGAACTGGAAACGCACATATTGCTGGCGTGCCGGATCGGTATGCTGGCAAGAGATAACGAGACTGAACTGCTACTGCGGTGCGAAGAGATTGGAAAAATGACGCGATCTCTGATCAGAACCGTGCAGGCCAAGCAGGCGGAATGAAGCAGGCATTGAGATTGATGGTCACTACTCACTACTCACTACTGACTCTTCGCCAGAGGCGCCACAATGGCTGAAACCTCCGTCCGCAACTTCAACATCAACTTCGGTCCGCAGCACCCTGCGGCGCATGGCGTTTTGCGGCTGGTGCTGGAACTGGACGGCGAGGTGGTCGACCGCGTCGATCCGCATATCGGCCTGCTGCATCGTGGCACCGAGAAGCTGATCGAGGCCAAGACCTATCTGCAGGCCGTGCCCTATCTCGACAGGCTCGACTATTGCGCGCCGATGAACCAGGAGCATGCCTTCGCTTTGGCGGCTGAGCGCCTGCTCGGCATCGAGGTGCCGAAGCGCGGCCAGCTGATCCGCGTGCTCTATTCCGAGATGGGCCGCATCATGTCGCACATCCTCAATGTGACGACGCAGGCGATGGATGTCGGCGCGCTGACCCCGCCGCTGTGGGGCTTCGTCGAACGCGAAAAGCTGATGGTGTTTTACGAGCGCGCCTCGGGCTCGCGCATGCATGCGGCCTATTTCCGGCCGGGCGGCGTGCATCAGGACCTGCCGCAGAAGCTGGTCGAGGACATCGGCAAGTGGATCGATCCGTTCCTGAAGTCGATCGACGATCTCGACGCGCTGCTCACCGGGAACCGCATCTTCAAGCAGCGCAATGTCGATATCGGCATTGTGTCGCTGGCCGATGCCTGGGCCTGGGGCTTTTCGGGCGTGATGGTGCGCGGCTCGGGCGCTGCCTGGGACCTGCGCAAATCGCAGCCCTATGAATGCTATTCCGAGATGGATTTCGACATTCCGATCGGCAAGAACGGCGACTGCTTCGACCGTTACCTGGTGCGCATGGAAGAGATGCGCCAGTCGGCCAAGATCATGCGCCAGTGCGTCGATCTTCTGCTCGGCAAGGAAAGCGCCGGCCCGGTATCGAACCTCGACGGCAAGGTGGTACCGCCGAAGCGCGCGGCGATGAAGCGCTCGATGGAAGCGCTGATCCATCACTTCAAGCTCTATACCGAGGGCTATCGTGTGCCGGCCGGCGAGGTCTATGCGGCCGTCGAGGCGCCGAAAGGCGAATTCGGCGTCTATCTGGTCTCCGACGGCACCAACAAGCCCTATCGCTGCAAGCTGCGCGCGCCCGGTTTCGCGCATCTGCAAGCCATGGATTTCCTGTGCCGCGGCCACATGCTGGCCGACGTCACGGCCGTGCTTGGCTCCCTCGACATCGTGTTTGGTGAGGTCGATCGCTAAATGTCAGTCCGCCGTCTCGCAGATGCCAGCGTCCAGCCAGCCACCTTCGCCTTCAACAAGGCGAACGCGGCGGCGGCGCAGCAGTGGATCGCCAAATACCCGAAGGGGCGCGAGCAGTCGGCCATCATCCCGCTGCTGATGATCGCGCAGGAGCAGGAAGGCTGGGTCACCAAGGCGGCTATCGAGACGATCTCCGACATGCTCGGCATGCCGCGTATCCGTGGCCTCGAAGTCGCGACCTTCTACACGCAGTACCAGCTCAATCCGGTCGGCACGCGCGCGCATATCCAGGTCTGCGGCACCACGCCCTGCATGCTGCGCGGTTCGGAAGCGCTGATGGATGTCTGCCGCTCGAAGATCCATCACGATCAGTTCCACACCAACGACAAAGGCACGCTGTCGTGGGAGGAGGTCGAATGCCTTGGCGCCTGCGTCAACGCGCCGATGGTCATGATCTTCAAGGACACTTTCGAGGACCTGACGCCTGAGCGGCTGGCCGAGATCATCGATCTCTACGACGCCGGCAAGGGCGCCGAGGTGAAGCCTGGTCCGCAGAACGGCCGCCACGGGTCCGAGCCGGCTACGGGGCTGACGACGCTGACCAGTGAAAAGGCGATCCTGAAGTCGACGCGCGACAAGGAAGCCAAGGCGGCGGCGAAAGCGGCCAAGGAAGCTCTCGCGTCGGCGCCGCCAGCAGCTCCCGCTGCACCGGCAACTTCGGCGCCGACTCCGGCCGCCTCCGGCCCGGTTGGACCGTCAAAATCCAGCAAGCCGAAGACCCATGCGGCTGAAACCAGCCCGGCGCTGAACACGCCGTCGCCGGTCAAGGTCGCCCCGGCCACCGAGAACGGCGCCAGTGTCAGGGCGCCGCGCCATTCGGCGGCCAACGCCAATCAGGCTGCTCCGGAAGTCGAGGGCGTTTCCAAGCCGCGCAGCGGGCCGAAGACAAAGGCCGAGCCGGCCAGCGCTTTCAAGGCGCCGGAAACCAAGCAGCCTGTCGCCAAGACGGCGAAACCTTCGCTCGACGACAAGAACCGGCCGGCCGGCATCGAGCGCCCGGCAACGGTCGACGATCTCAAGCTGATCTCCGGCGTCGGCCCGAAGATCGAAGGCACCCTGCATTCGTTGGGCATCTACACCTTCGCGCAGGTCGCCTCCTGGAAGAAGGCCGAGCGCGAATGGGTCGACGGCTATCTCAGCTTCCACGGCCGCATCGATCGCGACGACTGGGTGAAGCAGGCCAAGGCGCTCGCCAAGGGCGGCGTCGCCGAATACATCCGCGTCTTCGGCAAGAAGCCGGTCTGAGGGACGAAAAATGCTTCAGGACAAAGACCGCATCTTCACCAATATCTACGGCCTCTTCGACACGTCGCTGGCCGGCGCGCAGTCGCGCGGCATCTGGGACGATACACCTGGCCTCATCGCCAAGGGGCGCGACTGGATCGTCAACGAGATGAAGGCGTCCGGCCTGCGCGGCCGTGGCGGCGCCGGCTTCCCGACCGGATTGAAATGGTCGTTCATGCCGAAGCAGAGCGACGGCCGGCCAAGCTATCTCGTCATCAACGCCGATGAATCCGAGCCCGGCACTTGCAAGGACCGCGATATCCTGCGCAACGATCCGCACACGCTGGTCGAGGGCGCGCTGGTCGCCGGCTTCGCCATGGGCGCGATCGCCGCCTACATCTATGTGCGCGGCGAGTTCATCCGCGAGCGCGAGGCGCTGCAGCGCGCCATCGACGAGGCTTACGCGGCCAAGCTGATCGGCAAGAACAACACGTCCGGCTACGACTTCGAAGTCTACATGCATCACGGCGCCGGCGCCTATATCTGCGGCGAGGAGACCGCGCTGCTCGAAAGCCTGGAAGGCAAGAAGGGCCAGCCGAGGCTGAAGCCGCCATTCCCGGCCAATGTCGGCCTCTATGGCTGCCCGACCACCGTCAACAACGTCGAGTCGATCGCGGTGGCGCCGACCATCCTGCGCCGCGGCGCCGCCTGGTTCTCGTCCTTCGGCCGCCCGAACAATGCCGGCACCAAGCTGTTCTGCGTGTCGGGCCATGTCAACAATCCGTGCACTTTCGAAGAGGCGATGTCGATCCCGTTCCGCGAGCTGATCGAGGAGCATTGCGGTGGCATCCGTGGCGGCTGGGACAATCTGCTCGCGGTCATCCCTGGCGGCGCTTCGGTGCCGCTGGTGCCGGCCGAGCAGATCATGGACGCGCCGATGGATTTCGATGCGCTGCGCGACCTCAAATCCGGCCTCGGCACGGCGGCTGTCATTGTCATGGACAAGTCGACGGATATCGTGAAGGCGATCGCCAGGCTTTCCTACTTCTACAAGCATGAGAGCTGCGGCCAGTGCACGCCGTGCCGCGAAGGCACCGGCTGGATGTGGCGGGTGATGGAGCGTCTGGTGCGCGGCGAGGCGCAGAAGCGCGAGATCGACATGCTGCTCGACGTCACCAAGCAGGTCGAGGGTCACACGATCTGCGCGCTGGGCGACGCGGCCGCCTGGCCGATCCAGGGCCTGATGCGGCATTTCCGCGGCGAGGTGGAACGCCGCATCGACGAGTTTTCGCGCAACGCGCACCGGGCCGAGCCGGTGATGGTCGCGGCGGAATAAGACTTCGAAATACGGGCTTGGCCCGAAGACTGAAAAACTGGGGCGGGCACACGAAGAAACGACCAGGAGATTTCTATGGCGCCGTATTCGATACCCTACCCGTTCATGCCTGATTTGGACCAACTCGAGAAGATGAACCAGGATCTGACCAAGATGATGCCGAAGGAGATGGCCAGTGCCGTCAACCTTCTGGCGCATCCGGTCGCGGGTGCCGCGGCGATGTCGGCTCTCAGCATCGGTCTCGCCAACCATGCCGTCGGCATGTGGATGGGCGCCTTCACCGGCGCGCTGGAAGCTTCGCAGCGCATGTTCCAGCCGTTCCTCGACGATCTCGAGGCGCAGAGCGAAGCGGCCGCCAACGCGTCCAAGGCGCGCAAGGCGACCGAGACGCTGATCGCCAAGGCGCAGACCTTCGCCAAGGATGTGACCGACATCGCGGCGAACGCGACCGAGAAGGCGCTCGACGCGACCGGGGCCGATATTGTCGCCCAACCGGCCGCGACCGGGCTGATGCCCGAGGATTTCAGGCAGCCGAAGGCCGTCGACAAGCCGGCGAAGCCTTCGGACCTGAAGGCGATTTCGGGCATCGGACCGAAGCTGGAGAAGGTGCTCAACGGTCTCGGCATCTGGACCTATGGCCAGATCGCCGCCTGGACGTCGGAAGAGATCGCCTGGGTGGAAGATTATCTGTCGCTCGCCGGCCGCATCGGCCGCGACGACTGGACTGCGCAAGCGGCGGCGCTCGCGGCCAAGTGAATTGAAATACCGGGCGCGGCTCAAGCCGCGCCCGGAAAGATAGATTGCGGACATCCGCAGGGATTTGAGGCGAATGGCAAAGCTAAAGGTCGACGGGAAAGAGATCACGGTACCCGACCATTACACGCTGCTGCAGGCGGCCGAGGACGCCGGCGCTGAAGTGCCGCGCTTCTGCTTCCACGAGCGGCTGTCGATTGCCGGCAATTGCCGCATGTGCCTGATCGAGGTGAAGGGCGGTCCGCCCAAGCCGCAGGCGTCCTGCGCCATGGGCGTGCGCGACCTGCGTCCCGGCCCGAATGGCGAGCCGCCGGAAATCTTCACCAACACGCCGATGGTCAAGAAGGCCCGCGAAGGCGTGATGGAATTCCTGCTGATCAACCATCCGCTCGATTGCCCGATCTGCGACCAGGGCGGCGAGTGCGACCTGCAGGACCAGGCGATGGCGTTCGGCGTCGATTCCTCGCGCTATCACGAGAACAAGCGCGCGGTCGAAGACAAGTATATCGGCCCGCTGGTCAAGACGGTGATGAACCGTTGCATCCATTGCACGCGCTGCGTCCGCTTCACCACCGAGGTCGCCGGCATTTCCGAGCTCGGACTGATCGGCCGCGGCGAGGATGCCGAGATCACCACCTATCTCGAACAGGCGATGACCTCCGAGCTGCAGGGCAATGTCATCGACCTTTGCCCGGTCGGCGCGCTGACCTCAAAGCCGTTCGCGTTCCAGGCGCGGCCGTGGGAACTGACCAAGACGGAATCGATTGACGTCATGGATGCCGTCGGCTCGGCGATCCGCGTCGACTCCAGAGGGCGCGAGGTGATGCGCATCCTGCCGCGCGTCAACGAGGCGGTGAACGAGGAGTGGATTTCCGACAAGACCCGCTTCATCTGGGACGGCCTGCGCACGCAGCGCCTCGACCGCCCCTATGTGCGCAAGAACGGCAAGCTGGCGCCGGCAAGCTGGGCGGAAGCCTTCGCCGCCATCAAGGACGAAGTGGGCAAGGCGGCGCCCGAGCGGGTCGGTGCGATCGCCGGCGACCTCGCGGCGGTCGAGGAAATCTACGCGCTCAAGCTTTTGATGGCGGCGCTCGGCTCGAAGAACATCGACTGCCGCCAGGATGGTGCCGCGCTCGATCCGTCGCTCGGCCGCGCCAGCTACATCTTCAATCCGACCATAGAAGGCATCGAGCAGGCCGACGCGGTGCTGATCATCGGCGCCAATCCGCGCTTCGAGGCCTCGGTGCTCAATGCCCGCATCCGCAAGCGCTGGCGCGTCGGCAACCTGCCGGTCGGCGTGATCGGCGAGATCGGCGACACCCGCTACGACTACGACCTCATCGGCGCCGGCCCCGAATCCCTGAAGGGCCTTGCCGACGGCAACGGCAAGTTCTTCGAGGCGCTGAGCAAGGCCACGCATCCGCTGATCATCGTCGGCCAGGGCGCGCTGGCGCGCACGGACGGCGCCGCGGTGCTCGGCCAGGCGGCAAAGCTCGCGGCCGCTGTCAACGCGGTCACCGCCGACTGGAACGGCTTTGCGGTGCTGCACAACGCCGCGGCCAGAGTCGGCGGCCTCGATGTCGGCTTCGTGCCGGGCGAGGGCGGCAAGGATGTCGCCAGCATGCTGGGCGATACCGATGTGCTGTTCCTGCTCGGCGCCGACGAGATCGACATGGCCAGGACCGGCGGCGCCTTCGTCGTCTATATCGGCACGCATGGCGATGCCGGCGCGCACCGCGCCAATGTCATCCTGCCGGCCGCCGCCTACACCGAGAAGTCCGGCACCTATGTCAACACGGAAGGCCGCGTGCAGCAGACCAATCGCGCCGGCTTCGCCCCTGGCGAGGCGCGCGAGGACTGGGCGATCCTGCGGGCGCTCTCAGACGTGCTCGGCAAGAAGCTGCCCTTCGATTCGCTGGCGCAGCTGCGCGCCAAGCTCTATGGCGAGTTCCCGCATCTCGCCCGCATCGATCAGGTGCAGCCGGGCAGTGCCAATGACGTCGCCAAGGCGGCGAAGCTCGGCGGCCGGCTGAACAAGGGAACCTTCACCTCGCCGGTGAAGGACTTTTATCTGACCAACCCGATCGCGCGGGCGTCGGCCGTGATGGCCGAATGCTCGGCGCTGGCCAAGAGCGGCTTCAAGCAGGCGGCGGAATAAGCATGGACACCTTCCTCTCAATCTATGTGCTGCCGGCGCTGCTGATCCTTCTGAAGTCGGTCGTGCTGATCGTCGTGCTTCTGATCGGCGTCGCTTACCTGCTCTATGCCGACCGCAAGATCTGGGCGGCGGTGCAATTGCGTCGTGGGCCGAACGTCGTCGGTCCGTGGGGAACGCTGCAGGCCTTTGCCGACCTGCTGAAATTCGTCTTCAAGGAGCCGGTGATCCCGTCGGGCGCCAACAAGGGCGTGTTCCTCCTGGCGCCGCTGGTGTCGGCGGTGCTGGCGATCTCGGCCTGGGCGGTCATTCCGGTCAACGAGGGATGGGCGATCGCCAACATCAATGTCGGCATTCTCTATGTCTTCGCCATCTCCTCGCTCGAGGTCTATGGCGTGATCATGGGCGGCTGGGCGTCCAACTCGAAATACCCGTTCCTCGGCGCGCTGCGCTCGGCCGCGCAGATGGTGTCCTACGAAGTCTCGATCGGCTTCGTCATCGTCACCGTGCTGCTCTGTGTCGGCTCGCTCAACCTCTCCGACATCGTCATGTCGCAGCAGGACGGTCTCGGCACCAAGCTCGGCCTGCCCAACACCTTCCTCGACTGGCACTGGCTGTCGCTGCTGCCGATGTTCGTGGTGTTCTTCATCTCGGCGCTGGCCGAGACCAACCGCCCGCCTTTCGATCTGGTGGAGGCGGAATCGGAACTCGTCGCCGGCCATATGGTCGAATATTCGTCGACGCCGTTCCTGCTCTTCTTCCTCGGCGAGTATGTCGCCGTCGTCCTGATGTGCGCGCTGGCGACCATCCTGTTCCTCGGCGGCTGGCTGCCACCGTTGAACTTCGCGCCCTTCACCTGGGTGCCGGGCGTTATCTGGTTCGTGCTGAAGATCTGCCTGATGTTCTTCATGTTCTCGATGGTGAAGGCTTTTGTGCCGCGCTACCGCTACGACCAGCTGATGCGGCTGGGCTGGAAAGTCTTCCTGCCGATCTCGCTGTTCATGGTCGTGGCCACTGCGGCCTTCCTCAAGATCACGGGGTTTGCGTGATGGGCGATATCTCCGCAGGTTTTGTGGGAGCTGTTGCTGGCTTACTTGTTGCCTTTCTCGGCAATGTTGTTGTGCTGCCTTACGTGTTGCGACAGCAGGGACAGAGGATCTCCGCAAATTATCAAGTTCCCGTATTTGGTTGGGACATGCGGAAAGTGGCGTCGCTCACGCGAGTTGCGTATCGCTTTATGATGCCGATCCTGTTCGGGTTTGTTGGCGCTGTCGCCGCAATTCAATTATTTGGGGGTGCTGAATGAGTGCTCTGGCCCAGGCCGCAAAGTCGCTGCTGCTGAAGGATTTCGTCAGCGCCTTCTTCCTTTCGATGCGCCAGTTCTTCGCGCCGAAGGAGACGATCAACTATCCGCATGAGAAGGGGCCGACCAGCCCGCGCTTCCGTGGCGAGCATGCGCTGCGCCGTTACCCGAACGGCGAGGAACGCTGCATCGCCTGCAAGCTCTGCGAAGCGATCTGCCCGGCGCAGGCCATCACCATCGAAGCCGGGCCGCGCCGCAATGACGGCACGCGCCGCACCGTGCGCTACGACATCGACATGGTGAAGTGCATCTATTGCGGCTTCTGCCAGGAAGCCTGCCCGGTCGATGCCATCGTCGAGGGGCCGAATTTCGAATTCGCGACCGAGACGCGCGAGGAGCTTTACTACAACAAGGAAAAGCTGCTCGCGAACGGCGATCGCTGGGAGCGGGAGCTGGCGCGCAACATCGCGCTCGACTCGCCTTATCGCTGACATTTGACGCATGGACGGGGCGAGGGGCCTCGTCTAAGGAACACGCGGCTTCGGTACCGGATGCGGAACCAAGCCAGAGACAACGGAGAGGGCGAATGTCCAATCCGACAGGAACCCGGGGGAACCCATGCTGAGTGGACTAGAGGCGGCCTTTTTCTACCTCTTCGCCTTTATCGCCGTGGCGTCGGCCTTCATGGTCATTTCGTCGCGCAACCCCGTGCATTCCGTGCTGTTCCTGATCCTCACCTTCTTCAACGCCGCCGGCCTGTTCATGCTGACCGGCGCCGAGTTCCTGGCGATGATCCTGCTCGTCGTCTATGTCGGCGCGGTGATGGTGCTGTTCCTGTTCGTCGTCATGATGCTCGACGTCGACTTCGCCGAGATGAAGCAGGGCGCGCTGCAATACGCGCCGATCGGCGCGCTGGTCGGGCTGATCCTGGCGGCGGAACTGATCATCGTGCTCGGCGGCTACACATTCGCGCCACAGCTTGCCTCGACCGTCGCCAAGGCAACGCCGGATCTCGCCACGCGCTCCAACACTGCGGCGCTCGGCGATATCCTCTATACGGACTACCTCTATTATTTCCAGATTTCCGGCCTGGTGCTGCTGGTCGCCATGATCGGTGCCATCGTCTTGACGCTGCGCCACAAGGAAGGCGTCAAGCGGCAGTCGATCGCTGCGCAGGTCGGCCGCACGCCGGCGACGGGCATGGAAATCCGCAAGGTCAAATCGGGCGAGGGCATCTGAGATGGTCGTCGGCATTGCACATTATCTGACCGTATCGGCGATCCTGTTCACGCTCGGAGTGTTCGGCATCTTCCTGAACCGCCGCAACATCATCGTCATCCTGATGTCGATCGAGCTCATCCTGCTTGCGGTCAACATCAACTTCGTCGCTTTCTCGGCGGCGCTGCATGACCTCGTCGGACAGGTCTTTGCCCTGTTCGTGCTGACGGTCGCGGCGGCCGAGGCCGCGATCGGTCTTGCCATTCTTGTCGTCTTCTTCCGCAACCGCGGCTCGATCGCGGTCGAAGACGTGAGCGCGATGAAGGGTTGACGGGAACCACCATGTATCAGGCTATCGTCTTCCTTCCGCTGCTTGGCTTCCTGATTGTCGGCCTGTTCGGCAATTCGCTCGGCGCCAAGGCTTCCGAATACATCACCTCCGGCTTCCTGGTGATCGCGGCTGTGCTGTCGTGGATCGCCTTCTTCAGCGTCGGCTTCGGCCATGGCGAGGTGTTCACCGTGCCGGTGCTGCGCTGGATCCAGTCGGGCGGCATCGACGCTTCCTGGGCGCTCAGGATCGATACGCTGACGGTGGTGATGCTGGTCGTCGTCAACACGGTGTCGGCGCTGGTTCACATCTATTCGATCGGCTACATGCACCACGATCCGAACCGTCCGCGCTTCTTTGCCTATCTGTCGCTGTTCACCTTCGCGATGCTGATGCTGGTGACGGCCGACAACCTCATCCAGATGTTCTTCGGCTGGGAGGGCGTCGGTCTCGCCTCCTATCTCTTGATCGGCTTCTGGTACAAGAAGCCGTCGGCCAATGCGGCGGCGATCAAGGCTTTCGTCGTCAACCGCGTCGGCGACTTCGGCTTCGCGCTTGGCATCTTCGGCGTCTTCGTGCTGTTCGGCTCGGTCAATCTCGGCACCATCTTCGCCAACGCGGCCTCCTTCCTGCCCGCAGAAGGCGCGCCGGCGGGCGCTGCCGTGCTCACTTTCCTCGGCCACGCGCTCGACAAGCAGACGGCGCTGACCGTGGTCTGCCTGTTGCTCTTCATGGGCGCCATGGGCAAGTCGGCGCAGGTACCGCTGCACACCTGGCTGCCGGACGCCATGGAAGGCCCGACGCCGGTCTCCGCGCTCATCCACGCGGCGACCATGGTGACCGCCGGCGTGTTCATGCTGGCAAGGCTCTCGCCGCTGTTCGAGCTGTCGCATACGGCGCTGACCGTCGTCACCTTCATCGGTGCCTTCACCGCCTTCTTCGCGGCGACGGTCGGCCTGGTCCAGAACGACATCAAGCGCGTCATAGCCTATTCGACCTGCTCGCAGCTCGGCTATATGTTTGTGGCGCTCGGCGTCGGCGCTTATGGCGCGGCGATCTTCCACCTGTTCACGCATGCGTTCTTCAAGGCGCTGCTGTTCCTCGGCTCCGGCTCGGTCATCCACGCTGTCTCCGACGAGCAGGACATGCGCAAGATGGGCGGCCTTCGCAATCTGATCCCGAAGACTTACTGGATGATGGTCATCGGCACGCTGGCGCTGACGGGCGTCGGCATTCCGGCGACGGTGATCGGCACCGCCGGCTTCTTCTCCAAGGACGCCATCATCGAAACCTCCTTCGCCAGCCACAATGCGGTCGCCGGCTTCGCCTTTATCCTGCTGGTGGTCGCCGCCTGCTTCACCAGCTTCTACTCCTGGCGCTTGATCTTCATGACCTTCCACGGCGAGCCGCGCGCCAGCCACGAGGTCATGCAACATGTCCATGAATCGCCGCCTGTGATGCTGGTGCCGCTCTATGTGCTGGCCGCCGGCGCGCTGTTCGCGGGTATCATCTTCCACGGCGCTTTCATCGGCGAAGGCTATGGCGAGTTCTGGAAGGTGTCGTTGTTCACGCTGCCGGACAACCACATCCTGCACGAGATCCACGAATTGCCGTTGTGGGTGGAATTGGCGCCGTTCGTCGCCATGGTGATCGGCCTGCTGGTCGCCTGGCAGTTCTATATCCGCAAGCCGGAGGCGCCGAAGGAACTGGCGGCTAACCATCGCGGCCTTTACGGCTTCCTGCTCAACAAGTGGTATTTCGACGAGCTCTACGACTTCCTGTTCGTGCAGCCGGCCAAGCGCCTCGGCCGCTTCCTGTGGAAGACCGGTGACGGCACGATCATCGACGGTCTCGGCCCGGACGGCATCTCGGCGCGTGTCGTCGACGTCACCAACCGGGTCGTCAAGCTGCAGACCGGCTACCTCTATCACTACGCCTTCGCCATGCTGATCGGCGTGGCCGCTCTCGTCACCTGGATGATGCTTTGATGACCGACTGGCCAATCCTCTCGCTGGTCACCTTCCTGCCGCTGGTTGGTGTTCTGCTCATCCTGTTCATCGACGATGACAATGAGAACGCGCGCCGCAACATCCGCGCCATCGCCTTCATCACGACGGCGTTCACCTTCGTCATCTCGCTGTTCATCTGGACGGGCTTCGACAATTCGCAGGCCGGCTTCCAGTTCGTCGAGAAGCACGCCTGGCTGGATTCGGGCATCTCCTACCACATGGGCGTCGACGGCATTTCGATGCTGTTCGTCATTCTGACCACCTTCCTGATGCCGTTCTGCATCCTGGCCTCCTGGGAAGCGATCGAGAAGCGGGTCAAGGCCTATATGATCGCCTTCCTGATCCTCGAGACGCTGATGATCGGCGTGTTCTGCGCGCTCGACATCGTCTTGTTCTACGTCTTCTTCGAGGCCGGCCTGATCCCGATGTTCATCATCATCGGCGTCTGGGGCGGCAAGCGCCGTGTCTATGCCTCGTTCAAGTTCTTCCTCTATACGCTCGCCGGCTCGGTGCTGATGCTGCTCGCCATCATGGCGATGTTCTTCCAGTCGGGCACCACCGATATCCCGACGCTTTTGACGCATAATTTCCCGGCCAGCATGCAGACCTGGCTGTGGCTCGCCTTCTTCGCCTCCTTCGCGGTGAAGATGCCGATGTGGCCGGTGCACACCTGGCTGCCCGACGCCCACGTCGAGGCGCCGACCGCCGGTTCGGTCATCCTGGCCGGCATCCTCCTGAAGATGGGAGGATACGGCTTCCTGCGCTTCTCGCTGCCGATGTTCCCGGAGGCATCGGCGATGTTCGCGCCGCTGGTGTTCACGCTCTCGGTCGTTGCCATCATCTACACCTCGCTGGTGGCGCTGATGCAGGAGGACATGAAGAAGCTGATCGCCTATTCGTCGGTAGCCCACATGGGCTTCGTCACCATGGGCATCTTCGCGATGAACCAGGAAGGCGTGCAGGGCGCGATCTTCCAGATGCTCAGCCACGGCCTCGTCTCAGGCGCGCTGTTCCTGTGCGTCGGCGTCATCTACGACCGCATGCATACGCGCGAGATCGACGCCTATGGCGGCCTCGTCAACAACATGCCGAAATACGCGACCGTGTTCATGATCTTCACCATGGCCAATGTCGGCCTGCCGGGCACCAGCGGCTTCATCGGCGAATTCCTGACCATGCTCGGCGTGTTCAAGGTCAACACCTGGGTGGCGTTCTTCGCCGCCACCGGCGTCATCCTGTCGGCGGCCTATGCGCTGTGGCTCTATCGCCGGGTGATCTTCGGCGCGCTGACCAAGGACAGCCTGAAGAACCTGCTCGATCTGTCGCCGCGTGAGAAGGCGATCGTCTATCCGCTGGTGGTGCTGGTGATCTTCTTCGGCGTCTACCCGGCGCCGGTGTTCGACGCGACGGCCGCTTCGGTCAAGACGCTCGTCACCAACGTCACCGCATCCATCAATTCCGCGCAGACCGCGGCGGCGAACTGACTGGGGAATAGACCATGACGCCGGACCTTCTCTCCAGCCTTTCGCTCTCGACGCCGGAACTGATCCTGGCCGTCGGCGCGCTGGTGCTCCTGATGATCGGAGCCTATTCGCGCTCCAACAACACCACGACCGTGACCGGCCTGGCCGTGCTCGTGCTGGTGGTGGCCGGCCTGTGGCTCGCTTTCTCCGGCGGACGGGGAGCCGCCTATGGCGGCGCCTTCGTGCAGGATTCCTTCAGCGCCTTCATGAAGATGCTGGCGCTGATCGGCTCGGCGGTGACGCTGGTCATGTCGATGCGCTTCGCGCGCCAGGAGCATTTCGACAAGTTCGAATTCCCGGTTCTTATCCTGCTCTGCACGCTCGGCATGATGCTGATGATCTCGGCCAACGGCATGATTGGGCTCTATCTCGGGCTCGAGCTGCAGTCGCTGGCGATCTATGTGCTCGCGGCGATCAACCGCGACAATCTGCGTTCGACCGAGGCGGGCCTGAAGTATTTCGTCCTCGGTGCGCTGTCGTCGGGCATGCTGCTCTACGGCATCAGCCTCGTCTACGGCTACACCGGCAACACTGGCTTCCAGGAGATCGCGACGGCGCTCTCCAGCGGCGAGCGCCAGCTTGGCCTCGTCTTCGGCCTGGTGTTCGTGCTCGCCGGCCTTGCCTTCAAGATCTCGGCCGTGCCGTTCCATATGTGGACGCCTGACGTCTACGAAGGCGCGCCGACGCCGATCACCGCCTTCCTGGCCGCCGCGCCGAAAATGGCGGCGATGGCGCTGATCGTGCGCGTCACCATGGGCGCCTTCAAGCCGATCGCTTCGGACTGGCAGCAGATCGTCGTCTTCATCTCGATCGCCTCGATGGCGCTCGGCGCCTTCGCGGCCATCGGCCAGACCAACATCAAGCGCCTGATGGCCTATTCTTCGATCGGCCATATGGGCTATGCGCTGGTCGGCCTTGCCGCCAACAGCCAGGCCGGCGTGCGCGGCGTCGCCATCTACATGCTGATCTATTTGGTGATGACGCTCGGCACCTTCGCCTTCATCCTCGCCATGCGGCGCAAGGAGGGCAATGTCGAGCAGATCAGCGATCTCGCCGGCCTGTCCTCGACCAACCCGATCATGGCCACCATCCTCACCATCCTGATGTTCTCGCTGGCCGGCATTCCGCCGCTCGCGGGTTTCTGGGGGAAGTGGTACGTGTTCCTGGCCGCCATCAACGCGCATCTCTACGCGCTGGCGATCATCGGCGTGCTGGCCTCGGTGGTGGGCGCCTACTACTATCTGCGCATCATCAAGATCATGTGGTTCGACGAGCCGGTCGGCGGCTTTGTGCCGATGGCCAGCGAGCTGCGCCTGGTGCTCGGCGTCAGCGGCGCCTTCGTGCTGTTCTATGTGCTGATCGGCGGGCCGATCGGCAATTATGCCGAAGCCGCCGCCAAGACCTTCTTCTGACGGTATGGCATTTCGACTGGCTCCAACCGCGGCGTCGGAGGGGTTCCGGCTCGAGGCGCATGACAGCGTCGGCTCGACCAACGCGCTGGCGCTGGAACACGCGCGCGCCGGCGATCCCGGCAAGCTCTGGGTCGTTTCGAAGAAGCAGGAAAGCGGCCGCGGACGCCGTGGCCGTGTCTGGGCCACGCCCGAAGGCAATCTTGCGGCGACGCTGCTCCTGGTTCCGGGCGGCGAGCTGCGGCTTGCTGCGACGCTCGGCTTCGTCGCGGGGCTGGCGCTGGCCGACGCGCTCGACGCCGTCGTGCCGAAAGGCCGGATCGCCGTCGCCGTCGACGGCGCGAGCCAGGGCCGCAACCGCTTCGAGCTGAAATGGCCGAACGACGTGCTGGCCTCGGGTGCCAAGCTTGCCGGCATATTGCTGGAATCGACGATGCTGGAAGGCGGCCGCTTCGCGGTTGCGGTCGGCATCGGCGTCAATGTCGTGGCCTACCCGGAAGATTTGCCTTATCCGGCGACGTCGCTGCAGGCATTGGGTGCGGAGTGCGACGCCGAAACCCTGTTCCTGGCGCTTTCGGATGCCTGGAGCGAGAATGCCCGGCTGTGGGATGACGGGCGCGGGCTCGATGCCATCAGAAAGCGCTGGCTTGGCCGCGCAGCGGGCCTCGGCGGCGAGGTTGCTGTCAGAATTGACGGCAATGTGGTGCGCGGCCTCTTCGAGACCATTGACGAGGACTGCCGTTTTGTGATCCGCGACGATGAGGGATCGGTTTTGACGATCGCGGCCGGCGACGTGCATTTCGGCGCTGTCGCCTCGGCCCGGGTATAATTTTGTTTTTGCGCAATTCCGGACGGAAAACCGTGACACGCTTTTCCCGGAATTGCGCCAACGGCTTGGCCAAGGCGGCCAGGAAGGAAAGAATTCATGGCGAATAGAGAAAACGCCGAGCTCGTTTTCGCGCCGCTGGGCGGCGTTGGCGAGATCGGCATGAACTTCGCCCTTTACGGCTATGGGCCTGCCGACGCGCGCGAATGGATCATTGTCGATGTCGGCGTCACCTTTCCGGACTCGGCACATCCCGGCGTCGATCTCATCCTGCCCGATACGCGCTTCATCGAGGAGAATCTCGATGGTTTGCGCGGCATCGTCATCACGCATGCGCATGAGGACCACTACGGCGCGCTGCTCGATATCTGGCCGAAGCTTAAAGTCCCGGTCTGGATAACGCCATTCACCGCCGGCCTGCTCGAGGCCAAGCGGCAGGGCGAGCAGAATGCCCCGAAGATTCCGGCGTCGATCTACCGGGCCGGCGAGACATTCACCATCGGACCTTTCGAGATCGAGGCCATTCCAGTGGCGCATTCGATCCCCGAGCCGATGTCGCTGGCGATCACCACGCCCGCCGGCACCGTCATCCACACCGGCGACTGGAAGATCGACCCGGCGCCGACGATCGGCCCGAAGACCGACGAGGCGCGTTTCCGCGCCTATGGCGACAGGGGCGTGCTGGCGCTGATCTGCGATTCCACCAACGCGTTGAGGGAAGGGGAGTCGCCCTCGGAAGTCGCGGTCGGCGAAGGTCTCAAGGGCGTCATCGAGAAAGCCAAGGGGCGCGTTGCCGTCACCACCTTCTCCTCCAATGTCGGGCGCATCGTCTCGATCGCCAAGGCGGCACGCGATGCCGGCCGGCAGTGCCTGGTGCTCGGCCGCTCGCTGAAGCGCGTCATCGATGTGGCGGGCGAGCTCGGCTACATGGATGGCCTGCCGGAGTTCATCGCCGAGGAAGACTACGGCTATATCCCGCGCGAGAACCTGGTGATCATCTGCACCGGCAGCCAGGGCGAGCCGCTGGCCGCGCTTGCCAAGCTTTCACGCGACGAGATGAAGTCGGTGGCGCTGACGGCCGGCGATACCGTCGTGTTTTCCTCGCGCACCATTCCCGGCAACGAGAAGGCGATCCTCGAAATCAAGAACCGGCTGATCGATCTCGGCATGAAGATCATCGAGGACGGCGATGCGCTGGTGCATGTCTCCGGCCATCCGCGCCGCAGCGAGTTGCGCAAGATGTATGAATGGGTCCGGCCGCAGATCGGCGTTCCCGTGCATGGCGAGGCGGCGCATCTGGTGGCGCAGGGCTCGCTGATGTCGATGTCGGGCATCGGCCAGGTGGCGCAAGTGCGCGACGGCGACATGCTCAGACTCTGGCCCGGCCCGGCGACGATCATCGACCAGGTGCCGTTCGGGCGGCTCTACAAGGATGGCTCGCTGATCGGCACCGACCAGGCGATGGGCATACGCGACCGCCGCAAGCTTTCCTTCGCCGGCCATGTCGCCGTCAACGTCGTGCTCGACGACAAATATGAGCTTGCCGGCGACCCCGACCTGGTGGCGATCGGCGTCGCCGAGGCCGATGCCAGCGGCGAGACGCTGGAGGACCTGATGCTCGATGCGGCAATCGGCGCGGTGGACTCCATTCCGCGCCAGCGCCGAAAAGACCTCGACCTGGTGCAGGAAGCGGTGCGCCGTGCCGTGCGCGGCGCCGCCAACGAAGCCTGGGGCAAGAAGCCGCTGGTGACTGTGTTTGTGACGAGATGAAGGAGTAGGCAGTAGGCAATAGGAAAGCGATTGCTTTTTAGCTCGCCAAATTTGCTTCTTCTCTACTGCCTACTGCCTACTGCCTACTGCCTAAGGAAACCGCCAATGCTTGGACGCCTGAACCATGTCGCGCTTGCCGTGCCGGATCTGGCCGCGGCAATGGCCGCCTATCGCGATACGCTGGGCGCGCGGTTGAGCGCGCCGCAGGCGCTGCCCGAGCATGGCGTGAGCGTCGTGTTCGTCGATGTCGGCAACACCAAGATCGAGTTGCTGGAGCCGCTGGGCGAGACTTCACCCATCGCCGCGTTCCTCGAGAAGAATCCATCCGGCGGCATGCATCACGTCTGCTATGAGGTCGACGACATCCTGGCCGCTCGCGATCATTTGAAGCAAAGCGGCGCGCGCGTGCTGGGCGACGGCAATCCGAAGATCGGCGCGCATGGCAAGCCGGTGCTGTTCCTGCATCCCAAGGATTTCTTCGGCACGCTGGTCGAACTGGAGCAGATATGAACTGGATACTGTTCGCCGCGCTGTTCTTCGTCATCTGGTGGATGGTGCTGTTTGTTGTTCTTCCGTTCAGCTTGCGCACCCAGGACGACGACCAGGATGTCACGCTTGGCACCGTTTCCAGCGCGCCGCGGGGCCCGCATATGCTGCGCGCCTTCGTCCGCGCGACGATCGTGACGGTGGTCGTGATGGGCATTCTCTACGGCTTGACGATGGGCCTGGGGTACAGCTTCGACGACGTCATGCGGATCATGCCGGACTTCACGCCGGACGTCAGTCACTGAAGGCGACAACGCAGTTTCCGCAAGTATTGAGCAGCATACGCGCGCCAAGGTTGAGGTCGGAAGCCGGCTTCCGATTCAACGGCTAATCACGCCTGATGCTGTTTGGCAGATGGTTGTGCTAAGCAGGTGATTGCACAAAAAAAATGCAAGGCACAAGGCCTTGCAATTTAAACGCGTCCGATCTGTTTCCGGTGTCCGGCGGCAGCGAGTTACCGCGCCTAGATCGCATCCTCCCAAGACTTTGACCGCGTAGGAGAGCAGATTTTTCTCCGCCCTCTCGGTTATCGGCGCACACTAGACCAAGGCAGGTGAAAATGTCACGAAGAATTTTGCCTCGAAACAGGCAATATCGTGCTGCACTGCACAATAGTGCGGCAGGGCTTGCTTGTGAATCGATCAAAAAGCCATTTGCGGCACTTTGCAGCCAAAATCGCCTTTTTGGTAAGGTGCAGAAGGCCCCGATACTTTGGGGCACTCGGGTTTCCATTCGGCCATGAAATGGCTATGAAGCCCGGGCAAGCAGCCTCGGTTGCGCCGATTCCCGCGCCGCCATTTTCACTCACGGACCAGTCCATGCGTTTGTCGCGCTATTTCCTGCCCATTCTCAAAGAAAATCCCCGCGAGGCCGAAATCGTCTCGCACCGGCTGATGCTGCGCGCCGGCATGATCCGGCAGCAGGGGCAGGGCAGCTTTTCGTGGCTGCCGCTGGGCAAGCGCGTGCTGGACAAGGTCTGCCGGATCATCCGCGAGGAACAGAACCGCGCCGGCGCGCTGGAAATCCTGATGCCGACCATCCAGTCGGCGGATCTGTGGCGAGAAAGCGGCCGTTACAACGACTATGGCAAGGAGATGCTGCGCATCAAGGACCGCCAGGACCGCGACATGCTCTACGGGCCGACCAATGAAGAGATGGTCACCGAGATTTTCCGCGCCTATGTGAAGTCCTACAAGGACCTGCCGCTCAACCTCTACCACATCCAGTGGAAGTTCCGCGACGAGGTGCGCCCGCGCTTCGGCGTCATGCGCAGCAGGGAGTTCCTGATGAAGGATGCTTACTCCTTCGACCTCGATTTCGAGGGCGCCAGGGCCGCCTACAACCGCATGTTCGTCTCCTATCTCAGGACGTTCACACGCATGGGGCTGCAGGCCATTCCGATGCGCGCCGACACCGGCCCGATCGGCGGCGATCTCAGCCATGAGTTCATCATCCTGGCCGACACCGGCGAGAGCCAGGTGTTCTGCGACCGCGCCTATCTGTCGCTCGACGTGCCGGGCGCCGGCACCAACTTCTCCAACGATGCCGAGATCGGCGACATCGTGAAGAAGTGGACGACGCCTTATGCCGCCACCGACGAGATGCATGACGAGGCGGCCTGGGCGAACGTTCCGCCAAGCGAGCAGGTCTCGGCGCGCGGCATCGAAGTCGGCCACATCTTCCACTTCGGCGAGAAATACTCCAAGCCCATGGGCGCCAAGGTGACCGGACCCGACGGCAAGGACCACTACGCCTCCGGCGGCTCCTATGGCATCGGTCCGTCTCGGCTGGTCGCGGCGATCATCGAGGCCAGCCATGACGAGAACGGCATCATCTGGCCGGAGGCGGTGGCGCCCTTCGATATCGGCCTGATCAACATGAAGGTCGGCGACGCCGAATGCGACCGCGTCTGCGACGAGCTTTATGCGGCGCTCACTTCGGCCGGCAAGGACGTGCTCTATGACGACACCGACCAGCGACCGGGCGGGAAGTTCGCCACCGCCGACCTGATCGGCCTGCCGTGGCAGGTAGTCGTCGGACCGCGCGGCGTGGCCGCCGGCGAGGTCGAGATCAAGAACCGCAAGTCGGGCGAGCGCGCCACACTGCCGATCACGGAAGCCAAGAAGCGCTTGGGTGTCGCCGCATGAGCGAGCCGGCGGCAGCGGCCAGGTCAGCGGCGGGCGCTTTCTCCGGCTTCGAGCGCATGGTGGCCTGGCGCTATCTGCGCTCGCGCCGCAAGGAAACGGTGATCTCGGTCATCGCCTCGATCTCCTTCCTCGGCATCATGCTGGGCGTCGCGACGCTGATCGTCGTCATGGCCGTGATGAACGGTTTTCGCGCCGAATTGCTCACCCGGATCCTCGGCGTCAACGGCCACCTCATCGTGCAGCCGCTCGATTCGCCGCTGGAGGATTACGCCCAGGTGGCGAGCCGCATCAACGGTGTCGCGGGCGTCAAATACGCCATTCCGCTGATCGACGGCCAGGTGCTGGCGCAAGGCAATGTCGGCGGCGGCACGGGCGCGCTGGTGCGCGGCATCCGCGGCGAGGATCTCGGCAAGATTTCGATCGTCGCCAGCAACATCAAGCAGGGCACGCTCGACGGTTTCGACACCGGCGACGGCGTGGCGATCGGCAAGCGTATGGCGGAAAGCCTCGGGCTGGTGCTCGGCGACACGATCACGCTGATCTCGCCGGACGGCGACGTGACGCCGCTCGGCACCACGCCGCGCATGAAAGGCTACAAGGTGGCGGCGATCTTCGAGGTCGGCATGTCGGAATATGACAGCTCGATCGTCTATATGCCGTTCTCCGAAGCGCAGCTCTATTTCAACATGGACGGTCGCGCGCAGACCATCGAGATCTATGTCGACAATCCCGACAATGTCGACGCGCTGAAGCCGCTGGTCGAGCAGGCGGCGCAGCGGCCGGTCGATCTCGTCGACTGGCGCCAGCGCAACGAGACCTTCTTCTCGGCGCTGCAGGTCGAGCGCAACGTCATGTTCATGATTCTCACACTGATCGTGCTGGTGGCGGCGCTCAACATCATTTCCGGCCTCATCATGCTGGTGAAGGACAAAGGCCACGACATCGCCATCCTGCGCACGATGGGCGCCTCGCGCGGCGCGATCTTGCGCATCTTCCTGATGACGGGGGCGGCGATCGGCGTCACCGGGACCATCGCCGGCGTGCTGCTCGGCGTCGTCATCTGCCTCAACATCGAATCAATCCGCCAGTTCTTCTCCTGGATGACCGGCAGGATTCTGTTCAACCCCGAGCTCTATTTCCTCAGCCAACTGCCGGCGAAGATGGATCCGCGCGAGACGACCTACGTCGTCATCATGGCGCTGGCCCTGTCGTTCCTCGCGACGGTGTTTCCGGCCTGGCGGGCCGCCCGGCTCGATCCGGTCGAAGCCTTGAGGTACGAATGATGGCCGAGGCCATTATCGAATTGAAGGGCGTCGAGCGGCACTATGTCCAGGGGCCGCGCAAGCTCACCATCCTGAACGGCGCCGACTTTTCGCTCCGGCGCGGCGAGATGGTGGCGCTGGTGGCGCCGTCGGGCACCGGCAAGTCCACATTGCTGCATACGGCCGGTCTGCTGGAGCGGCCCGATGCGGGCGACGTAATCCTCGCCGGCCGTGCCTGCGGCCGGCTGTCGGACGAGGAGCGCACCGCGATCCGCCGCAACGATGTCGGCTTTGTCTACCAGTTCCATCATTTGCTGCCGGAGTTCTCGGCGCTCGAGAACATCATGATGCCGCAACTGATCAAGGGGCTTTCCTCCAAGGACGCTTCGGAGCGGGCAGCCCAGCTTCTCGACTACATGCAGATCGGCAAGCGCGCGCAGCACCGGCCGGCCGAGCTTTCCGGCGGCGAGCAGCAACGCGTCGCCATTGCCCGCGCGGTCGCCAATGCGCCGCTGGTGCTGCTGGCCGACGAGCCGACCGGCAATCTCGATCCGGTCACCGCCTCCTATGTGTTCGATGCGCTGGAGGCGCTGGTCAGGCAGTCGGGCCTCGCGGCGCTGATCGCCACCCACAACCATGAGCTGGCCTCGCGCATGGATCGGCGCGTGACGCTGGCCGAGGGTAAGGTCGTGCCGCTTTAGGCCAACCCGATATTCGGATGAGGCTGGCCTGCGGACGGCAGCTTCCGGCCTTCGCCGGCAGAAGCCCTCATAAGTGTCTCCGCTCTATGAAGGCTACGGCCGGCGTAGGCCGGTTCTCGGAACCCGCCATCCTCGACTCAGCCCGATCCGAATCTCGGCTTGGCATGGCTCTGCGCAAATACCCCCAATCGTGCGCTAACCTTTCCTTAACCCTGCAGAAATGGACCGCCCGGATTCGTTCGGCGCGGTGTGTGGCGGCCGTTGACATTCGAACAAAATTAGAACAAACTACGAACATACTAACAACGGAGAGAGTTATGTCTGATCTGGTTCAGGATGTCGTCTCGCTGGTTTGCATGAGCACCTTCCTCGTTTCCATGGCGATCTGGATCGGCGCCATGTGATCGGGCGGCCTAGCCGCTGCCGGGACGGGCAAATGCCCGACCGTTGTTCGGGCGGGCAAGAGCCCGCCCTGGGATAGGCAAGGGCCGCCCGTTGTTAAGTCTTTCTTGGCCGCGCCGACGCTAGGTTGTTCCCACCAGACAGGGAGCGAATTTGGTGTCGGTCATCGTCACGGTCACCCTCGTGGCCGGCAATCTCGGACTGATCTTTCTTTTGATGACCGTGCCGCTCGGACTGCGCACGGTGACGGTCAGCCGCGTGATCAAGGCCGACCGCGATCGCCTCTGGCAGGCGCTGTGGCCGTTCGGCGGCGACGCCGGATGGTCCGGCGAGATCCTTTCCGCCGAGCCGCTGGACGGCGAGGGGACGGCGCTGATCAAGCTGTCCTGGGAAGGGCGCGACGGCCGGCCGATCGAACGCAAGGCGCGGTTCGAGGATGTGAGGGAAGGCAGCCGCTTTTCGATGCGGGTTATCGAGGACACTGCGCTCGATCCGTCGTTCTGGGCAAACTATCACGAGACCGCCGAACTCGTACCCGAGGGTGATGCGACGCGGGTCACGCTTACTCAAACCGATCGCTACCGCGGCGTCGCGTTCCTGGTCTTCCGTTTCTTCGCCATGCGCCGCGAGCTCAGCAAGCTGGACGTCTGGGCGGCTACCGGCACGTATCGCAAGGGCGGCTGGTTCGAGCATCCGCTGAGCCAGATCGGCTTTGCCGTGCTTTCGGCCCTGATCCTGTGGCCGTTCTTCGGCCTCAATATCGGCGGCCTGGCCCTAGCCGCGATCCTGACCTCGGTGGTCGCCCTGCACGAGCTCGGCCATATGGCGGCCTTCCGGCTGACGGGGCATCGCCGGGCACGGATGATCTTCATTCCGCTGCTTGGCGGCATTGCCATCGGTGGAAGGCCCTATGACAGCCGCTTCGAGGTCGCTTTCGTGGCGCTTATGGGCGCAGGCTTCTCCGCTTTCCTGGTGCCGGTGCTGATCGCCGCCAGCGGCTTCGCCAACGGCGAGGGACATCGGCTTGTCGCCATGCTCCTGGCAACGCTCGCCGGCTGCGCATCCCTGTTCAACATCGCCAATCTGGTGCCGGTGTGGAAATTCGACGGCGGCCAGGTGCTGCGTCAGATCTGCCCGGGTCCGGCAGCACTCGCGCTGGCGTCCTTCCTGCTGCTCTCGGCGCTTCTGGCGCTCGGCTGGCGGGCCGGTTTTTCGCCGAGCTTCCTGCTGATCGCCGGCGCGGTGTTCGCGATCCTCAGCCTGATCACCATGGGCAGCGGCGTGAAGCCGCGTCACGAGCTGAAGCCGATCAAGACCTTCGACCGGCTGGCCATGGCCGGCGCGCTGCTCGCCGTCTTTGCCATCCACGGCTACGGGATGCTGTGGGCATCCGCGCAGCTGATGTAGAGTATGTTGATATTCAGATGAATCCGGCCTGCAAACGGCAGCTTCCTGCGCTTCCGGTGCTCACGTACTTAAGTACGCTCCGCTCCGGTTCTCGGAACCCACCGTTTTCGGCTCGGCCTGACCTGAATCTCAACACACTCCAGGCGGAGCGACGTTCAGCCGGCCTTGCGAGCAGGCTCTGCAGCCGGAACGGCGGAAGGCCCGAACACATCCTCGAAAGCGGATTTCAGCGCCAGATCGAGGTCGGCCATGGTGACCGGCAGCCCGAGATCGACAAGGCTGGTCACGCCGTGGTCCTGGACGCCGCAGGGCACGATGCCGCTGAAATGGCCGAGATCCGGCTCGACATTGATGGCGATGCCATGAAAGCTCACCCAGCGCCGCAGCCGGATGCCTATTGCCGCGATCTTGTCCTCGGCGGGTGAGCCGTCCGGCAGGGCAGGACGATCCGGCCGCACCACCCAGACGCCGACGCGGTCCTCGCGCCGCTCGCCGCGCACATTGAAGGCGGCAAGCGTGGAGATGATCCATTGCTCGAGCGCCGCGACGAAGGCGCGCACGTCCTCGCGCCGGCGCTTCAGATCGAGCATGACATAGGCCACGCGCTGGCCGGGGCCGTGATAGGTGTATTCGCCGCCGCGGCCCGCGGCAAAGACCGGGAACCGGTCGGGGTCGATAAGGTCCTCGATGCGGGCGCTGGTGCCGGCGGTGTAGAGCGGCGGATGCTCGACCAGCCAGACCATTTCGCCTGCCGCGCCGCTGCGGATCGCTTCGGCGCGAGCCTCCATGAAGGCAAGGGCATCCGGATAGGCGGTAAGGCCTGGCTCGATCACCCATTCAACCGGCGCCGAGCCGGGCAGGGGCAGGAACGACGTGGCGATCTGGCTGCGTTCTGTCATGGAACTTTCTCGATGCTCCTC
Source organism: Mesorhizobium sp. B3-1-8 (assembly GCF_006439495.1). Taxonomy (NCBI): domain Bacteria; kingdom Pseudomonadati; phylum Pseudomonadota; class Alphaproteobacteria; order Hyphomicrobiales; family Phyllobacteriaceae; genus Mesorhizobium; species Mesorhizobium sp. B3-1-8. The sequence continues at coordinate 64,017 of NZ_VFTK01000017.1, forward strand.
CCATATGGCGGCAATCGGCCAAAACGTCCAGTTCCGGCAACGTGAAGGCGGGCTGCGGAGGCTTGTGGAGGCAACACCTCGTCCGCCCAAAACCTCTGCGCACCTGTCGGTGATACGCATTCGCGAATATTCCGCTCAGCGCACTTGTTTCGCCGGAAACGATTTGCTACAGGCCCCGAGCCGGACGGTTCCGGCTCCTACCACGTGCGGTCGTGGCGGAATTGGTAGACGCGCAGCGTTGAGGTCGCTGTGGGGCAACCCGTGGAAGTTCGAGTCTTCTCGACCGCACCAAAATCTCCGCAAAAAGCCAATGAATCCGGCGACGGCAGGCGACTGTCGCCACGGCTGCGTGCGTCTTGCTCGCCAAAACGAAAGCGGCGGCGGGTCATGAAGACCGCCACCGCCTGGAATTCCCAACCAATCCAAAGCCGTCAGGCTAGACCGATCAAGCAGCCTTCTTCGTCCGCGCCAGCGTATCGGCCACCACTTCGCCGAAGGAGGCGGGGGTAGGCACGATGACGACGCCGGCTTCCTTCAGGATCTCGACCTTTTCCTGCGCCGACTCGCCGAAGGCGGAGATGATCGCGCCGGCATGGCCCATGCGCCTTCCCTTCGGTGCGGAAAGCCCGGCGATGTAGGCGATCAGGGGCTTGCGCATATTGTCGCGCGCCCAGATCGCGGCTTCGGCTTCCTGCGGGCCGCCGATCTCGCCGATCATCACCACGGCGTCGGTGTCGTCGTCCCGCTCGAAGAGCTGCAGGACGTCCTTGAAGGACGAGCCGTTGATGGGGTCGCCGCCGATGCCGACGCTGGTCGACACGCCGATGCCAAGGGCCTTCATCTGCGAGGCCGCCTCGTAACCCAGCGTGCCGGAGCGGCCGACGATGCCGACGCGCCCCGGCAGATAGATGCTGCCCGGCATGATGCCCATCAGCGCCTGTCCGGGGGTGATGACGCCGGCGCAGTTCGGGCCGACCAGCCGCATGCGATCCTCGAAGCGGTAGCGGCGCATGTAGCGCTTGACCCGCATCATGTCCTGCGAGGGGATGCCGTCGGTGATGCAGACGCAGAGTTTTATCCCGGCGTCCGCCGCCTCCATGATCGAATCGGCGGCGAAGGGCGGCGGCACGAAGACGATGCTCGCCTCGGCGCGGGTCTCGCGCACCGCGCCCTTGACGGTGTTGAAGACGGGCAGGCCGAGATGCGTCTGGCCGCCCTTGCCGGGAGTGACGCCGCCGACCAGCTTGGTGCCGTAGCGCTTCATGTCGTCGGCATGGAAGCTGCCGATCTTACCGGTGAACCCTTGCACGATCACGCGCGTGCTGCGGTTGAGCAGGATTGCCATTTCTCGACCTCCCTCAGGCTGCTTTTTTGTTCTTGGTGGCTTCGCGCCAGGCGGCGACGGCCTTTTCGGCGGCTTCGGCCAGTGTGTCGGCGACGATCACCGCCTCGCCGGAATCGGCCAGGATCTTGCGCCCTTCCTCGACCTTGGTGCCGGAAAGGCGCACCACCAGCGGCACATCGACGCCGACCTCGCGGATCGCCTTGATGACGCCTTCGGCCACCCAGTCGCAGCGGTTGATACCGGCGAAGATGTTGACCAGGATGGTCTCGACATTCTTGTCGCCGAGCACCGCGCGGAAGGATTTCGCCACCCGCTCCGGCGAGGCGCCGCCGCCGATGTCGAGGAAGTTGGCCGGCTCGCCCCCGGCGATCTTGATCATGTCCATCGTCGCCATGGCGAGCCCAGCGCCGTTGATGATGCAGCCGATATTGCCGTCCAAGCCCACATAGGAGAGGCCGCGGTCGCTGGCGAACGTCTCGCGCGGGTCTTCCTGGCTCTTGTCGCGCAATTCAGAGATTTCCGGGCGGCGAAACAGCGCGTTCTCATCGAAGGACATCTTGGCGTCGAGCGCGACGAGGTTGCCTTCGCGCGTCACCACCAGCGGATTGATCTCCAGCATCGTGGCGTCATAGTCGCGGAACACCCGGTAGCAGCCGAGGATGGTTTCGGTCGCCTTACCGATCAGATTGTCCTCGAGCCCGAGCCCGAAGGCGATCTCGCGCGCCTGGAAGCGCTGCATGCCGACGCCAGGATCGACAGTGGCGCGGATGATCGAATCCGGCGCCGTCTCGGCGATCTCCTCGATCTCCATGCCGCCGGCGGCCGACGCCACGATCATGACGCGCTCTTCCTTGCGGTCGAGCACGAAGCCGAGATAGAGCTCCTGCGCGATGTCGACGGCTTCCTCGAGATAGAGGCGCGAGATCAGCTTCCCGCGCGGGCCGGTCTGCTGGGTCACCAGCTTGCGCCCGAGCATGGCTTCGGCCGCGTTGGAGATCTCCTCGTCGTTCGAGCATAGCTTGATGCCGCCGGCCTTGCCACGCGCGCCGGAATGGACCTGCGCCTTCAGCACCCATTTCGCGCCGCCGATCTCCCTGGCACGGTAGGTCGCCTGTTCGGGGCTGTAAGCGAGGCCGCCGCGCGGCACATGCACGCCGTGGCGGGCAAGCAGTTCCTTGGCCTGGTATTCGTGGATGTCCATCTTGTCCTCCCGGTATTTTTTCTATTGCGCGGCAGCGTGCTGCTGACCGGCGCGCTCGATCGCCTCGTTCACCACCAGCACGTTGCGCGCCATGCGCTCCGACGCCGCGTCGATCATCTTGCCGTCGAGGGCGGCGGCACCCTTGCCGAGCGCTTCCGCTTCCTTCAGCACTTCGAGGATGCGGCGGGCACGCGTGACTTCCTTTTCCGGCGGCGAGAACACGTCGTTGGCCAGGGCGATCTGCGAGGGATGGATCGCCCATTTGCCCTCGATGCCGAGTGCCGCGGCGCGCCGGGCGGCGGCCTTGTAGCCTTCGGGGTCGGAGAAATCGCCGAACGGCCCGTCGATGGCGCGCAGGCCATAGGCGCGGCAGGCGACCGTCATGCGCGACAGCGCGAAATGCCACTGGTCGCCGGGATAGTCGGGGTTGAGGCCGCCGATGTTCACGGTGCGCGCCTTGTTTGAGGCGGCATAGTCGGCGACACCGAAATGCATCGCTTCCAGCCGGCCGGGTGTGGCGGCGATCGCCTCGACATTGGCCATGCCGAGCGCCGTCTCGATCAGCGCTTCGAGGCCGACGCGGGTCTTGAAGCCCTTGGCCATCTCGATCTGGTTGACCATGGCCTCGACCATATAGAGGTCGGCCGGCACGCCGACCTTCGGCACCAGGATCGTATCCAGCCGGTCGCCGGCCTGCTCCATGACGTCGACGACGTCGCGGTACATGTAATGCGTGTCGAGGCCGTTGATGCGCACCGAGACGGCCTTGCCCTTGGCGCGCCAGTCGATGTCGTTGAGCGCCTGGATGATGTTCTTGCGGGCGCGCTCCTTGTCGGGCGGCGCGACCGCATCCTCGATGTCGAGGAAGACGAAGTCGGCGGCGCTGTTCGCCGCCTTGTCGATCATCTCCGGGCTAGAACCCGGGACGGCGAGCTCGCTGCGCTGGAGTCTCAGCTTCTTCAGATGGTTGATGGTGTGGCTCACGGTCCGCTCCTCACGCCGCCTTGGCGATCGGCACGCCGGCCGTGCGGCGGAAGTGCTCGATCGCCGCGGCTACGCCCGAGCCGGGCGCGAGGCGCACGCCACAATCGAGCAGCGCCATTTCGGCCGCCGACAGCGAGGCGCAGACCATCACCTCGTTCAGCCAGCCGAGATGGCCGATGCGGAAAACTTTTCCGAACACCTTGTTCAAGCCGCCGCCGAGCGACGTCTGGTAGGCCTGGTAGGCGCGCTTGACGACATCGCCGCTATCGATGCCTTCCGGCACCATAATGGCGCTGACCGTGTCGGAATGCCATTTCGGCGCCTTGGCGCAGAGCTTCAGGCCCCATGCGTCGACCGCCTTGCGCACGCCTTCGGCAAGGCGATGGTGGCGGGCGAAGATGTTGTCGAGCCCTTCCTCCTCGATCAGGTCGAGCGAGGCGCGCAGGCCGCGCAGCAGCTGAGTCGCCGGCGTGTAGGGGAAATAGCCGGCATCGTTGGCGCGGATCATGTCCTCGAAGGAGAAGAAGCAGCGCCGGTGCGTCGAAACCCGCGAGGCGGCCAGCGCCTTCTTGCTGACCGACAGGAAACCGAGGCCGGCCGGCAGCATGAAACCTTTCTGCGAGCCGCTGACGGCGCAGTCGACGCCCCATTCCTCCTGGCGGAAGTCGATCGAGCCGATCGAGGAGACGCCGTCGACGAAGAGGAGCGCCGGGTGGTTCGCCGCATAGAGCGCGGCGCGGCAGCCGGCGACGTCGCTGGTGACGCCCGTCGCGGTCTCGTTCTGCGTGCAGAAGACCGCCTTGATAAGATGCGCCTTGTCGGCCTTAAGCCGCTCCGCATAGATTTCGAGCGGAACGCCGGTGCCCCATTCGCAGTCGATGAGGTCAACCTCGAAGCCGAGGCGCTCGGCCATGTCGACCCACAAATGCGAGAACTGGCCGAAGCGCGACATCAGCACCTTGTCGCCGGGGCTGAGCACGTTGGTCATCGCGGCTTCCCAGGCGCCGGTGCCGGAGGAGGGATAGATGAAGACGCGGCCGCTCTCGTTCTTGAAGACTCTTTTGATGTCCTCGAAGAGCGGCAAGGTCAGGTCGGGGAAGGAGGCGGCGCGCATATCCTCCATCGGCAGGTTCATGGCCTGCCGGACTTGTTCGGGAATGTTGGTGGGCCCCGGGATGAAAAGATGCGTGAACCCAGCCATGCGCGAAACTCCTCCGATCGTTTGGGATTGTGGAGGCAGTTTCGTTTCGATGAGGCCTTGCAACAACACCTTGCCGGGTAAGTTGTTGGCCCTTGCGGGTGGGTTGGTCCTACCCGATTGGCCTACCCGGGCGGCCTAACCGAAAGGCGGTTTGGACGTGCGGCGTTTCTCGCTGGAATAGAGCGCGACGGCCATGGCGCGGTTGCGCACGTCCAGCTTGTCGTAGAGATTCTTCAGGTGATACTTCACCGTGTTCTCGGAAATCCCGGTCCGCGTTGCGATCTGCAGGTTGGTCCAGCCGTCGGAAAGCACCGCCAGCAATTCGCGCTCGCGCACGGTGAGCCGGGACAATGGGGTGTCGTTGACTTTGTTGATGTCGATATAGGGAATGCAGATGCGGCCATGCGCGACCGCCAGGATGGTCTCGAAGATCACCGGCGGATCGTCGAACTGGAAGCAGTAGCCCTGCGCGCCAAGACGTACGCATTGCTTCAGAATGCCGATATCGTGGTCGTTGGAAAAGATCGTGATGCGCACACCGAGCTCGCGGCTCTGAACTTCCGTAAGCACATCGGCGCCATCCATATCGGCGAGCTTCCAGCCGACGACGGCGACGTCGAATTTCGTGGCGGCGGCCAGTTCCAGAAATTGCGCGCCGCTGTGCACGGCATCGAGCAGATCGAAACGCCCGTCGCATTCCAGCATTTCGCGCAGCGCCGAAACAACGAAAGGATTGCGCTCGGCGACGACCACGCGAATGCGCCGCTCGGTATTTCCTTGGTTCGTCTTTGCGGACTTGATGTTCAAGGGCAGCGTTTGTCCTCGGAGCATTTGGCGATGCGCTGATCCTGCTGGATCATGCATCATGACAATTCTGCCTCAATGGGGAAGGGGTGCTCTTTCCCCAGCGACATGCGCTGTCGCGTCGGCTGAAGCGATTGTCACGCCTGCGACGCGGGCGCCGTATGCTGCTCTTGTGGGGGTGCGAGTCGAAGACAACCGCCACATTTCCTTGGCTATTCCGTGCGCTAGAGCGACATCTTTCCAAGACGAATCCTATTGCCGCGCTATCTGCCGCACAGGGTTTGGATTTCCCGAAAAGCGGTTTCCACTTTTCGGGATCATGCACTAGACCTCATTTCGGGATTCCTCATTGCGGGAGGCGCTGGTGGAAGGCCAGGACAGACAGACGACCGGCGCCGCGCCCGCCGAGGAACACCATGCCGACATCTATGGCGAGGACGGCGCCGTTCGCGCCTCCTTCCTTGCCCAGATCGGCGCGGCCATCGCCGACCGCGATACGATCACCCTCAAGCGCGAAGTCGACGACCTGCACCAGTCGGAACTCGGCGACGTGCTGGAGGCGCTTCACCCCGAACAGCGCCGCGCACTGGTCGAACTGCTCGGCTCCGATTTCGACTTCTCCGCGCTGACCGAGGTCGACGAGGCGATCCGCCTCGACATCGTCGACAACCTGCCCAACGCGCAGATCGCCCAGGCGGTGCAGGAGCTCGATTCCGACGACGCCGTCTACATCCTCGAGGACCTCGAGAAGGAAGACCAGGACGAGATCCTGTCGCAGCTGCCTTTCACCGAGCGCATCAGGCTCAGGCGCTCGCTCGACTATCCGGAGGAGACCGCCGGCCGGCGCATGCAGACCGAGTTTGTCGCCGTGCCGCCGTTCTGGACGATCGGCCAGACCATCGACTACATGCGCGAGGACAAGAACCTGCCCGAGCGCTTCAGCCAGATCTTCGTCATCGACCCGAGTTTCAAGCTGCTCGGCGCCATCGACCTCGACCAGATCCTGCGCACCAAGCGCGCAATCAAGGTCGAGGAGGTCATGCATGAGACCCTGCACGCGATCCCGGCCACGATGGACCAGGAAGAGGCGGCACGGGAGTTCGAACAATACAACCTGCTTTCCGCCGCCGTGGTCGACGAGAACGTGCGGCTGGTCGGCGTGCTGACCATCGACGACGTGGTCGACGTCATCCAGGAGGAGGCGGAAGAGGACCTTCTGCGCATGGGCGGCGTCGGCGACGAAGAACTGTCCGACACGGTGCTCGCCACCTCGCGCTCGCGCGTGCCCTGGCTGCTGGTCAACCTTGTGACCGCCTTCCTCGCCGCTTCGGTGATCGGCCTGTTCGACCGCACGATCGAGCATATCGTGGCGCTGGCGGTGTTGATGCCGATCGTCGCCGGCATGGGCGGCAATGCCGGTTCGCAGACTATGACCGTCACCGTGCGCGCGCTGGCAACCAGGGATCTCGATATCTACAACGCGGCGCGCATCATCCGCCGCGAGGTCGGCGTCGGTTTCATCAACGGCATGGTGTTCGCGGTGCTTATCGGCATGGTCGCCGGTTTCTGGTTCCGCGACCCCAATCTGGGCGGCATCATCGCGGCGGCGATGATCATCAACATGTTCGCCGCCGCGCTGGCCGGGATACTCATCCCGCTGGTGCTCGACCGCTTCAAGATCGATCCGGCGGTGGCCTCCGCGGTCTTCGTCACCACCGTCACCGACTGTGTCGGTTTTTTCGCGTTCCTGGGGCTGGCGACGTGGTGGTTTAGAGTGCCCTAAACCAACATGCCCGGCGTTAATTGACTTTTACGTAAATGCCGTGCGAGGTTGCCCTTGGGTCACGCGCCGATTCCGGCGCGGGATGGGTCTGATCGGAGGGAAGGGCGACGCTCCAGCGGCGATGCCCGGGCTTGGGAGCAGGAATGCGGGAATATTATACGATCACCGAGCTGACACGCGAGTTCGACGTGTCGACGCGGACGTTGCGTTTTTACGAGGACGAAGGGCTGGTGCAGCCTGTAAGGCGCGGCCGCACGCGGCTGTTCCGGCCGTCCGACCGGCACCTGATCCGCCAGATCATGCGCGGAAAAAGGCTCGGCTTCTCGATCAACGAGATCCGCGAGATCATCCAGATGTACAAGGAGCCGCCCGGCGAGGTCGGCCAACTCAAGCTGATGATCAAGCGCATCGAGGAGAAACGCGAGGACCTGCGCCAGAAGCGGCGCGACCTGGAGGAGACGCTGGCCGAGCTGGACCAGGCTGAAGAGTCCTGCGTGGAGCGGCTGGCTGAGCTGGGTGTGAATACGTGAAGCGCGGTGAGCAGGAGTTTTGCAGGGCCACTATCGCAAACGTTCGAGATTAGCCGGTGCCTCTCAGCTTCGTCATCCACGGGCGAAGCGGACGCGGAGACCCGAGGATCCATTCCGTGACCTTGATCGAAGAGCGCAGCAGAGCAGAAGTCTGCACCGTTGCAACGCCTTGATGTCACGGAATGGATTCTATGGTCTGCGAGCGTCGCTTCGCTCCTTGCTCCGCCATAGAATGACGACGGGAGAGACGTTGCGCCTAAAGGCGAAGCACCCAACCTTAGCCGCTAAAGAAGCATGACCCCGCACCGATCCAAGCGAGGCAGCCCTCAAATCCAGCGTCGGACCCGCTTGGCGTAGTCGCGGTATTTCTTGCCGAACTTCGCCGCCAGGATCTTTTCTTCCTTCTCGATCGCCAGCTTTTGCGTCGCGAAAGCGGCGAGGAAGGCAAAGAGCAGGAACCAGGCGATGCCGGTGATGAAGGCGACGCCGATCAACAGCAGCGTGTTGGCAAGATACATCGGGTTGCGGGTGATGCCGAAGGGGCCCGACGTCACCAGATGATCGGGCTCGGCGTTCGGATCGAATGTTGTTTTCGCCCGCATCATGACGCGGATGGCCGTGATCCACAGCATGGCGACGCCGAACAGCGCCACCCAGCCGACGCCGAACAGGAGATCGCCGAAGATGTCGCCGATCCAAGGCAGCGGGTAGAGCATGCCGAGGGCGACGCTGAGCGCGATCGCCACGACATAGATCACCGGCGGCCAGGGAATGATCCCGTGTCTGGACTTTACGATGCCCGTCATTGCTGCCCTCCCTCCATCTGGTCCTCCGTCGCGGCGGTGCAGGTTTCCGCCAGGTCGGCCAGATGCGATTTCCAGACGCTGGACTGGTCGTTGGCGTAGAGCTTGTCGAGAGACCCTTCGCCCTTCAGCGTGTCCAGCATGCAGCCACAATAGCTCGTACAGAACTTGCTGTCCCGCTGCTGTTCGCACTGCGCCTGGCAAGCCGGCAGGAAGCCGGCTTCCCTATCCTGAGGGGCTGCCGGCATGATCTGCGAGAACAACCATACCGAGCCGAACAGAAGCGGTTGGTGGATGAGGTAGAAGGCAAGGCTGTGCCGGCCGATGAAGGTCAGCGGGTTCGACCAGCGGTCGGGCGCCCATGTTCCCAAGCGGGCGAGCAGGCCCGACGCCGAAGCGAGCTTCACCGTGGCCACGCCCGCAAGCACCGCGCCAAACCATGGGAAAAGCGGCACATAGTCGTTGGAACGCGGGTTGCTGGCGGAAAGGCCCACCCACCACAGCGCCGGATGGTCGAACAACTCCGACCGCAGATAGTAGGGTGCCGCAATGACGGCCGCGGCGATGATTGCCGTCAGCAGCCAGGGCAGCCTGAGAAAGGCGAGGCCGAGCAGGCTCGCCAGCGCGATCTCGTGCAGGATGCCGAAGAAGATGAAGCCGTCCGGGGTGACGAAATAAGTGACCGTCGAAATGGCGATCGCCGCCACGGCGACCATGGCAAAACGCTTCCAGAAGCCTGGCCAGCGGATCTGACGGCCTTGGGCGAGGAAGAGGCTGACGCCGACCAGGAACAGGAAGGTCGAGGCAATGCAGCGCGCATAGAACTTCCACCAGCCGAAGGCGGTGAGGGCTGGCGCGGTGTAGCCGAAATTTTCGAGGTCCCAGGTGAAGTGGTAGCTCGCCATCGCGATCAGTGCGATGCCGCGCAGGATGTCGATGGCCTGGATGCGGCCGCGCTTGGGGGGATCCTGAACGGGTTCGCCGGTCGTTTGAACGCTCATTGATCTCGCAATCCGATTCAGTCCTGCCGAACGACTATCACGGTTCAAGCCGACGACAGAAGCAGGCGGCCATCAATGCGTTTCATGGCAGCCATGAAATTTCGCTTTATGCCAGCGCCGGAAAGCCTTTGGCAGGCTTCGCTTTTCGGCCTCCGGGGGTCGGTTTCCTGCTACAGGCCAGCAACTGGCCCGGCCAGATTTGAGGGGTGATTCACGTCCCGGAGGGCCGATGTCCACCCATGTGCGCCATCCGATCTGGCTTCCGGCCTTGCGGCCGGCGGATGCGCGCACCTTCGCCTCGCTCTATGCGGTGGAATCCTTCGCCCGCGCCACCGTCTCCAGCGTGATCCCGATCCAGGCCTACGAGATCCTGCACAATGAGCGGACCGTCTCGATGCTCTACACCATCGTGTCGTTGATGGGCCTTTCGGTCACGCTGTTCATGCCGATGCTGATACGCCGCTTCGCGCGGCGCTGGGTCTACACGGCCGGCTGCGTGCTGCTGGCGATCGGCTCCGCCTTCTTCGTCACTCATACGCTGCCCGGACAGATCGCCGGCATGCTCTGCCGCGTCATGGGGGCGAGCGCGCTGTCGATCACGCTCAACCTCTACATCATGGACCACATCCGCAAGACCGACTTCATGCAGGCGGAATCGCTGCGCATGGCCTGGTCGATGTTCGCCTGGACGGGCGGCCCGACGCTCGGCATCTTCCTCTACACGCATTTCGGCATCTATGCCGCGCATGGCGCGGTCGTGGTGTTCGCGTTCGCGCTGCTTTGCCTGTTCTGGTTCTACCGGTTGACCGACAACCAATCGATCCGGCCCGGCAAGTCGCGCCCTGCCAATCCGCTTGCCAATATCGGCCGCTTCGTGAAGCAGCCGAGGCTCAGGCTCGCCTGGCTGATCGCCTTCGGCCGCTCCTGCTTCTGGACGACGTTTTTCGTCTACGGTCCGCTGTTCATGGTGATCACCGGCCAGGGCGAGCTCGCCGGCGGACTGCTGGTTTCGGCCGGCAACGCGCTTCTGTTCGTGGCGATCTTCTGGGGCAGGGCCGGCAAGCGCTTCGGCGGAAGGCGGGTCATGACCTTCGCCTATTTCGCCATGGCCGCCATGCTGTTTGCGGCAGGCGGCGTCGGCGAGGCCGCACCGCTGCTCACGGCCGCGCTGCTGCTGGCTGGCGCGCTCTTCACCATCGCGCTCGACGCGCTCGGCTCGACCGCCTTCATGCGCTCGGTGCGCACCTATGAAAGAGCGCAGATGGCGGCGGTCTACCGCACCTATCTCGACTTCTCCGAACTGACCCCGCCGCTGGTCTATTCGGTGGTGCTCGCCTTCTTCGGCCTCGGCTCGGTGTTCGTCACGCTCGGCATCTTGGCCGCCTTCTGCGGCTTCGTCACCTGGCGCTATCTGCCGAAGGCATTTTGAACGCCGCGTGACAGCCGCGCACCCAATCGTGGAAGCGGTGCAGGTCATATTCTTCCGGCATCAGCACGCCGGCCCGATGGCGCATCGAGCGCAGGCCTTTCTGGTTGATCTCGCAGATCGCGGCGTCTTCCTCCAGCACCTGGGTGCCGAAGGCGACGATGTTTTCGATGTCGGTCTCTGCCAGCGCATCCGGCGCGAACAGCCATTCGGCGGTGAGCTCGGTCTGCTCGGGACCGAGCGGGGAGAGCCGCACGGTGCGCATGTAGTCGACATGGCCGACGATGAACATCGAGGGCAGCGAGGTGGCGTAGGTCTGGCCGGCGGCGCGCTCGGCCGGGGTCAGGCCGGAAAAGACCGGGCCGTGCACATGGCCGTCCTTAGACCAGGTTTCGGCGCCGGCGCGCAGTCGGCCGGAGAATTCCGGATCGTCATTGTCGGCATGGCGCGACCATTCGGGATCGTCATGCCTTGCCATCAGGCCGCGGCCATAGATCGGCACCAGCCGCGACAGGTCCTTATGGACGCCCGGGCAGTGCAGGCATTCGTTGAAATTTTCCCAGAAGATCTTCCAGTTGCAGTTCATCACCTTGGTCAGCCGATGGCCGGTGACGAGCGTTTCCAGCGGCCAGCTGGAAAGATTGCCGGAGGCGCGATCGAAAGAGGTTTCCGCCGAGCCCTCGGGGTCCTCGGCGAGGTTGATGAAGACGAAGCCGCGCCAGAGCGAGAGCGCCACGCGGTAGAGCGGATAATCGGTCTTGTCGAAGCCGTCGGGCAAAGATTTCGACGGCACGCGCACGAGATCGCCGCGCAGCGAATAGGACCATGCGTGGTAAGGGCATGTCAGCAGCCTGGCCTTCAGCCGCCCGGCGCTTTCCTGGCAAAGCTGCGAGCCGCGATGCCGGCAGGTGTTGTGGAAGGCGCGCAAGACGCCGGTCTCGTCGCGCAGCACGACGATCTCCTGGCTGCCGATACCGAAGGTTCGGAAGGCGAGGGGCTCCGCCAGATCGGCCTCGCGGCAGACCATCAGCCAGCTCCGGTACCAGATGCCGCCCAGATCGCGCCGGTAGGCGTCGGCGTCCCAATAGGCCGCCGACGGCAAGGTCGGCTGCAGGCTGGTCAGGCCGTTGTAAGGGTCGCGCTCGCTCGGATTGGGCTGCATCGGCTTCTCCCCGCCAGAGCAGTCCAGCGCTCAATGCGATCGCTGACCTGCTCTAGCTCTTTGTTTTTACGCAATTCCGGACGGTTATGCACTTTTCCTGAATTGCTCTGATGCCAGCCGACACCCGGGCAAAGCTGTTGTCAATTGCCGGCCGCGCATTGTGGCGGCCACGGGAGGACCTTAAGGTCGAAGGCATGCTGCCAAGAACCATGTCGCTTACCGAGGAACTGGTCGCCCGTTGCTTTCGCACGGTCGAGGATGCGGGACCGGATCCCGATGCCGCGCATCTGGATGACGCCGACTATGACGCAATGGCGCGCATGCTGGAGGCTCAGCTTCCAGCCACCGAACCGCTCTGGCTGTTTGGCTATGGCTCGCTGATCTGGAAGCCCGAGATCGAGCATGTCGAGGAGCGGGTGGCCCTGCTGCGCGGCTGGCATAGATCCTTTTGCATGAACATGACGCGCTGGCGGGGGACCAAGGCAAGTCCGGGCCTGATGATGGCGCTGGACCGCGGCGGGCAGTGCAAGGGCGTCGCCTTTCGGCTCGGCGACGGCGACAGGCGAGAGCAACTCGACAAGATCCTGCGGCGCGAGGTGACGCTGAAGCCGACCAGCTACCATCCGCGCCTGCTCAATATGACGAGCGATGGCGGCGCGCTGCGGGCGCTGGCCTTCGTCATCAACCGCCAGGGCACCACCTATGCCGGCCCGTTAAGCGAGGAGGCGGTTGTCGAAAGGCTGGCGACCTCCTGCGGCCATTGGGGCTCGGGCGCCGACTATCTCTACAACACGGTGAAGAATCTCGAGCAGCGCGGCATCCACGATGCGCATCTGTGGCGATTGCAGCAGCTCGTCGCGGCGCGGATCGCCGCCGCGTAGCACCCGTGACCTGTGCCGCAATCGCGCCGGGCGGTGGCGGAATTTGGTTTGCCGGCCGGAGGGCTTGTGCCTAAAGTCGCGCCGTCGGCCTGATGGCCGCGACAATATTCATCCAACGGTGAAGGCAGGGAATGACCGGCGCGACAACCGCGAGCGCAGCTTCCAATCGGAAACTGACTTTCGTCCTCGGCGGCGCGCGCTCGGGGAAGAGTTCGCATGCCGAAAGTCTGACGACGGCCTTTTCGTCACCCTGGGCTTACATAGCCACGGCACAGGCTTATGACGACGAGATGCGCGAGCGCATCGCGCTGCATCGGTCGCGGCGCGGCGAAGGCTGGGTCACCGTCGACGCGCCGCTCGAACTGGTCGCCGCAATTGAAGCCTTGCCGGACCACCAGCCGGTGCTGATCGATTGCCTGACGCTGTGGCTCACCAATCACATGCTGGCCGAACATGATGTCGAGGCCGAATGCCAGCGGCTGGCGGATATGCTGTCGCGGCCGCGCGGGCCGTGGTTCGTGGTCTCGAACGAAGTCGGACTGGGCATCGTGCCCGACAATGCGCTGGCGCGCCGGTTCCGCGATGCCGCCGGCCGGCTCAACCAGCAGGTCGCGGCGGTAGCCGACAGCGTTCTCATGATGGTGGCGGGGCTGCCGCTCAAGGTGAAATGACATGGCCGAAATCGAAGACAAGACCATTGACGACAGGGACGCCGAGCGCCACCGCGCCAAGATGGCGAAGCGCAAGGCGGTGCAGGATGCCGAAGTGGCCGGCAAGACGATCGAGAAAGGGCTGCTGATCGTCAATACAGGCCCGGGCAAGGGCAAGACCACGGCCGCCTTCGGTCTGGCGCTGAGGATGCTTGGGTATGGCAAGCGCGTCGGCGTTGTCCAATTCATCAAGGGAAAATGGCACACCGGCGAGAAGGACGCTTTCGCCGCGTTCGGAAACCGCGTCGTCTGGCACGCGATGGGCGAGGGCTTCACATGGGAGACCCAGGACCTCAAGCGCGACATCGCCGCCGCCGAAGCCGCCTGGGCCAAGGCGCTGGAACTGATGGCCGATCCGTCGATCAGCCTCGTGGTGCTCGACGAGCTCAACATCGCGCTGCGCTACGACTATCTCGACCTGGAAAAAGTGGTCGCGGCGCTGAAGGCGCGCCGGGACGATCTGCATGTCATCGTTACCGGCCGCAACGCCAAGCCGCTGCTCGTCGAGGCGGCCGATCTCGTCACTGAAATGGGGCTGACGAAGCATCATTTCTCGGCGGGCGTGAAAGCCCAGCAGGGAATTGAGTTCTAAAGTGCGCTGGCGCCCTGACCGCTGATCTGGATGGTCAGATAGATCACAACCGCCGACAGGGTCGCGAACAGCCCGAGCAGCAGCCAGTCGGCCACGCGATAGAGCTTCAGCGCCTGGCGGATGTCGGTGCTTTCGGCCTCGCGGCGGCCGCCTTCGCCCATGAAGGCGTCCTCCACGACCTCGCCGTCATAGCTGCGCGGTCCGGCGAGGGACAGCCCGAGCGCGCCGGCCATCGCCGCCTCCGGCCAGCCGGCATTGGGCGAGCGGTGTTTCCTGGCATCGCGTCGCATGACCTGCCAGGCGCCGCGCGGATCGGCGCCTGGGACAAGAAAGGCCGCCAAGACGATGAGCAGGCCGGTGAGCCGCGATGCGGGCAGGTTGACCAGATCGTCGAAGCGGGCGGCGGCCCGGCCGAAGGCCTCATATTGCGGCGTGCGGTGGCCGATCATCGAATCGGCGGTGTTGGCGGCCTTGTAGGCCGCGCCGCCGCCAAGGCCGCCGATGCCGGTCCAGAAGGCAGGTGCGACGATGCCATCGGAGAAATTCTCGGCCAGGCTTTCGATCGCGGCGCGCGCGACGCCCGCTTTGTCGAGCTTTTCGGGATCGCGGCCGACGATGCGCGAGACGGCGATGCGGCCGAGCGTCAGGCCGCCGGTCTCCAGCGCGTCGGCGACCTTCTCGACATGCTCGGCGAGGCTTTTCTGCGACAGCAGCGAGGAGCCGAGGATCGCGGCAATGACGAGGCCCGTGGGGAACATCATCCAGAGCAGGACATGCAGCCCCAGGCCGATCAGGCCGGGCACCAGCAGAATGACGAGCAAGGCCTGGACGCCGCGGCGGCGACGCAATTCGTCGGAATCCGTCGCGCGGTTGAGCCGGCGATCGAGAAAGGATATCAGCCTGCCGATCCAGGTTACCGGGTGGCCGATGGCGTTGAACAGCCAGTCCGGGTAGCCGAGGGTACGTTCGACGGCGAGTGACAGGAAAGCGATCAGGATTGACATGAAGCTTCTAAGCGGAGCGATTGCAGCGGTTGATCATGGCGGCAGCCTTGGCCGCGCAAGCGCGCTCTTTCCTCATGCGCCCAAACCTTTCGTGGACCTCTCGACAGGTATCAATCCGCACTCCTATCCGCTTTTCGACCTGCCCGCCACCGCCCTGTCCCGATTGCCGGAGGCAGGACAACTGCGTGAATTGGCCGAAATTGCGGCTTCGGCCTATGGCGCGCCGTCAGCGGCACATGTGACGGCGGCGCCCGGCACGCAGATTTTGCTGCCGCGCGTCGCTTCGCTGGTGCGACCCGGCAAGGCGCTGGTGCTCGGCCCGACCTATGCCGAACACGCCCGGGCCGCGGCCATCGCCGGCCATGCGGTTGCGGAGGTCAGCGATTTCGACGCGCTGGGCGAGGCCGACCTGGCGGTGCTGGTCAATCCCAACAATCCTGACGGGCGGGTGATCGAAAAGGCCCGCCTGCTCGACCTTGCCGCGCGGCTTCGCGCCAAGGGCGGGCTGCTCGTCGTCGACGAAGCTTTCATGGATGTCGGCCCGATCGAGCAAAGCCTGGCCGGCGATGTCGGGGCGGGCGGTATCGTCGTGCTGCGCTCGTTCGGCAAGTTCTTCGGCCTCGCCGGCGTGAGGCTCGGCTTCGCGCTGACGGATCAGCTGACGGCCGAGCGGCTGGATGCGCAGCTGGGGCCCTGGGCGGTGGCCGGTCCGGCGCTCGAATATGGCATCCGCGCGCTGTCGGATGCGGGATGGCAGGAGGACATGCGGGTACGTCTCGCCTCCGATGCCAAACGACTCGACGCGCTGCTTGGAAAGTGCGGTGTGCCAATCTCCGGCGGCACATCACTGTTCCGCTATGTGTCTTTCAACGATTCTCCAAGCCTGTTTTCGGCGCTCGGCGAGCGTGGCGTGCTGGTCCGTCACTTCGCTGAGCGGCTTCACGTTCTGCGCATCGGACTGCCGGGCAGCGAGGCGGAATGGCAGCGCCTCGAAGGCGCCCTTGCCACGTGGGCCGCGCGGCGCAAGGATGCACCGAAGGAGTTCGGGCAATGATCCACGTCTGTTCGCTGTCGAAGGTCGACGAGACCGTGGCAAGGACCGGTGCGCAGCGGTTGTTGTCGCTGCTCGCCGCCGGCACCGAAGTGCTCCGCCCGGCCTCGATCCCGGCGGAAAACCACCTGCATCTCGTCATGCACGACATCGCCGTCGCGCAGGAAGGCATGACCGTGCCCGGCGAGGAGCATGTGCGGGCCTTGCTCGATTTCGCCTATCGCTGGGACCGGGCAAAGCCGCTGGTGGTGCATTGCTATGCCGGCGTCAGCCGCTCGACCGCGTCGGCCTATATCATCGCGGCGGCGCTTTCGCCCAAGCGCGACGAGATGGAACTCGCCCGGACGCTGCGTTTCCTCTCGCCGACGGCGACGCCCAATCCACGGCTGATCGCGGTTGCCGACATGCTGCTTCAGCGCGACGGCCGCATGATCGCGGCGATCGAGGCGATCGGGCGCGGCGCCGACGCGTTCGAGGGGATACCCTTCGAATTGGGGATCGAAGCTTAGATCAGAGCGGACGCTACGACAGCCACTCGGCAAGCTTTGCCTTACGAACATCCCTGACCAGGTTGATAAAGCCGTCGGCCTGCATTTCCGCCGTCAGCCGACCCTTCTCGGCCGTGGCGATCGAGGCATCGCCGACCACGCCGTTCGGGTTGAGGTCGCTGGCGATCCAGGCGAAGGCGTGCGTTCCGGTGTGGCGCAGCAGGGCGAATTCCTTTTCGGCGCGGGCGACATTGGAGACGAAGTCATCCGCCTTGGTCATGTCGACGAGATCAGGGCGGAAGTGCAGCATCAACGAGGTCTCGACATCGCCGCCATGGATGCCGTGACGGTCCTCGAGCTCGGTGTACATGCCGGCCGCGCGGCCGAAACGCTGCCAGCTCGTCTTCACCGACAGCATTTTGGCGCGCACGCGCAATTCGCGCGAAACGATGCCCATGATCTCTTCATTGCCGCCATGCGAATTGACGATGATCAGTTTCCGGACCCCGGCGCGGGCGACGGACAGGCCAAGCTCGGTCCAGGCATCGACCAAGGTGGTGGCCGGCAGGGTGAGCGTTCCCGGCGCGTGCAAGTGCTCGTTCGACTTGCCGACCGCCTGCACCGGCAGGATGCGGATGTCGAGATCGTCGGGCAGGCGCGTGATCACCGTCTCCAGCATGCCGACCATGATCGAGGTGTCGGTCGAGACCGGCAGATGCGGGCCGTGCTGCTCGATCGCCGCCACCGGCAGCACGGCGATAGTCGCTTCGGCGTCGATCGAGGCATATTCGGTCGTCCGGTAGTCGCCCCACCACACACGTCTTGTCGTCACTTTTCGTCTCCCGATTGGTCTGCTGTCCGGCCTGAGGTCTAAAGACTATCCCCGGCAACAGCTAGCCTGCTGCCAGAACTTCGACCTCGACCTTGAATTCCGGACGCGCAAAGCCGGAAACGATCATCAGCGTCGAGGCCGGCGCCGGGTCCGAAAACAAGCGGTTGCGGACATCCATATAGGCCTGCAGATATGCGCGGTCGGTGACGAAGGCGTTGATGCGAACGGTGTCGTTCAAGGTCAGCCCGGCTTCGCTCAGAATCGCGGCGATGTTCTTGAAGCAGAGCTCGGCCTGGGCGCCGGCGTCCTCGGGAACATGGTCGTCAGCCCCGATGCCCAGCTGTCCGGAGCACAGCACCAGCCGTTTTCCAGCGGGTATCTCAACGCCGTGGCTGTAGCGGGCGAAGGGCGGCTTGATCGTCTTGGGGGCGAGGTATTTCAGCATGGCATTCTCCTGTGCGCCCGCAGACTAAGGCTCGATTCATGAAACCTTCAAGATGCGGTGCATGCCGCCAGAGCGATTATGGACAGCCGTCCAAAAAATAGGCACGATGCCTCGCGTACAGCATGACCCTTCCGGTCTCGGCAATGACTGCCGCGCAAGCGGGCGGCCCGGGCGGTGGCATGTGTCTTGCTTCTTGAACCAATGGTATCGAGCCCAGCGCGTTGCGCGCCGGAGCCAAGAGAGGGTGAGTTTTATGATCGGAAATGGGAAGGTCCTGGCGGGCTCGATCGCCTTGCTGGTGGCGGGCACACTGAGCGCGGCCGCGAACGAGAAGGTGACGTTCGGCACCAACTGGCTGGCCGAGCCGGAGCATGGCGGCTACTACCAAGCCGTTGCCGACGGCACCTATGCCGCCTGCGGCCTCGACGTCACCATCATGCAGGGCGGCCCGCAGGTCAGCGGCCGGCCGATGCTGCTTGCCGGCAAGATCGATTTCTATATGGGCGGCAATCTGCTTTCGGCCTTCGACGCGGTGCAGCAGGGCATTCCGATGCGTGTCGTCGCGTCCGACTTCCAGAAGGATCCGCAGGTCATCATGTCCCAGCCGGGGCAGGGGCTCGACAAGTGGGAGGACCTGAAGAGCGCCGACCAGTACATCATGGGCGACGAGGGTGCGCAGACCTTCTTCCAGTGGATGGTCACAGATCTCGGCTTCGATGCCGCCAAGCGCGTGCCCTATACGTTCAATCCGGCGCCCTTCATCGCCAACAAGAAGTCGATCCAGCAGGGCTATGTGACGTCCGAGCCGTTCGCGGTGCAGAAGGCGGGCGGCTTCGTGCCGAACCAGTTCCTGCTCGCCGACTATGGCTGGGATACGTATTCGACCACCATCGAGGTGATGCAGGATACGATCGACAAGCGGCCGGAGGTTGTGCAGTGCTTCGTCGATGGCTCGGCCAAGGGGTGGTACAAGTATCTCTACGGTGACAACAAGGCCGCCAACGATATGATCAAGAAGGACAATCCGGACATGACGGATGAGCAGATCGCCTTCTCGATCGAGCAGATGAAGAAGTTCGGCGTCGTCGATTCGGGCGATTCCGAAAAGCTCGGCATCGGCACGATGAACGAAGCCCGCATCCAAAGCTTCTACGACAAGATGGTCAAGGCCAAAGTCGCGCAGCCGGGCATCGACATCAAGAAGGCCTATACGCTGGCCTTCATCAACAAGGGTATCGGGCTGGAGCTGAAGAAGTAAGGCGGCCTGCCTGAGATGATCCAGGAGAAAGTGGCTGAGACGCCGGCGGCATCGGGAGAGACCCCGATGCTGCTTGCCCTGCGCAATGTCGGCAAGGTCTTTTCCAACGGCGTGACGGCGCTGAGCAAGGTCGACCTTACGATCCGCGAGGGTGATTTCCTAAGCCTGCTCGGCCCCTCCGGCTGCGGCAAGTCGACGGCGCTCAGGCTGATCGCCGGCCTGTCGACGCCGACCTCCGGCCAGCTCGACTGGCGCGGCTCGATCGACCGCTCGAACACCGGCTTCGTCTTCCAGGAGCCGACGCTGTTGCCCTGGGCCAGCGTCTTCGACAATGTCTGGCTGCCGCTCAGGCTGAAGGGCGTGTCGCGCGCCAAGGCGGAGCCGGCCGTGATGGAGATGCTGTCGCGCGTCCATCTCACCGGCTTCGAGAACGCCGTGCCGCGCGAGCTTTCGGGCGGCATGAAGATGCGCGTCTCGATCGCGCGGGCCATGGTGACCAAGCCGCGCATCCTTCTGATGGACGAGCCCTTCGCCGCGCTCGACGAGATCACCCGCTTCAAGCTCAACAATGATCTCTTGGAGCTTTGGCAGGACGAGCGCTTCACCGTCGTCTTCGTCACCCACAGCGTGTTCGAAAGCGTGTTCCTGTCCAGCCGCGTCGTCGTCATGGCCGCGCGTCCGGGCCGCGTCTTCGGCGAACTCGCCGTCGATGCGCCTTATCCGCGTGACGAAGCGTTCCGGACCTCGCCGGACTATGCCGCGCTTTGCCGGCAGGCCTCGGACGTGCTGGTGAACGCCATCAACTCAACCGCCGGACCGCGCCATGACGGCCATTGAAGACGCTACGCTGAAGCTCGATCCGGAAGAGGCGCGCCGCGCCCGCCAGGAGCGGCTGGAGCGCATCGGCAGATGGGTGCTGCCGCTGGCGATTATGGTGTTGGCGATCGTGCTGTGGGATCGCATCTGCGTCTGGAACGAGATCCCGCAATATATCCTGCCGCGGCCGGGAGTGGTGCTGCAGACGCTGCACAATGATGCGGGCCTGTTGTTCTCGTCGCTCTTGGTGACGCTCAGGATCACCTTCCTCAGCTTGGCTCTCGCCGTGATCGGCGGCGTCGGGCTGGCGGTGCTGTTCGCGCAATCGAAATGGGTGGAGATGTCGTTCTTCCCCTTCGCCATCGTGCTGCAGGTGACGCCGATCGTCGCCATCTTCCCGCTGATCAACATCTATGTGAACAACCAGACCGTCAAACTGCTGCTCTGCGCCTGGATCGTCGCTTTCTTCCCGATCCTGTCGAACACCACGCTCGGCCTGAATTCGGTCGACCGGAACCTGCGCGACCTGTTCGAGCTCAACGGCGCGACGCGCTGGCAGCAATTGCGCTATCTGCGCCTGCCGGCGGCGATGCCCTATTTCCTCGGCGGGCTGAAGATCGCCGGGGGCCTGTCGCTGATCGGCGCGGTGGTGGCCGAATTCGTCGCCGGCGCGCAGGGGCAGTCGTCCGGGCTTGCATCGCGCATCATCGAGGCCGGCTACCGGCTCAACGCGCCGCGCCTGTTCGCGGCGCTGATCCTGATCTCGCTGACCGGCATATTGATCTTCCTGGTGCTGTCGCTGGTGTCGCATCTCATCCTGCGCCGCTGGCACGAGAGCGCGCTGAAGCAGGAGCGCTAGGGTGGTTCGTCTCGTCACCCAAGGGAGCTGCAGTTGATTCCGGACAAAGCGTCATACCGGCTTGCCAATGTCCGGCTGCATGCATCGCTGACGCCCGGCCTCGCCGCAGCCTTCGACAGCGACGGCTTCGCGCTTGCCGAGATATCTGTCGCCGACGGCAAGATCTCCAGCATTGGCTCGCATGGCAAATCGAAGCTCCCGGCCGACGCGATCGACCTCGCCGGCCGGATCGTGCTGCCCTGCTTCGTCGACTGCCACACCCATATCGACAAGGGCCATATCTGGCCGCGAAAGCCCAATCCCGACGGCACCTTCATGGGCGCGCTCAATGCCACCGGCGCCGATCGCGCCGCGCGCTGGAGCGCCGAGGACGTCGCGCGCCGCATGGATTTCTCGCTGCGCTCAGCCTATGCGCATGGCACCAAGGCCGTGCGCACGCATCTCGACAGCGTGCCGCCGCAAGAGGAGATCTCCTGGCCGGTATTCGAAACGATGCGGGAGAGATGGCGCGGCAGGATCGATCTGCAGGCGGCCTGCCTGCTCGGCATCGAAGGCGTGCGCGACAAGAAATGGTTCGAGAAATTGGCGAAACGCGTCGCCGCGGCCAAGGGGGTGCTTGGCGTCGTCACCTATATGGTGCCCGATCTCGAGGAACTGCTCGACCAGGTTTTCGCCCAGGCGATCAAGCATGGGCTCGATCTCGATTTCCATGCCGACGAAACCGACGATGTCGCGGCGATCTCTTTGAAGAAGATCGCCGAGGCTTCGCTGTGGAACGGTTTTGAGGGCAACATCCTGGTCGGCCATTGCTGTTCGCTGGCACGCCAGCCTGACCTTGAGGTGCTCGACACGCTGGATAAGGTTGCCAAGGCAGGGCTCGCCGTTGTGTCGCTGCCAATGTGCAACCTCTATCTGCAGGATCGCCGCAACAACGAAACGACGCCGCGCTGGCGCGGCGTGACGCTGCTGCACGAGATGAAGGCGCGCGGCATCAAGGCGGCGGTCGCATCCGATAACACACGCGACCCGTTCTACGCTTACGGCGATCTCGACATGCTGGAAGTCTACCGCATGGCGACTCGCATCCTGCATTTCGATCATCCGGTCGGCGACTGGCCTAGGGCGGTGGCGGCGACGCCGGCCGAGGTGATGCGGCTCGACGGCGCCGGCGTGCTCGCTGCCGGAGGCAGCGCCGACTTCATCGTCTTCAAGGGCCGCAGCTGGACCGAATTGCTGTCGCGGCCCGAATCGGATCGCATCGTGGTACGCGAGGGCAGGGCGATCGAACGCCAACTGCCCGACTATGCCGAACTCGACGAACTGATGGTGGGATGATGGATATCGCAGTGCTGAAGCGCGATCTCGACGGGTTCAAGGTCGACGACCATCCGGCCATCGTCCAGCAGAAGAGCCGCGACTTCTACTGGTACAGCCCGGTGCTGAAGGCGCAGCTCGACCATGTCACCGGCGACCTGATCGTCACGCCGAAGAACGAGGACGAAGTCATTCGCGTGCTTGCCGCGTGCCACAAGCACGGCGTCCCGGTGACGCCGCGCGGCAGCGGCACCGGCAATTACGGGCAGGCGATGCCGCTGTCGGGCGGCGTGGTGCTCAACCTTGCCGAGATGAACGAGATCAAGACGATCGCGCCGGGGCGCGTGGTGACTGGGCCTGGCGCCGTGCTCGCCGACATCGACAAGGCGACGCGGGCGCATTCCGGGCAGGAGCTGCGCATGTCGCCTTCCACCTACAACACGGCTTCGATCGGCGGCTTCGTCGCCGGCGGTTCGGGCGGCGTCGGCTCGATCCGCTGGGGCGGCTTGCGCGACCTCGGCAACGTCATTCGCCTGCGGACCGTGACAATGGAGGCCGAGCCGCGCGTCATGGAACTGACCGGCGAGGACGTGCTCAAGGTCATGCACGCCTATGGTACCAACGGCATCATCACCGAGGTCGAGATGCCGCTGACGGCCTCTTACGATTGGATCGATGTCATCGTCGGCTTCGACGATTTCATGGATGCGGCCGGTTTCGGAAACGATCTCGCCGTTCAGGACGGCATTTTGGCCAAGCTGATCACACCGATCGCCGCGCCCATCCCTTACGACTATTTCAAACGGCACCAGAAATTCTTCCGGCGCGAGCAGAGCATCGTGATATGCATGATCGCGCCGCACGCGATGGACGCCTTTGTCGCATTCGTGCGCAGCGGCAAAGGCGAGATCGTGTTCCGGGCCGACCAGGGGGCCGATATCAAGGGGCTGCCGCCGGCCTATGAGCTGACCTGGAACCACACGACGCTGCGGGCGATCCGGGTCGATCCGACGATCACCTATCTGCAGACGCGCTATCCGTCGCCGGACCATCTCGCCCATGTCAAGGCGATGGTCGACCGTTTCGGCGACGAGGTGCCGGCGCATTTGGAATTCATCCGCTTCGACGGCGCCATCGGCGTCGCAGGCCTGCCGCTGGTGCGCTACACCACAGAAGAAAGGCTCGACGAGATCATTCGCATCCATGAGGACAATGGCTGCTGGATTTTTAACCCGCACCGCTACACGCTGGAGGAAGGCGGCATGAAGCGGACCGATGACGTGCAGCTTGCCTTCAAGCGCGATACCGATCCGCAAGGCCTCCTCAACCCGGGCAAGATGATCGCCTGGGAGAATCCCGGCTACGACTACCGCTCCGGCAAGCCGTTCCTGTTCAAGGGGCTGCAGGGAGCCGGGTGAGGAGAGGTTTGCGCTTGAACACCCCCCTCTGTCCTACCGGAAATCTCCCCCGCAAGGGGGGAGATTGGCAGCTTGAGCGCTGCGGCCAACCTGCCACGCTGATAATTGGCGAAAGCGATGCGGCAGTCCGATCTCCCCCCTTGCGGGGGAGATGCCCGGCAGGGCAGAGGGGGGTGCCTCGCGCTGACGTTCGGGACGTTGTCCCGTGAAGATCCTCGTGCTCTTCGCGCATCCGGTGGAGACCAGCTTCAACGCCGGCCTGCACCGGACGATCGTCGAGCGGCTCGCCGCGGCGGGTCATGCTGTCGACGATTGCGACCTCTACGCAGAGGATTTCGATCCGCGGCTGACGCGCGCCGAGCGGCTCGGCTACCACGACCCGCGCGGGCCGGACGACGCGGTCGCCCCCTATGTCGAAAGGCTGCGGAATGCAGAAGCGCTGGTGCTGTCTTTCCCGGTCTGGAATTACGGTTATCCGGCGATCCTGAAGGGCTTTTTCGACCGGGTCTTCCTGCCCGGCGTGTCGTTCAAGCTGGTCGACGGCAAGGTGCGGCCGACGCTGCACAATATCCGTAAAATGGCGGCCATCACCACCTATGGCGGCAGCCGTTTTCGCGCCATGCTGATGGGCGACCCGCCGCGCAAGATCGTCAAGCGCATGCTGCGGGCCACGATCAAGCCCGGCGCTTCCGTCTCCTATCTCGCGCATTATTCGATGAACCTCTCCACCGACGAGACGCGCGACGCCTTCATGACGAAGGTCTCGGCGACGATGGACGCTTTCTGATGCGCGTGCTGGTGGTCTATTGCCATCCGGTGCCGGAGAGCTATTGCGCGGCGATCCGCGATACTGCCGTCGAGGTGCTGAAGGCAAAGGGTTGCGATGTAAGATTGCTCGATCTTTATGCCGAGAATTTCGACCCGGTGATGAGCTGCGAGGAGCGGCGCTTCTACAACGACCGGGCGCCGGAAGACCCGGCGCTCAAGCCGCATTTCGAGCATCTGAAATGGGCGCAGGCGATCCTCTTCATCTATCCGACCTGGTGGTACGGCCTGCCGGCGATGCTGAAGGGCTGGTTCGACCGGGTCTGGGCGACCGACATCGCCTTCCAGCTGCCGGCCGGAAAGGGCCGCATCAAGTCGCTGATGACGCATGTCACCAAGGTCGGCGTCATCACCACTTGCGGCGCGCCGACCTGGTGGAGCGTGGTCGTTGGCCAGCCCGGCCGCAAGACCATCCTGCGCGGCATGCGGGCGCTCTGCGCCACGCGCTGCAGGACGTTTTTCCTGGCGCATTATCTGATGGACGCCTCGACGCCGAAGAGCCGGGCGGCGTTTTTGGGCAAAGTGAGGGCGAGGCTGGAGCGGTTTTAAGATTAGCGTCCTTCTCCCCGTTCAACGGGGAGAAGATGCCGGCAGGCAGATGAGGAGCGGCGCTTCACTTGCAGAACTTGGCGCTTACCCCTCATCCGCCCTTCGGGCACCTTCTCCCCGTAAACGGGGCGAAGGGAAGGTGGCGCTACATCCTTACCCGCTCCGCCTTTGGATCATACATCGGCTTCAGCGATGCCTCCGCCGCGAAGCGCTCGCCGGCGATCTCGACCTCGTAGGATGAGGCAAGCACGTCCGCCTCGCTTTCGCCCTCGCACGGCACGTAACCCAGGCCGATCGCGCCGCCGAGATGGTGGCCGTAATTGCCGGAGGTGATCGGGCCGACGATCTTGCCGTCGCGCAGGATCGCTTCGTTGTGGAAGAGCAGGGGCTCGGGGTCTTTCAGGCGGAACTGCACCAGCCGGCGTGACAGGCCGGCTTCCTTCTTCCTGAGCACCGCGTCGCGGCCGATAAAGCCGGCTTTGCTCGTCTTGACGGCAAAGCCCAGGCCGGCCTCCAGCACATTGTCCTCGTCGGTGATGTCGTGGCCGAAATGGCGGAAGGCCTTTTCGATGCGACAGGAATCGAGCGTATGCAAGCCGCAAAGCTTCAGGCCGACATCGGCGCCGGCTTCAGCGATCGCCTCGAAGACATGGGCGGCCTGCTCCGTCGAGACGTAGAGTTCCCAGCCGAGCTCGCCGACATAGGTGACGCGATGCGCCCGGGCGAGGCCCATGCCGATCTCGATCTCCTGGAAAGTGCCAAACGGATTGGCTTCGTTGGAAAAATCGTTCGGGCTGACCTTCCGGATCAGGTTTCGCGCTTCCGGTCCCATCAGGCAGATGACGGCTTCGGCGGCGGTCACGTCGGTGATGACGACGAATTCGTCGGCGACATGCTTGCGCAGCCAGGCAAGGTCGCGCTGCAAGGTGGCGCCCGGCACGACGAGGAAATAAGCTGTTTCGGAAAGTCGCGTCACGGTGAGGTCGCTCTCGATGCCGCCCTTGGCATTGAGCATCTGCGTGTAGACGATCTTGCCCGGAGCCACGTCCAAGTCGTTGGCGCAGAGCCGTTGCAGGGAGGTACAGGCATCGCGGCCCTCGACGCGGATCTTGCCGAAGGAGGTCATGTCGAACAGGCCGACGCCGTTGCGCACGGCCTGATGCTCGTCGCGCTGGTTGTCGAACCAGTTCTGCCGCTTCCAGGAATAGCGGTATTCGCGCTCCTGGCCGTCACGCGCGAACCAGTTGGCGCGCTCCCAGCCCGCCACCTCGCCGAAGACGGCGCCGCGCGCCTTCAAATGTTCATGCAAAGGCGAGCGGCGCACACCGCGCGAGGTCGCCATCTGGCGATAGGGGAAATGGTCGGCGTAGAGCAGGCCGAGCGTTTCCGACACGCGCTCCTTGAGATAGCGGCGGTTCTTCTGGAAGGGCTGGGCGCGGCGGATGTCGACTTCCCAAAGGTCGAAGGGCGCCTCGCCGTCGTTGATCCATTGCGCCAGCGCCATGCCGGCGCCGCCCGAGGAGACGATGCCGATCGAATTGTAGCCGGTCGCCATCCAGTAGCCGGCAAGTTCCGGCGCCTCGCCGAGATAGTAGCGATCGTCGGGGGTAAAACTCTCTGGACCGTTGAAGAAGGTGTGGATGCCGGCGGTGCCCAGCATCGGCATGCGGTTGACGCCCATTTCGAGGATCGGCTCGAAATGATCCATGTCCTCGGGCAACTGATCGAAGCAGAAATCCTCGCGGATGCCGTCCATGCCCCAGGGCTTCGCCACCGGCTCGAAGGCGCCGAGCATCATCTTGCCGGCGTCCTCCTTGTAGTAGGCGCACTCGTCCGGGACACGCAGCACCGGCAGGCGGGACAGGCCGGGGATCGGCTCGGTGACGAGATAGAAATGCTCGCAGGCATGCAGCGGGATGGTGACGCCGTTCTGCCGGCCAAGCTCGCGCGCCCACATGCCGGCGCAGTTGACGACGATGTCGGTTTCGATCGTGCCTTGCTCTTCGCCCTGCGCCCAGGAGATGCCGGAGACGCGGCCGTTCCTGGTGTGGACCTTGGTGACCTTGACGTTCTCCATGATTGTCGCGCCGCGCTGGCGCGCGCCCTTGGCCAGCGCCATGGCGATGTTGGCCGGATCGCACTGGCCGTCGAGCGGCAAATGCACCGCGCCGACCACGTCCGAGACATTGAGATGCGGGTACATCTCCTTGACTTCGCTCGGCGAAATCTCGCGCACGTCGACATCGAAGGCGCGGGCGAGCGATGCCTGCCGATATATCTCGTGCTTGCGCTCTTCGGTCAGCGCGACGGTGATCGAGCCGACCTGGCGCATGCCGGTGCCGACCTCGGTCTCGGCTTCGAGCTTGACGTAGAGGTCGGCCGAGTATTTCGCCAGCCGCGTCATGTTCTGCGAGCCGCGCAATTGGCCGATCAGTCCGGCCGCATGCCAGGTGGTGCCGCTGGTGAGCTGCTTGCGCTCCAAGAGTACAATGTCGGTCCAGCCGAGCTTGGCTAGGTGATAGGCGACCGAGCAGCCGGAGACGCCGCCGCCGATGATGACGGCGCGGGCCTTACTGGGGATGGCCTTGGTCATGCTGCCTCGCGGCGGTAGTTGGAGGCGAAGCGGCGCACGCGAAGCGCTGCTTCCTTGAGGATGGGTTCGGGCTGGCAGAGGCTGATGCGGATGTGCCCGGCCGCGGCCTCGCCGAAGCTCGATCCGGGCATGACGCCGACCTTTTCCTTGTCGAGCAGCGCCCAGGCGAATTTCTCGTCGTCGGGCTCGACGGCAGAGACATCGAGCATGATGTACATGCCGCCTTCGGAGCCGCGCACGGTGACTTCGTTGGCGCCGCGTATGGCATCGAGGAAGACGGTGCGTCGCGCGGCATAGCGTTCGGCGATGTCCTTCACGCCATAGTGGTTCTCCAACGCCTCGGCGCAGGCGATCGAAATGAAGGCCGGCAGGCCATAGGTCGTGACCAGATTGAGGTCGGTCATCAGCGCGATCATCGCTTTCGGCCCAGTCAGCCAGCCCATGCGCCAACCGGTCATGCCGTGGCTTTTCGACATGGAGTTGATGACCAGCGTGCGCTCGGCCATGCCGGGCAGCGAACGCGGCGAGATATGCTCGCCGCCGCCAAGCGTCCAATAGACCTCGTCCGACAGCAGCCAGAGATCATGCTCCTTGCAGATTTCAGCCAGTTGCTCGAGCCGTTCGCGCGAGTAGACGGCGCCCGTCGGATTGTTCGGCGTGTTGATCAGGATGGCGCGGGTGTTGGGCTTGAGCGCGGCGCGGATCATCTCCGCGCGGGGTTGGAATCCATCTTCGGCGGGCGTCTCGACCACGGTGAAGCTGGCGCCCGCGGCGCTGAAGGTGTTGGGATAGGTGGCGTAATAGGGCGCGACGACGATGGCGTGGTCGCCAGGGTCGAGCACGCCCTGCACGGCAGCGTAAAGCGCTGCCTGGCCGCCAGGCGTGGCGATGACCTCGTCGGGTTCCGTGAGGATGCCGGCGCAAGCGGTCGCGGCGGCGGCCATCGCCTTACGCAGGCGCGGCAGGCCGGGCAGCGGCGTGTAGTGATGGTTGCTGCCGCGCACGGCGGTCACGCAAGCCTCGATCGTTTCAGACGGCGTGTCGAAATCATGGTCGCCGACCGAGAGCACGATGATGTCTTCGCCGGCCTGCTTCCGATTCCAGGCGGCGAAATGAACCTCCCAACCATCCTTGCCGGAAGGCACGATGGCAGTAATGCGCTTTGACGGCTTTGGCATCAGGAAACTCCCGAAATCTGGTGGCCGGCCCGCGTGAGCTTGTCGCGCAGGGCGGCGATATGGGCGGGGCCGACCTCGCAGCAGCCGCCGACAATGCCGGCGCCGGCATCGACCCAGCCGATGGCCTGGTCGGCATAGGCTTGCGGATCGAGATCATGGCGGGCGTGCAGCACGTCCACCGTCCCGCCATGCTTCAATGCCTCGACCGAAGTGAAGCCGTTGGCATAGGCACCCACCTGTCCCCCCAGGGCAACGAGTTCGGGCAAGGCGGCGGCGATGGCTTCGGGCCGGCAGCAGTTGAGCAGCCGGGCCGCGACCGGCAGGTCGTCGAGAGCGTTGACGGCGGCAGCAATGGTTTCGCCGCTGCGCAGGCGCGGCGGGCCATGATCGGCGAGCGTCCAGGACACCCATACGGGCTTGCCGCTTTCCGAGGCCGCGGTGACCGCTGCCCGCGCCTCGTCGGCGGAAGCCATCGTCTCGCACAGGAACAGATCGACGCTGTCGGCCTGCTCGGCGACGATGCGGCGATAGATATCGAGCGTGTCCTCGAAGGAGATGGTCAGCGCCGGCGCGTAGCTTCCGAACAGAGGCGACAGGCAGCCGGCGATGGCTGCGTCGCCCGCTTCGTCGCGGGCCTGCCTCGCCAGTTCGATGCCGCGCTTCTGCAACGGTTTGAATAGATCTTCGGCGCCCTCGCGCGCCAGGCGTTCCGGCGTTGCCGAATAGGTGTTGATGGTGATGACACGTGCGCCGGCACGGATGAATTCCGCGTGCAGGTCGCGCACCAGGTCCGGTTCGTCGATCAGTACCCTGGCCGACCACAACGGCGTCGGCTCGGACCTGCTGCGCCGAACCAGTTCCTGGCCCATGCCGCCATCGGTGAGGATGACGGAGGTCATGCCCGCAACCTCTCGTTCTTCGGATCCCACAGCGGTTCATCGTTCTGGACGATGGCTTTGAAGCGATCGCCAAAAATTTCGATTTCGATGGCCGTGCCCGGTTGCGTGAGATCGGCGCGCAGCATGCCAAGCGCAATCGACTTGCCGACGCGGTGGCCCCAGCCGCCCGACGTCGTCTCGCCGACGATGCTGCCGCCGTGCCACAGCGTCGACATATAGGGCGCGTCGCAATCGCCGGGATTTTCGACGACCAGCGTGACGAAACGCTTCTTCGTGCCCTGCTGCTTTTCATTGAGCAAAGCCGCCTTGCCGCGGAAGTCGGGCTTGTCCCATTTGACGAAGCGCTCCAGGCCGCCCTGCAGGATCGAATAGTCGGTCGAGAGATCGCCCTTCCAGGCGCGGTAGCCTTTCTCCAGCCGCAGCGAATCCAGCGCATACATGCCGAAGGGTTTCAGCCCGTGCTTCTGGCCTGCAGTCCAGACGGCGTCGAAGACGGCCGTCGTGTCGGCGACCTTGGTGTGGATCTCCCAGCCAAGCTCGCCGGCGAAGGAGACGCGCACCAGTTTCGCCCGGCGTCCGGCGATGGTCGTTTCCTGATGCGTCAGCCAGGGCAGCGAGAGATCCGCGTCGCAGACGTCGGCCAAGATCTTGCGCGAGTTCGGTCCGGCGAGGATCTGGGTCGAGTATTCCTCCGTCCGATCGGTCAGCGTGAAGGCTGCGGCCGGCATGCGCGACTTCAGCCATTCGAAATCGTGCCACTGCGCGACCGCCGCGGTGATCAACGTCATCTGGTCCTCGCCATGGCGTACCACCGACATTTCGGTGACGATGCGGCCCTTGTCGTCGGCGAAATAGACGAGGCCGATGCGGCCGGGCTTCGGCACCAGGCCGGTGACCTGCCTTGCCAGCCAGTCAGCCGCACCGGGGCCTTCGAGGTTGAAACGCGAGAAGCCGGGCAGATCGAGGATGCCGGCGGCGTCGCGTACGGCGAGGCATTCCTCGCGCACCGCGCGGTGCCACGGACCTTCGCGGCGGAAGGTGAGGGTGGCATCTTCCGATGTGTCGTCGCCGGGCTTCGCATACCAGGTGGCGCGCTCCCAGCCATTATAGGCGTCGAACTGGCCGCCCAGCGCCTTGATGCGCTCATGCAGCAGCGAAAGCTTGCGGTTGCGCCCTTCGGGCCAGGCATGACGCGGGAACTGGATGGCGTATTCGTTGCCATAGATTTCCATGCCCTTGGCGACGCAATAGTCGGGGGCCGAGGCAAAGCTCGTGAACCGGCGCGGATCGCAGGACCACATGTCCCATTCGGTCTGGCCCTCGGTGACCCACTCGGCCAGCACCTTGCCGGCGCCGCCGCCTTGCGCGATGCCGAAGGTGAAGACGCAGGCCTCGAAGGCATTCGGCACGCCGGGCATCGGCCCGATCAGCGGGTTGCCGTCCGGCGCGTAGGGGATCGGCCCGTTGATCACCTTGGAGAGGCCAGCGGTGCCGAGGATCGGCACGCGAGCCACGGCATCGGCGAGGTAGTGCTCGAGGCGGTCGAGATCGTCGGGGAAAAGCTGGAAAGAAAAATCCTCCGGCATCGGATCGTTGTGGGCCGCCCAATGCGCGCGGCAATCGCGCTCATAGGGGCCGAGATTCATGCCGGTCTTTTCCTGGCGCAGGTAGTAGGAGGTGTCGACGTCGCGCAGCAACGGCAGTTTCTTGCCCTGTTCCTTCGACCATGCGGCGAGTTCGGGGATTTCCTCGAACAATATGTACTGATGGCTCATCACCATCATCGGCACTTCGCGGCCGAACATTTTTCCAACCTCGGCGGCGCGGTAGCCGGCCGCGTTGATGACGATCTCGCAGCGGATTTCGCCCTGTGGGGTGGTAACCACCCATTCGCCATTCTCGCGGCGCACGCCGGTGACCGGGCAGAAACGGATGATTTTCGCGCCCATGTCGCGCGCGCCCTTGGCGAGCGCCTGGGTCAGCTGCGCCGGGTCGATGTCGCCGTCGCTCGGATCGTAGAGCGCACCCTTCAGCTCATGCGTCTCGATGAAGGGGTAGCGGCGCTTGATCTCGTCGAGGCCGACGACGTCGATGTCCATGCCTTGGTAGCGGCCCATGCCCTTGGCGCGCTGGAATTCCTGCATGCGCTCATTGCTATGAGCAAGCCGGAGCGAGCCGGTGACATGGTAGTTCATCGGATAGTCGACCGCTTCGGCCAGACCCCGGTAAAGCTCGGTCGAATAGCGCTGCATGTTCATCAGCGACCACGACGAGGAAAAGGTCGGCACGTTGCCGGCGGCATGCCAGGTCGAGCCGGAAGTCAGCTCGTTCTTTTCCAGAAGCACGCAATCGGTCCAGCCGGCCTTGCAAAGGTGGTAGAGCGATGAGCAGCCGACGACACCGCCTCCGATGATCACCACGCGTGCCGAGGTCGGCAAACCCGCCATGTTCTTCCTCCAACTCAAAGCGCGATACGTCGCGCTTTGCTTCCTGTTGATGCTTGCCGATGTCCCAAAACCGCTGGGCACTTTTGGGCGGCATGCAATGTTCAATAGACAGGCGGTGAAACCACCCAAATGACGACCGCTGCCTCGACGCCAGGATTGCGCCAGCGGAACGGCTTGCCCTCGAAGCGGAACGAATCGCCTTCGCCGAGACGATGCCAGACGCGGTCGATCTCGATCTCGAACGTGCCCGACGCGACATAGCCTGCTTCTTCCGTCGGGCGGCGCGCTTCGGTCTTCAGCTCCGCGCCCGGCGCGAAGACCGAGCGCAGCATCTCGAAGCTACCGCCGAGGTCGGGCGACAGAAGCTCCTCCACCAGGCCGGATTCACTTGTGCCAAGCGAACGGCGGCTGCCGGCGCGCACGACCACGCCGCGCTCCTGCTCGACAGGGACATCATGGCTGAAGAACAGGCTGATCGGAACATCGAAGAGGCTGGCGAATGCTCTGAGGTCGCCGAGCGAAGGAACCGAGAGGCCGCGCTCGACCTGGCTGACCCAACCGACCGAACGGCCTAACTTGAGCGCGATTTCAGCAAGCGTGAGGCCGCGCGCCTTGCGGAGCGCACGGATGTCGCCGGCCAGCAGCCGGTCACCATTGTCCTGCTCCGATTTGGTCGCGGTCGGGGTCAAAGGTTTCTCGTGAAAAAATCTGGATAAATTTCATGAGAGGGTAAAATCATGAAAAAATCAAGGAGATTTTCATAGGCCACAAGATTTGCTTGCGCGTTTTCGGCGGTTGATGCAAAGGCTCGCGCACGAGCGGCGAGTGGGGCGTCCGGTCGGGGACCAGTTTTAGCTTATAGTCTGCGGATGGTCGTTAAGGAAACCGGGTTGCGGGTTTCTGGCCATGCCGAAAGGGACGACCCATGCTTGAGAAGAACATCCGGATCGCGTCGGATGCGGAGATCGTCGATGAGGCGATCATGTCGCGCCGGTCGGTGCGCGCCTTCCTGCCCGATATGGTCGATGACGACACGATCCGCGCGATCCTGGCCGTCGCCGCGCGCGCGCCGTCCGGCACCAACATGCAGCCCTGGCGCGTCTATGTGACCAAGGGCGAGGTCAAGCAGCGCATCAGCGACGCCATCCTCAATTCCGGCATCCGCGCCGAAAAGGCGGAGTGGGACGAGTACCGCTACTATCCCGACCAGTTCTTCGAACCATACCTCACGCGCCGCCGCGCCAACGGCTTCGGGCTCTATGGCGTGCTGGGCATCGGCCGCCGCGAGGTCGACAGGATGCGCGCCCAGCACGACCGCAACTTCATCTTCTTCGACGCGCCGGTCGGCATGATCTTCACGATCGACCGGAGATTGAACCAGGGGTCGTGGATCGACTACGGCATGTTCCTGCAGAACATCATGGTGGCGGCGCGGGGCAGGGGGCTGCATACCTGTCCGCAGGCGGCCTTCGCGCCCTATCACCGCCAGATCAGGCCGGTGCTCGGTATTCCCGACGAGGAGATTGTCGTCTGCGGCATGGCGTTCGGCTATGAGGACACGTCGAAGCCCGAAAACGAGTTCCGCACCGACCGCGCGCCGCTCGAGGACTGGGTAAGCTTCGCGGAATAATGGCGCCGAGTTTCTCGGTCGGCTAATCGGTGCTCATATGCGCGCCGTGCCCGCTGACATGGGCGCCGTCCTGCGGCGTCAGCCTGAGATAAGCCGACAGCGCGCAAAGCGTGATCAGCCCTTCGATGACGAACAGGATGCGATAGTCGTTGACGCTGGCCTTGCCGCCGCCGGCAAGCAGCGACAGCAGCGCAGCGGCGAGGCCGACGCTGATCGCCACCGCAAGCTGCCACAAGATGTAATAGAGCGCGCTGAAGCGCGCGAGTTGCTCCGGCGCGATGTCGGAATAGGAAAGGTTGCCGGTCGAGGCCCATTGCACGGAACGGAAGACGCCGAAGGCAAAGATGTAGGCCAGGACGATCCAGGCCGGCAGGCTCTCCTGCATCAGGGCAAAGCCCGCGACCAGCAAAGCGACGATCGGCGTGTTGGTGACCAGCACGCGCCTGAAACCGAAGCGGTTCAACAGGCGCGGCATGAAGAAGCGCATCATCAACGACCCGATCGCGGCGACGAAGGTCAGCGATCCGGCCTGCACGGCGCTCATGCCGAAGCCGAGCTGGAACATCAGCGGCAGCAGGAAAACCACCGAGCTCAGGCCGATCGTGTCGAGGGCGCCGCCGGTGAGGAAGGAGATGCGGAAGGTGCGGATGCGCAGCAGGTTGAGATCGAGCAGCGGGTTGCGGGCGCGCAGGCAATAGAAGGCGG
Source organism: Mesorhizobium sp. B3-1-8 (assembly GCF_006439495.1). Taxonomy (NCBI): domain Bacteria; kingdom Pseudomonadati; phylum Pseudomonadota; class Alphaproteobacteria; order Hyphomicrobiales; family Phyllobacteriaceae; genus Mesorhizobium; species Mesorhizobium sp. B3-1-8. The sequence goes on from NZ_VFTK01000017.1 coordinate 98,751, forward strand.
CAACCGCCAGGATGACGATCGCTAGGCCAAGCTCGATGCCGATGAGACTGCTTGCGGCATCCTTGGCGGCAAGCGAATCCATGCCGAAGACCAGCAGCCCCATGCCGCTGCTGACGAGCAGGAAGCCCGGAAAATCGAACGGCGTGCGGACCGGCTTGGTCGTCGTGGGAAACATGGAGGCGGCCAGCATCGCGGCGGTCAGCGCGATCGGGATGTTGATGTAGAAGATCCAGCGCCAGGAGACGTAAGTGGTGAGCGCGCCGCCGACGAGCGGGCCGACAAGCGGCCCGGATTGGCCGGCCAGCGAGATATACATGTTGATCTTCAGCGTGCGGTCGCGCGGGAAGCTCGACAGGATCACGACCTGGCCAAGCGTGCCCATCAACGCGCCGCCGCAGCCTTGCAAGGCGCGCGAGCCGACCAGCATCCAGATGTTTTCCGAAAGGCCGCACAGGGCCGAGGCGCCAGCAAAGACGAGCAGCGCGAAGCAATAGACGTTGCGCAGGCCGAAGCGGTCGGCCAACCAGCCGCCGAGCGGCATGGTGACGATGAGGCTCGCGACGTAGACCGTGATCAGCAGGCCAAGCTGGCTTGGCGGGCGATCGAGGCTCTCGCCGATGCCGGGCAGCGCGGTAACCACGACATTCTGGTCGAGGCTGGTCATGAACACGCCGCAGGCGACGGTCGCCGGCAACAGCATCGACGGACCGCCCGCCGGGGCAAAGCGGGTCGTGGCCGTCGCCGAAGTCTCAACAGTCATGGAAGAGTATGGTCGAACTGGTTGCCTGAGCGGACATTTGCCCTAGCAAACGCCGATGATTCCTATCTATCGTCCCTGCTGGCCCAACGCTCAAGCAGCAGTTGTAATCGTCCGTAGTGCCAGATGCCGGCTGGACCATTCCTGATCTTGCCGCGCCGGGCTATTGCACTTCGTAACCGACCTCCTCCGAGGCGTGGCACAAAGCCTTCCAGAACGAGCGCGCGAAAGAGCGAAAGACGTAGATGTCGAACTGGTCGGCGCCTGTGCGCTGGATCTGCGCGAAGACGTCGTGATGGTTGGTCGAACGTCCAGCGCCGAGCGGGAAGGCCGGCAAGGCGAAGTCGATGGCGAAGAATTTCGCCATTACCCATTCGGCCTTCGGGCCGGCGATGCGGATCGCGGTGCGGCCGTGCGAAAGGTCCGTCAGTGTGCCGATGGCCGGCGTGATCGATCCGGCAAAGGCCTGAGCCAGGCCTTCGGCCTCGTCCACCACGGTGAATTTCCCCGGTGCGAAGCCGAAAACGGCGCGGGCACTGTTGCTCGCGCCACCGCCGGCGCCGTCGGGCAGCGCGAGCCCGGTGACCTTGCGGACAATTTCGATCAGCCGCTTCTCTTCGCCCGGCCATGCGGCGAGTTGCAGGATCGAGCCCGGCCGCGTCTCGGACAGGATGACATCGACGCCATGTTCGAAATTGCCGTGAGAGCCCGGATGATAGTCCGGCTCGAGCGGCGATTGGCGTTCGGGCAACTGGTGCTCAGCCATGCATGCGGCTCCCGTCCGGATCGTAGAAGTGGTTGGAGACGATCTCGATCGGCCCGAACCGGTTGCGCAGCGGATCCGAGACGAACGCGCGGGTCCCGTGACGCGCCTTGCCGCTCTTGACCAGGGCCAGCGCGACATATTTGCCCAGCGCCGGCGAATAGCAGCAGGCGGTGATGTGGCCGAGCGAGTCGTGCGGATTGGCCTCGTCCAGTTCCTCGACGATGTGTCCGCCGCCGTTGAGCGGCCGGTTGTCAAGGGCGATCAGGCCGACCAGTTCGAGCCGGTCGGGCGCGATCAGGCCTTCACGGTCCATCATGGCCGAGCCGATGAAGGGCTTCTTCTTCGACAGCATCCAGTCGAGATGGAGATCGCGCGCGGTGGTGCGGCCGTCGATCTCGGCGCCGGTGACATGGCCCTTCTCGATGCGCATCGTGCCCAGCGCCTCGAGCCCGTAGGTGACCAGGCCGAAAGGCTTGCCGGCCTCGATCAAGGCTTCCCAGACGCGGGTGCCGTAGCCGGCGCCGGAATAGACCTCGAACGCCATTTCGCCGGAGAAGGACAGCCGGCAGATCATCACCGGAACGCCGGCGATCCGGCCATGGACGATGCCCATGAAGGGCAGGCTGGCGTTGTCGACGGCGGTGCCGGTGACGCAGGAGGCAAGGATGGCGCGCGCGTTCGGTCCGCCGATCGCCGCGCCCGCCCATTCGTCGGTGACGGAGGTGACGGTGACCTTCAGCTCCGGCCAGATGACGTCGAGGAAATATTCCAGATGCTGCATCACCTTGCCGGCATTGGCGGTGGTGGTGGTCATCAGGAATTCCTGCTCGCCAAGCCGCCAGGTGGTGCCGTCGTCGAAGGCAAGCCCGTCCTCGCGCAGCATCAGGCCGTAGCGGGCCTTGCCGACCGCGAGTGTGGAAAACATGTTGGTGTAGACGCGGTCGAGGAACTCGGCCGCGTCGGGCCCTTGCACGGCGATCTTGCCCAGTGTCGAGACGTCGACGATGCCGGCGCTTTCGCGTGTCGCTTTCGCTTCGCGGACATAGGCCTGCTCGACCGTCTCGCCGGCAAGGCCGTAGATCATCGGGCGGTACCAGAGGCCGGCCGAATACATCCTCGCGCCATTGGCAAGGTGCCAGTCATGCATCGGCGTCAGTCGTTCGGGCTTGAGGTCGCCGAAGCGCTCGGCGGCCAAGGAGCCGATCGACACCGCCGTGTAAGGCGGGCGGAAGCGCGTCGTGCCGACTTCGGGGATCGGCTTGCCGAGCGCCTCGGCCATGATGGCAAGGCCAGGCACATTGGAGTTCTTGCCTTGGTCGGTCGCCATGCCGAGCGTGGTGTAGCGCTTCAGATGCTCGACCGAGACGAAGCCTTCGCGATGCGCCAGCCGCACGTCCTCGGCGGTTACGTCGTGCTGGAAGTCGACAAAGCTCTTGCCCTTGGCCTTGATCTCGAAGACCGGCGCCGGGTCGGGATCGCCGGGGGCCGCCTCGACGACGGGCAGGGGAGCGGATGACGCTGCACCGCCAGCCGCCTGAAGGCCGGCCGCGCGGCCTTCGGCGATGGCTTCAGCAGTCGAAAAACTGCCGGTGAAGGCGCCGGCGCCAATCCATTGCTGATTTGGCCAGCGCTGCGTCGGCTTCGGTGGCAGGAAAGCCTGCCGGGCCGGGTTCCATTCGGCCTTCGCTCCGGCCTGGCTGGCAAGATGGATGGTCGGCGACCAGCCGCCGGACATCAGAAGGCTGTCGGCATGGATGCTGCGTTCGTCGCCGCTCAGCGCACCGCTCGTGGCGTCGAAGCGCTGCACCTTGAGGCCGGTGAGGCCCTTGCCGCCCTCGGTCGCAACCACGGCATGGCCGTCCAGCAGCTCGGCCTCGGCTTCGCTCGCCAGCCGGCGCATGTCGTTCGAGACGTCGCTTCGGACATCGACGATGGCAACGATCGCGGCGCCGGCCTTCTTCAAGGCGAGGGCCGAGCGGTAGGCGCTGTCGTTGTTGGTGAAGAGCGCGATGCGCTGTCCCGGCAGCACGCCATATTCAACTGCGTAGCGTTCCGCCGCATGCGCCAGCATGACGCCGGGACGGTCGTTGCCCGGGAACACCAGCGGCCGCTCGAAGGAGCCGGTGGCGAGAACCACGGTGCCTGCGCGGATCGCCCAGTAGCGCTGGCGCGGCTCACCCTTGGCGGCCACTTCCTTGTGATCGGTCACGCGTTCGAGCGCGGCCAGCGTGTTGCCGTCGTAATAACCCCACACCGTCGTGCGCGGCAAAAGGCGGACATTGTCGTTACCTTCGAGCTGGCCAACGGTGCGCTGGGCCCAGTCGGCGGCAGGCATGTCGTCGATGGTTTCGCCCGACCAGTTGGCGGAGCCGCCGAAGTTGGCTTCGAGATCGGCGAGGATGACGCGGGCGCCCTGGTCGGCGGCGGCTTTTGCCGCCATCAGGCCGGCCGGACCGGAGCCGACGACCAGCACGTCGCAAAAAGCGTTCATGCGCTCGTAGCGCGCCGGATCGGGCGCGGTGCCGGCCTTGCCGAGGCCGGCGGCGCGACGGATGAAATGCTCGCAGAACATCCAGAAGCGCGTGCCCTTCAGCGGGCCGATCACTGGCCCCATGAAGGTCTTGTAGTAGAAGCCGGCCGAAAGGATCTTGCCGCCGAGTTGGTTGATCGCGCTTACATCCCAGGCAAGCGAAGGCGTGCGGTTCTGGCTGACGGCGACGAGACCGTCATAGATCTCGACCATGGTGGCCGGGATGTTCGGCTCGCGCACTTCGCCGCGCAGCACCGTCACCAGCGCGTTCGGCTCCTCGACGCCGGCGGCAAGCAGACCGCGCGGGCGGTGATATTTGAAGGAGCGGCCGAACAGCGTCACGCCGTTGGCGAGCAGCGCCGAGGCCAGCGTGTCGCCGGCATGGCCGGTGTAAGGCGCGCCGTCGAAGGTGAAGCGGATGGTGCGCAGCCGGTCGATCCGGCCGCCGGTCTCCGTGCGGCGAGGGCTCACGATCGGCCCCCCGCCTTGTGGCCGCCACGAGCGAAGGCGGTGCTCAGGATCTCATGCGTGATGGTGTTGCGCACGACCCTCAGATGCGCGCGGCAGCCGCCGGAATGCTGCCAGATCTCGTTGTGATCACCGGCCGGGTTCAGCCGGTCGTAGACATAGGCGTTCCAGGCGTCGAGGTTCTGCGAGGCCGGCTGCGGCCGCTCGCGGTTACCGTCGCCCTGGTAGGTGAATTCGATGACGTCGCGCGGCCCGCAATAGGGACAGGTGATAAGCATTCTCTTTCAAAACCCTAATGCAGCCGCGGGTTCGCGCCCTGGCCTTTGTCGTCGATGATCAGGCCACGATAGAAGCGGTCGAGCGTGAAGGACGCGTTGAACTCGTGCGGCTCGTCCTTGGCAATCGTGTAGGCAAAGCACCAGCCCGACGCGGGCGTCGCCTTGAAGCCGCCGTAGCACCAGCCGCAATTGAGATACATGCCCGGCAGCGGACCGGTGGTGATGATTGGCGAACCGTCCATCGTCATGTCGCACAGCCCGCCCCAGGAGCGCAGCATGCGCACGCGGGCCAGGCCGGGGAACAGCGCCAGCATTTCGCTCATCACCTCGTCGACAATCGGCAGGCTGCCGCGCTGGGCGTAGCTGTTGTAGCCATCGAGGTCGCCGCCATAAACGAGGCCGCCCTTGTCGGATTGCGAAATGTAGAAATGGCCCATGCCGAAGGTGAGAACGGTGTCGACGATGGGCTTCAGCGATTCCGAGACGAAGGCCTGGAGCACGTGGCTTTCGATCGGCATGTGCGAAATGCCGGCAAGCTGCATGACCTGGCCGGTGCTGCCGGCAACCGCAAGCGCGACCTTCTTGGCGCGGATTTCGCCGCGCGTCGTCGAAACGCCGGTGATGCGGCCGCCGTCGCGCAGGAAGCCGGTAACCTCGCAATTTTCGATGATGTCGACGCCGCGCCGGTCGGCGCCGCGCGCATAGCCCCACGCGACCGCGTCGTGCCGGGCGGTGCCGGCGCGCGGCTGCATCAGCCCGCCAAGAACCGGGAAGCGCGCCGAACCCGAGACGTCCAGCGCCGGCACAAGCCGCTTGATCCGGTCGACGCTCATCAGCTCGGCGTCGACGCCGAGATGCCGCATGGCGTTGCCGCGCCTGGCATAATCGTCGAGCTGGGCGGGTGTATGCGCGAGGTTGAGGCAGCCGCGCTGCGAGAACATGACGTTGTAGTTGAGGTCGTGCGAAAGGTTCTCCCACAGCTTCATCGAATGTTCGTAGAAGCGGGTGTTCTGCGGCAAGAGATAGTTGGAACGCACCGCCGTGGTGTTGCGGCCGACATTGCCGGAGCCGAGCCAGCCCTTTTCCAGCACCGCGACATTGGTGATGCCGTGTTCCTTGGCAAGATAATAGGCGGTCGAGAGGCCGTGGCCGCCGCCGCCGATGACGATCACGTCATAGGAAGCCTTGGGGTCCGGCTTGCGCCAGGCGGGCTTCCAATCCTTGTTGCCGGTCAGAGCGTTCTTGAGCAGCGAGAAGGCTGAATATTCCGCCATTCTTCCTATCGTCCTTATGATGCGAGCGGCAGACTATAGAGCAGGCGGGAAGCGCAAAGCCAAGATTGCGCCATCGCTTTTCGACAGGCCGACTCCCGCCGATGCGGTCGGGACGGCTTGCCGCCCGATATGTCGGTCTTTATCAAGGGCGGAAATTTCGAGGATTTTTCGACCGCGAGTCGCCAACAACTCATGTTCTTCCGCCTGCTGCGCCTGATCCTGGTCGTCGTCATCGTCGCTGTCTTCGGGCAGCCGGCGCTGGAGGCGTCGGCGCAGGCGATCGGCCATGGCTCGTCGCAGCTCATCGCCGACCAGACCAAGGCCATCCAGGACCTGACGGCCAAGACCGACGGCCTGGAGAAGAAATTAGGCGACCCCGATGAGGACGATGCGGGGCTGGTCGACATCCGGTTGCAGCTCGAGGATATTTCGCGGGCGGCGCTGAACAGCGCGCTGGCATTCCGGCAGCGCCTCACCGACATCAACAACCGCGTCGAGGTGCTCGGCTTGCCACCGGCACAGGGGCAACCTGCCGAGCCGGCGATCGTCAACAACGAGCGCAGCGCGCTCTCCTCGGAAAAGGCTCAGATCAACGCGGTCGTCGCCAGCGCGCAAAACCTGTCGATCCGCGTCAACGGGCTGGTCGACAAGATCGCCGTCATGCGCAGCGAGCTTTTCCGCAGCGTCATCACCAAGCACTATGACCTGACCGAGGCGCTGAGCCCGCAGGCCTTTTCCGACGCGCACGACCAGTTCTCGGGCCTCTACAAGTCGGTGTCGTCGTGGCTGAGCTTCGCCGTCAGGTTCAAGTTCCAGGCGATCCTCGCGGCGACGCTGATGGCCCTGGCGCTGGCGGCGGTGCTGTTGATCGGCGGCAGGCGCCTGTTCGGCCGCATATTCGAGGCCGACCCGACCGTCGAGGATCCGTCCTATCTCAGCCGCCTGTCGGTGGCCTTCTGGTCGACGCTGCTGCCGACCCTGGCGCTCGGCGTCTTCTTCGCCTCGGCGGTGTTCTTCTTCAATTATTACAATGTGCTGCGGGGCGATATCGGCACGTTCCTCAATGCCTTGCTGACGGTGATCGGCATGGTGTTCTGCGTCAACCGGCTGACCAACGCCGCGCTCGAACCGCGCCTGCCCAACTGGCGGCTGATCCCAGTCGCGACCGGTCCCGCGCGCTGGCTCGTCGGGCTGACGACGGCCATGGCGCTGGTGCTCGGGTTCAATTACTTCCTGTCGGTCGTCAACGAGAAGATGGGTTCGCCGCTTTCGCTGACGATCGCCAGGGGCTTTGTCGCCACCATCATCGTCGGCGTCATCCTCATCCTGATGGGGTTGCTGCGGCCTTTCAGGGCCGCCGACGGCTCATGGCGCCCCTGGCCGGCCTGGCTTCGTTTCATCGCCATCGGACTCGGCCTGTTCACCATCGCGGCGGCACTGCTCGGCTATATCGGCCTGGCACTTTTCGTCTCGTTCCAGGTCGTGGTGACGGGCACCGTTCTGGTGACGGCCTATATCGGCTTCCTGTCGGCACGTGCGATCGGGGAGGAGGGTGGTTTCGCCGACACTTCGGTCGGGCGATGGCTTTCGGAAAATTCCAGCTACGAGGATACCGCCCTCGACCAGCTCGGCCTGGTGGTCAGCATCGCCATCAACCTGATGATCGTGCTGGTGTTCCTGCCGCTGATCCTTTTGATGTGGGGCTTCCAGCCCGGCGACATCGAGGCCTGGGCCTACAAGCTGGCGACAGGGGTCTCGATCGGTTCGGTGACCATCTCCTTCCTCGGCATCCTCAGCGGTATCGTGGTCTTCGTCATCGGCTATTTCCTGACGCGCTGGTTCCAGGGCTGGCTGGATGGCTCGGTGATGGCGCGCGGCAAGGTCGATGCCGGCGTGCGCAATTCGATCCGGCTTGGCGTCGGCTATGCCGGCGTGGCGATTGCCGGCCTGGTCGGCATCTCGGCCGCGGGCATCGATCTTTCCAATCTCGCGCTGGTTGCCGGCGCGCTTTCGCTGGGTATCGGCTTCGGCCTGCAGAACGTCGTGTCGAATTTCGTTTCGGGCCTGATCCTGCTTGCCGAGCGTCCGTTCAAGGTCGGCGACTGGATCGTCGCGGGCGACGTCAGCGGCACGGTACGCAAGATCAGCGTGCGCGCCACCGAGATCGAGACCTTCCAGCGCCAGGCGGTGATCCTGCCCAACTCGAACCTGATCAACAATGCGGTCGGCAACTGGACGCATCGCAACAAGCTCGGGCGCATCGACATCAAGGTCGGCGTCGCCTATGGCAGCGACGTCAAGCGCGTCCATGCCATCCTGATGGACATTGCGCGCGCCCATCCGATGGTGCTGAAGAATCCCGAGCCGTTCGTTCTCTTCGCCAATTTCGGGGCGGCCGCGCTCGAATTCGAAATCCGCGTGTTCGTCGCCGACATCATGAACGGCAGCGTCGTGCAGAACGACATCCGCTTCGCCATCTTCGATATCTTCGAGGAGGAGCGGATCGAGATACCCTCGACGCCGCGCGCCGTGGTCGAAACGAAGAAGCACGAGGCCTGGCCGATCGACGACGACAAGATCGAGGCCGAATTCGCCGAGCGCCAGAGGCTGGAGGCGGAAGCTGCGGCAGAGCGGGAGCGGCTGGCCAAGATGAAGCGCAAGGGCCGCAAGCCCGATCCGGGCTGAGTTGCGCCGATATTCGGGTGGGCCTGCAGACAACGCAAGCTGCGCTCATCCGACGCCGAAACCGATTGTGGCATGAATGCGGCATTCAGTTGCGGTTCAGGTAACATCTCATATAAGCTCCGATGCAAAGGGCGAGAATGCCTTGCAAATTTGAACAGAGGCGGTGTGCAAAACACCGGAAATGCAATGTGGAAGTCTGTCGTTGCCGCCATCGCTTTGCTGGCTCTGGGCGGTTCGGCTTTCGCCGCCAGCGCGATCAACAGGGACGCTCAGACGCGGACCCTGGTCGTGACCGAAGGCGGCGCCAAGAGCGAGCTGACGCTTGCCGCCGGCGAGACGGTGGAATTCTGCTCGAACGGCTGCTTCGTCACCCTGCCCAATGGCGACCTCGAAGCCCTGACCGGCTCGGAAACGGTCGAAATTTCGGGCGGTGCGGCCCGCATCAAGTAATCTGCCACGGATTGCCGCAGCAAGATTTGGCAAAGGCCGGACCGATGTCCGGCCTTTTATCGTTTTCGGTAGCCGTCGCTTAACGATGACGCCCGAAAACCGGTATGACTATGCGCTGCAACCGGGCGTTTTAACGTTCGCTGCGTCATCACCCGCTATATCCGACCCGAGGACGCCGGCACGCGGCGTGGGTTGAGTTGGCGCGTGGTCCCTTTCCGGGATCTTGCGGTCGATCGGGGCAGGACAATGGACGCGAGGTCGGACAGGAACGCAATCCCGCTTGCGGTCGATCTCGACGGCACGCTGATTGCGACGGACCTTCTGTGGGAAGGGCTGTTCATCCTGCTCAAGAAGAACCCGCTCCATCTCTTTCTTGTGCCGCTCTGGCTGACCGGCGGTTCCGCACGGCTGAAGCAGGAGATCGCCAGGCGCGTCGACATCGATCCGGCCTCGCTGCCCTACCGCCAGGACCTGCTCGACCGGTTGCGCGCCGAGCACCGGGAGGGCCGCGTGATCGTGCTGGCGACGGGAACGCCGCACAAGTTCGCGGAGGCGATCGCGGCGCATCTCGGCATCTTTGATCAGGTGCTGGCGACCGATGGCCCGCACAACATGACGTCAGGCAGGAAATGCGCGGCACTTGTCGCCGCCTATGGCGACGCGGGCTTCGACTATGCCGGCAACAGCCGTCACGACCTCAAAGTGTTCGACGCCGCGCGCAACGCGCTCGTGGTGGCGCCCGACCGCAGCGCCCGGCGCTGGCAGGCCGCGCATAGCGCCGAGGCCATGCCGGCGCCGAAGCCGACGCTGAGGACCTACGTCAAGATGCTCCGCATGCATCAGTGGCTGAAGAACTCGCTGATCGCCGTGCCGATGGTGCTGTCGCACGAATATTTCAACCCAAACATGATCTGGCAGTGCCTGCTGGCGTTCGTCTCCTTCAGCGCCGTGGCGTCCGCCATCTATATCCTCAACGATTTCTTCGACCTGGCGCTCGACCGCAAGCATCCGACAAAGCGCAACCGGCCCTTCGCCAGCGGTGCATTGTCCATTCCGTTCGGTCTCGGCGCGATCGTCGCGCTGCTCGCGATCGGCATCGCCGTCGGATTGTTCCTGCCGATCGAATTCCTTGGCGTGCTTGCCGGCTATATGGCGGTCACCACCGCCTACTCGCTGTCGTTCAAGCGCATGCTTCTGGTCGACGTGCTGACGCTTGCGGGCCTCTACACGATCCGCGTGCTGGCGGGCGCGGCCGCCACCGGCGTCGACGTCTCCTTCTGGCTGCTTGCCTTCTCGATCTTCTTCTTCCTGTCGCTGGCGCTGGTGAAGCGTTTCGTCGAATTGCGCACCACGGCCATCCCGCCCGGCGAGCGCATCGCCGGCCGCGGCTATCGCACCGAGGACCAGGAAATCGTCGCCCAGGCCGGCATGGCCTCTGCCTTTTCCTCGGCGCTGGTCCTGGCGCTCTATATGGACAGCCCGGCGGTGCGCGAGCTCTATCCGCATCCCTGGCTGATATGGCCGCTGGCGCCGATCGTGCTCTACCTCACGATGCGCGTCTGGATCCTCGCCCGGCGCGACGAGATGCATGACGATCCGGTCGTCTTCATCATCCGCGACTGGCGCAGCCAGATCGTCGTCGCCATCGGCGCGGTCTTCCTCGTCGCCGGAGGCTGGTGATGAGGAACGAGCGCTTCGGCAGCTTCGGACTGGCGACGGCGCCGGCGCGCGAGGCGATCCCGACGGACGAGGCGATCGCCTTGCTGAAGCGTGGCGAGGCGAAAGCCGGATCGCTGCTCGGTTACGGCAATGGCCGCTCTTATGGCGACAGTTGCCAAAACGATGCCGGCATGGTGGTCGACATGCGGCCGCTCAACCGCATCCGTTCCTTCAACGCCGAGACCGGCGTGCTCGAAGCGGATGCCGGTACGCTGCTTTGCGACATCATCGTGCACGTCGCGCCCTACGGCTTCTTTCCGGCCGTGGTTCCAGGCACGCAGTTCGTCACGCTGGGCGGCGCGATCGCCAATGACGTCCACGGCAAGAACCACCATCGACGCGGCAGCTTCGGCTGCCACGTCGAGGCCCTGACACTGCTTCGGTCCGACGGCCGAACCTATCGCTGTTCGCAAACCGACAATGTCCGTCTGTTCGCGGCAACGATCGGCGGCATGGGGCTGACCGGGCTTATCCTTTCGGCATCGATCAAGCTGATGCGGGTGCCCTCGCTCGACATCACGGAAAAGGCGACGCGGTTTCGCGATCTCGGCGAATTCTTCGATCTTGCCGAGGCTGCCGACCAGGCCAACGAATATGCCGTCGCCTGGATCGATCAGCTTGCCGGGGGCAAAAGGCGCGGGCGCGGGCTCCTGTTCACCGGCAATCATGCCGAGCATGGCTCGCACGCCGCCGCGCGTGCCGGCAGCCGGCTTTCCGTGCCGGTGCAGCCGCCCTTCAATGTCCTCAACCGGCCTTTCCTCACCGTCTTCAACGCGGCCTACCGCTGGAAAAAGGGCAGGTCCGCGGCTCCGCGCCAGGCGGGCTATCAGGGTTTCTTCTTTCCGCTCGACGGCATCCGCGACTGGAACCGGCTCTACGGGCCGCGCGGGCTTTTCCAGCACCAGAGCGTGGTGCCGGAGGCCAATGCGCGCCGCATCGTCCCGGCGTTGCTCGAGGCGGCACGGCGGGCGAGCGAGGGATCGTTCCTGACCGTGCTCAAGCGCTTTGGCGATGTCCGCTCGCCGGCGCTGCTGTCGTTCGCGCGGCCGGGCTACACGCTGACGCTCGATTTCCCCAACCGGGGCGAAAGGACGTTGCGACTGCTTGCCGAACTCGACCGCGTCGCCGTCGAGGCGGGTGGGGCGGTGAACCCTTACAAGGACGCCCGGATGGGTCCAGAGACGTTCGCCGCGTCGTTTCCGCAATGGCAACGCCTGGAGGCACTTCGCGATCCGGCTTTCACATCAAGCTTCTGGGCGCGTACCGCCAAGAGATTGGAGATCGGACAAGGGAGAGCTGAAGCCGCAGAATAGATAAAAGTCGAATAAAACATGGTAAACGAATCGTTACGCCATGGTTTGTTCAAAACACTATCGTGGCTTCACGAAATATTTGCAGGTTTGTAATAGGACCGCCCAAGGGGCGGGGTGGCAACAATGAAATACATAATCTTCATTCTCTTCACGGTCATGACCAATGCCGCGGCGCAGCTGATGCTGAAGCAGGGCATGATGTCGATGGGCCCGATCTCCTTCGAAGGCGCCAATCCGCTCGTCAAGCTCCTGCAGATCGTGTTCAGCCCCTGGGTGTTCCTGGGCCTCTGCACCTTCGTCATCTCGATGGCATCGCATCTTTATGTGCTGTCCAAGGTCGAGCTCAGCTTCGCCTATCCGTTCCTCAGCCTCGCTTATGTCGCTGTGGCGATCTTTGCCTATTTCGTCTTCCGCGAGGACCTCAACGGCTGGCGCATCGCCGGCATCGCCTGCATTTGCGTCGGCACGATCCTGATCGCGCAAAGTGGCCGCGGCCATGAGGGCCAGACAGCTTCCATCGCGCCTGACAGAACCCAAGCAAGCGAGATCGTTCGATGAGACATGTGATTTTCGGCGGCGACGGCTTCGTCGGCCGTCACCTTGCCCCCAAGCTTGTCGCGGACGGGGAGACCGTCGTCGTCGCCGACATCGTCAAGAGCGACCTGCCGCACTATCGCTCGGTGCGCTTCATCACATGCGACGTCACCGATCCGGCCTCGGTCGCGGCGGTTGGGCTCAAGGCCGACGACATGGTCTACAATCTGTCGGCCAAGATGCTGTCGCCGATCCAGGTGCGCGCCAAGCGGCATGATTTCTTCTTCCCGGTGAATTTCCACGGCACCGAGCACATCATGCAGGCGATGGACAAGGCCGGCGCCTCGAAGCTCGTCCACTACACGACCGACATGATCTACGGCCACACGGTGGTACTGCCGATGACCGAGGACCATCCGGTCTCGCCGCTCGGCGAGTACGGGCTGTCGAAGCTGAAGACCGAGGAACTCGCCGCCGAATGGCGCAAGCGCGGCATGTCGATCTCGCTGTTCAGGCCACGCCTGATCATCGGCCCTGGACGCCTCGGCATCCTGGAAAAGCTGTTCAAGCTGATCGACTGGAACCTGCCTGTGCCAATGATCGGCTCGGGCAGGAATCCTTACCAGTTCATCTCGGTGTTCGACTGCGCGGAAGCCGCCCGCGCGGCCTGGGAGGCCGGCGTGCCGAACGAGGCCTACAATCTCGGCTCGCTCAGTCCGCCACCAGTCAAAAAACTGCTCGGCGACCTGATCCGCCATGCCGGCTCGAGGTCGATCCTGTTGCCGACGCCGGGCTGGGCGGTCAAGCGCACGCTCGACCTGCTCGACCTATTGAACATGCCGATCATGGATCCGGAACAGTATCTGATCGCCGACGAGGAATGCGTGCTCGACGTGTCCAAGGCCGAGCGCCAGCTCGGCTGGGTGCCGCAATATCGCGACGAGGACATGCTGATCGCCGCCTATGGCGAATATCGCGCCAAGAAGGACGGCCACGCCGTCGCCACCAGACACGTTCCCGCCGAATAAGGCGACGAAGGGGAGATTTTTCAGATGACCGTCATGGCCAAGCCGGAACATACCGGAACGCGCACGCTGGTCGATGCGCCGGCGCTATCACCAGCGACCATCGCCAAGCCCGACCTGATCAGCGTCGAGCAGGCCAAGGCGCTGGATGTCGCCCGCATCACCGACCTGTTCAAGGCGCATCTCAATCCCGGACAGCTGCATTTCATGAAGCTGCTCGGCTTCCACAAGATCAAGATCGAGCGCGCCGAGGGCATGTTCTACATCGACCAGAACGGCCGCAAGATCCTCGACTTCTTCGGCGGCTTCGGCTCGCTCGCCTTCGGCCACAACCATCCGCGCATTCTGGAAGCGCGGAAAAAGTTCCAGGAGGAGAAGCGCCAGGAAATAGCCATCGCCTTCATGTCGCAATATGCGGGGGCGCTGGCGCACAACATCGCCAAGTGCTCGCCGGGCGAGCTCGACATGGTGTTCCTTGGCTCCTCCGGCTCGGAAGCGATGGAGGCGGCGGTGAAGCTCGCCGAGCGCGCCGCCGGCCCGAAGCGGCCGAAGGTGGTCTATGCCGAGAATTCCTTCCACGGCAAGACCAAGGGCGTGCTGGCGATCACCGACGGCCAGCTCTACCGCGCCGACTTCAAGGTGGCGGACAATGTCGTGCGCGTTCCCTTCGCCGACATCGACGCCGTCGAGCGCCTGTTCAAGAGCGATCCCGAGATCGGCATCATCGTGCTCGAAACCATCCAGGGCGGTGGCGGCATCATCCAGGCGCCGGCGCAATATTGGCGGAAGCTGCGTGCGCTTTGCGACCAGCATGGCGTGCTGTGGGTCGCCGACGAGGTGCAGTGCGGCTATGGCCGCTCGGGCCGCTTCTATGCCTTCGAGCATTATGGCGTGGTGCCGGACGTGACGGCGCTGGCGAAATCGCTGGGCGCCGGCAAGGCCGCGGTCGGCGCCATGATCGCCAAGCGCGACGTCTACATGAAGGCCTATGGCACGCCGAAGACGGCGATGATCCATGCCATGGCGACGTTCGGCGGCATGGGCGAGGCCTGCGTCACCGCGATCGAAGGCATCAACGTGCTCTATGACGAGGGCCTGATCGACAACGCCGCCTCGACGGGCGAGTATCTTCTGCAGCGGTTGCGGGCGCTCAAGGAGAAATACCCCAAGATCATCAAGGATGTGCGCGGCAAGGGTTTCATGATCGGGCTCGAGTTCCACGATTTCTCGCAGACCCTGCCGATGGTGCTGCGCCCGGTCGTCAGTGTGCTCGACGACAAGCTGAAGGGCTCGCTGTCGGGCTTCGTCGGCTCGCTTTTGTTGCGCGACTACGACGTGCTCGTCGCCTTCACCGAATACAACCGCAACGTCATCCGGCTCGAGCCGCCGCTGATCTGCCAGCCCGAGCATGTCGACCGCTTCGTCGATGCTTTCGACAGCCTGTTGTCGCGCGGCATCGTGGCGATCGTGAAGGATTTCGTGAAAAGCCAGGTCGGCAAATAGAGGCCGCTGAGCATGCTGACCAAGCCGTCCGCACCGACCAATCCGCTGGAATGGCTAACCGGCGCCGGCCTGGCGTGGGGCGAGGGGGCTTACGCGAAATGGGCGGCATCGATCGGCGCGATCGCCTTCTCGCTCTATATACTGCTGACCGCCGCGACCGCCTGGTTCATGCCCGACGCCAACTGGGACATGCTGCCTTATCTGGCGATCGCCGAGGAGGGCGCCTATCCCGATCCGCAGGCGCTGCACGACTATGCCTATGAGACGGTCAAGGCCGGCGTATCGGTCGGCGACTACAAGACGCTGACCGACGATGGCGGCGGCTTCCGCAGCCATATGACGGAGAACGCCGCAGACTTCCATTCGCTGCTCGGCATGTACCGCATTAAATTCCTCTATGCCGAGATCCTGTCCAGTCTCAGCCATGTCGTGTCGCCGGTCGAGGCGATGCGGCTGGTTCAGGTGTTCTCTGTGCTGCTGTTCGGCGCCGTCACGCTCGCCTGGCTGCGCGCGCAAGGCGCGCTGGCGCTGGCGCCCGTGGTCGGCGCGATCCTGATCATGGCCGATTTCGGCGACGCGGCACGCGCTTCGACGCCGGACCTGTTTTGCTCGGCACTGTTCCTCGGCGGGCTCTTCGCCTATGTGCGCAAGCGCGAGGCGGCGACGGCGGTCCTGCTTTTCCTGGCATTCATGGCCAGGCCCGACAACATCGTCTTCCTCGCCATTTTCGCGGTGCTGCTCGTCGCTTTCCGCGAGAGGGCGTGGGGCGCGTTGGCCGGCTTTGCCGCCTCCTTCGCCGCCTATTTCGCCATCTCGCACTGGGCGCAGCATCCGGGCTGGTGGCCGCATCTTTGGTTTTCCAGCATCGAGCAGCACTACAATATGGACGGGTTCGAGCCGCCACTCTCGGTGGCCGCTTATCTGAAGGCCTTCGCGGCATCGGTGGTGCGCGCCGTCAGCGTCAACAACTGGGTCGGCGTTTCGGTGCTGGCGCTGGCTGGCTGGTTCGGGCTCGAGCGTGCCGGCTTCCGGCTCGACCGCCGCGCCGGCATCCTGCTGGCGGCGCTGGTGCTTGGCGTGCTGGCGAAGTTCGCCGTCTTCCCGATCCACGACACCCGCATCTATTTCCCCAACCTTCTGCCGCCCTTCCTCCTGCTTGTCGCGCCGCTCATGGCGCTGTGGGCATCGGCAAGCCAAAGCGGCCGACGCGCCGCGCCGCAGGTCATTTCCGGAGACAAGTCATGAGCTCGCTTTCCAACCTGGCGCGCATCTTCCTGTCGCTCGGCCTGCCCGCCGGACTTCTCGACCGCAGCCCCTCGCTCCACGGCACGAAATTTCTCGCCAAGGCGGCGTTGCAGGCCCGCTTCGGCGGCCGGCCGTTCCAGATGGTCAATGTCGGCGCCTGCGACGGCGCGCTGTTCGACGACGTGACGCCGTGGCTGCACCGCATTCGCGGCGCCCGCGCCATGCTGGTGGAACCGATCCCGTATAACCAGAAGCGGCTGCGCGCCAATTACCCGGATGCCGAACGCTTCGTCATCGAGTCGGTTGCGGTGACGAGGACCAAGGGCACGATCACCGTGCACACTTTCGATGCCGCCGCGCTCGAGGCCGGCACGCTGCCGATCGAGTTCATCGGCTGTTCGTCGGTCACCGACACCAATCTGATGTCGGGCAAGAACGCCTGGGGCGAGGCGGATGCCAACTTCAACAAGTTCGCGCCGCATCTGAAGGACATCGAGGTGCCGTCGGAGACGTTGCAGACGCTGCTCGACCGCAACGGCATCGATCACATCGACGCCTTCCTGGTCGACTGCGAAGGCGCCGACTGGATGGTGTTCGAGCAGCTCGACCTCAAACGCTACCGTCCCGGCATGGTCAAGGTCGAGGTCGGCGCGCTGCCGGCCGCCGAGATCGGCCAGGTCGTGGTCAAGCTGAAGACCGCCGGCTACCAGGTCGGCTTCCAGGCCGAGGACATCTGGGCCTTCGCCTGAACGAAGATAGCCGTTGACGGCCCGCCGGCGCGCAGGGTCGCGCCGCACCTGCGACGTGTCGCAAACAGGCGGTAGCTCAATCCGCGTCCTCTGCATATTGTGCGCCATTCGAAGGGTGCGCAAACGCGCCCGTCTATACCTTTGGAGTCGCGGGCAATGGCAGAGTTTCCGAAAAAGGCGAAGGTCGTCATCGTCGGCTTGGGCGGTATCGTCGGCGCATCGGTCGCACATCACCTGATCGAGCGCGGCTGGGACGACATCGTCGGCATCGACAAGTCGGGCATCCCGACCGATATCGGCTCGACGGCGCACGCCTCGGACTTCTGCTACACGACCAGCCACGATTTCCTCTCGTGCTGGACGACGCTCTACTCCATCGATTTCTACGAGAAGATGGGCCATTACGCGCGCGTCGGCGGCCTCGAAGTAGCGCGCGTCGGCGACGATGCCCGCATGGACGAGATCAAGCGCAAGATCGCCTCGGCCAAATCCTTCGGCACCCGCGCGCGGCTGATCGAGCCGGCCGAGATCAAGGAAAAATTCCCGCTGATCGAGGAGCATCTGGTGCAAGGCGGCCTGTGGGACCCGGATGCCGGTCTCGTCATCCCGCGCTCTCAGACGGTCGCCGGCAAGCTTGTCGATCAGGGCGTCGCTTCCGGCAAGCTTCAGGCTTTCGCGAACACTTCGGCGAAGTCGCTGATCGTCGAGAACGGCCGCATCAAGGGCGTGGTGACCGAGCGCGGCACGATCGAGGCCGATTATGTTGTGGTCTGCACCGGCATCTGGGGCCGGCTCACCGCCGCGCTGGTCGGCGAGGACCTGCCGGTGATGCCGATCGACCATCCGCTCACCTTCTTCGGCCCCTACAACGAGTTCGCCGGAACCGGCAAGGAGATCGGCTGGCCGCTGCTGCGCGACCAGGGCAACTCGGCCTATATGCGCGACACCGGCGATCCGAAGACCGCCGAGGGCGGCCAGATCGAGTGGGGCTATTACGAGGAAACCAATCCGCGTCTGTGCCATCCGCGCGACCTTCTCGAAAAGGACCAGGCGCGGCTGTCGCCGTCGCAGCGCGACCTCGACATGGAGCAGATCATGGCGCCGCTGGAGCGCGCCATGGAACTGACGCCGATTCTTGGCGAGCTCGGTTACAATGAGGGCCATTCCTTCAACGGGTTGCTGCAGGTGACCACCGATGGCGGCCCGTCGATGGGCGAAAGCCAGAAGGTGAGGGGCCTGTGGTACGCAGTCGCCATCTGGGTCAAGGACGGCCCGGGCATGGGCAAGCTGATCGCCGACTGGATGACCGACGGCAGGACCGAGGTCGACCATCATGCGATCGACTATTCGCGCTTCTATCCGCACCAGACGCAGGAACAGTTCATCTGGGATCGCTGCACCGAGACGGCGATGAAGGTCTACAATCCGGCGGTGCATCCGCGCGAACCCTTCTCCAAGGGCCGCAACATCCGCCGCTCGCCGTTCTGGGAGCGCGAGAAGGAGCTCGGCGGCTATTTCATGGAACTGGGCGGCTGGGAGCGCGCGCATGGCTACGCCGCCAACGAGCATCTGCTGGAGAAGTATGGCAACCGCGTGCCGGTGCGCGAAAACGAATGGGACAATCGCCATTTCTGGCGTGTCTCCAACGCCGAGCATCTGGCGATGAGCGAGGATTGCGGCATCGTCAACCTCTCGCATTTCTCGATGTACGACGTCGAAGGTCCCGACCATGTCGCGCTGCTGGAATGGCTGTGCGCGGCCAAGATCGGCGGCGACAACAATATCGGCAAGGGCATCTACACGCACTTCCTCGACGAGGAAGGCATGGTGCGCGCGGACTTCACGGTCATCCGCATGGCGGACCGCTGCCGGGTGATCGACGGCGCCGATGCCGGTCCGCGCGACTTCCGCTACATGCAGCGCACCGCGCAGGACAAAGGCTTCGACGCCACCGTCACCGATGTGACGGAAAAATACGTCACCATCGGCATCTGGGGGCCGAACGCACGGGCGACCCTGCAGAAGGTGGTCGAGAATCCGGACGGCCTCTCGCTCGAGAATTTCCCGTTCGCGGCGATCAAGCCGATCAGGATCGGCGGCAAGGACGTCACCGCCTTCCGCATCTCCTATGTCGGCGAGCAGGGCTGGGAACTGCATATGCGCTACGAAGATGGTCTCGCCGTCTGGGACGCGCTGCGCTCGACCGGCGTCATGCCTTTCGGCGTCGAGACCTACGCCAACACGCGCCGTATGGAAAAGAGCCTGCGGCTGCAGAACGCCGATCTGCTCACCGAGTACAATCTGCTCGAGGCCGACCTTGCCCGCCCGAAGGTCAAGGAGAACGACTTCTGCGGCAAGGCCAAGCACCTGGAGTATCGCGCCCGCGAGCACCAGCCGGCGATGCTGTGCACGCTGGTGATGACCGAGAACAAGGACGCCAAGGGCGTTGCGCGCTATCCGGTCGGCATCATGCCGGTGCAGGATCCAACGACCGGCGAGACACTGGTCGACGAACTCGGCCGCCGCTCCTTCACCACGTCGGTCGCCTACGGCCCGACGATCGGCAAGAACATCGCACTCGCTTACCTGCCCTGGGCTTTCGCCCAGGAGGGCCGCAAGCTGCAGGTCGAGTATTTCGGTGAGACCTATCCGGTCGAGGTCGCCGGCGTCGGCTACAAACCGCTCTACGACCCGGAGAACCTCAAGCCGCGCAGTTGAGATCGTGGACGTTGAAGCACGAATGCGAAAGCCCGGCTTCGACCGGGCTTTTCTCTTTTGTATGCCGGGATTCTCGCATAGCGTTGCGCCGGACGGAGTAGGCAAGCTTGCAACGGTTCGGCTGGGACAGGAAGAACGACGCATTCGTCTTCACGATGAAGGGGAACATTCCCGTTCGTGTCAGCTGGACCTTTGCCATTCCCGCCGCCTTGCCGTTCCTGCATGAATGGTCGAGGCATCCCAGCAGCGCGCTGACTCATACGGTCATGTTTGCCGGGCTTTTGTTCCTGTCGGTGTTTCTGCATGAACTCGCCCATGTCTGGGCAGCGCGGCGACAAGGCATCGGCACCCAACGGATAGATCTATACCTCTTCGGTGGAATTGCCTGGTTCAAGCCCGGCGCGGCTTCGCCTTACGGCTGGGCGTGGATCTCCTTCGCCGGGCCGCTGGTGAACATCGTCATGGCTGCGGGTTTGGCAACTGCCTATTACCTTTTTGCCCGGCCCTTGTTGCCGGCCGAGCCAGACGGTCTTTTCAGTTGGCCGCCGCCGAGACCGGACACGCTTCTTGAGTGGACGCTTTGGCTTGGCGCCCTGGTGAACGTGGTTCTGGCTATTCTCAACCTCCTTCCGGCCTATCCACTCGATGGCGGAGCGATCGCCAGGCATCTGCTTGCGCCACGCTTCGGCGCGGAGACCGCCACGCGGATCGTCGGTTTCTGCGGCATCGTGCTTTCGATCCTGCGTTTTGCCGTCATTGTGCCCGCGGCCACAGCCGGTATCCTGATCTGGATTCCGCCGTCTTTCAGGCCGAACTGGAGAGCGTTTCGCGCTGCCGGCAATAAGAAGCCCGCTCCGCAGCATCCGGCTTGATGTGCAGGGGGCCAGCGGCTTATGTGGCCGCATCAGAAGCCCGCGAAAGCAACACGCCCATGCGCATCCTGTCCGACGCCTTCATTCCCGAGCTGCCCAACCGCTACAATGGCAAGGTGCGCGAAAACTACGATCTGCCGGACGGGCGCCGCATCATCATCGCCACCGATCGTCTGAGCGCATTCGACACGATCCTGGCCTCGATCCCGTTCAAGGGAGAAGTGCTCACCCAGACGGCGCGCTACTGGTTCGAGGAAACCGCCGACATCTGTCCCAACCATGTGCTGGAGTATCCCGATCCCAACGTCGTCGTCGGCACCCGGCTCGACATGCTGCCGGTCGAGATCGTGGTGCGCGGCTATCTGGCGGGAACCACCAGCACCTCGATCCTGACCAAGTACAGAAAGGGCGAGCGGAGTTTCTACGGCCACAGTTTTCCGGACTGGCTGCGCGACAACGAAAAATTGCCGGAAGCGATCATCACGCCGACCAGCAAGGCCGCCCATGGCGGCCATGACGAGCCGTTATCGGAAGCCGAGATCATCGCAGAGCGGCTGCTCACGCAGGCGCAGTGGGACACCGTATCGCGCTATGCGCTTCAGCTGTTCGCTCGCGGCCAGCAGCGCGCAGCCGAACGCGGCCTGATCCTGGCCGACACCAAATATGAGTTCGGCACGGCGCCGGACGGCGCGATCGTGCTTGCGGACGAAATCCACACGCCCGACAGCAGCCGCTACTGGATTGCGGCGAGCTACGACGAGGCGTTCGAAGAAGGCGGGCGGCCGCAGAGTTTCGACAAGGATTTCATCCGGTCATGGGTGTCGGCGCGCTGCGATCCCTACAAGGATACGATCCCCAACATTCCGGACGAGATCGTCAACCAGGCCTCGGCGGTCTATATCCAGGCCTACGAGGCGATCACCGGCGCGAAATTCGCGCCCGACCTTTCCGGCGATACGGTGCTGGAGCGTATCCGTTCGAACCTCGCGCGATATTTTTAGGAAGGTTCCGCCGCCGGCAGAATCCGATGCCCGGGATTCCCGGCTTTTGCGCGCGGCGATTTTCGCCTAACCTTGCTCCATGTCTGCTTATGCCCGCGCAAGGCATATCTTTTCAGGCAGTGCCGCGCTGGCGCTGGCGCTCTGGCTGACGCCGCCAGCTTCTCCCGCAGAACCGGTCGATGTCGAATTGGTGCTGGCGGTCGATGTTTCGCTTTCGATGTCGCCGGCCGAGCTGGAGATCCAGCGCCACGGCTACGCGGCGGCGCTGACCCATGACAATGTGCTGAAGGCCATCGCCGACGGCGCCTATGGCAAGATCGCCGTCACCTATGTGGAATGGGCGGGTACCACCTGGCAGCGCGTGATCGTGCCGTGGACGGTGATCGCCAACCGCGCCGATGCCGAGAAGGTGGTGGCGCAACTCAATGCGCGGCCGCCGGACAGCGCCCGGCGGACCTCGATCTCCGGCGCGCTGAGCTTCGGCAGCGACCTGTTCGCCGAGAGTGGTTTTGAAGGCACGAAGCGCGTCATCGACGTCTCGGGCGATGGACCCAACAACCAGGGCGCGCCGGTCGACCTCACGCGCGACGCGGTGGTCAAGCAAGGCATCACCATCAACGGCTTGCCGCTGATGACGCGCGGCGGGTTCAGCGGCGCCTTCGATGTGGAAAATCTCGACCGCTATTACAGCGACTGCGTCATCGGCGGACCGGGCGCCTTCATGATCCCGGTCAATGACTGGACGCAGTTCCCCGAAGCGATCCGCCGCAAGCTGGTGCTCGAGCTTGCCGGTCCCGCCTCGCCGCGATGGGCGGCGGAAGAGGCCGCGCATCCGCCGGTCGTGCTCGCCGACGACGCGCCGGCCGCCGACTGCATGGCGGGCGAGAAGATGTGGCGCAATCGTGGCTGGGGCATGCCGTGACGGATCGAGAAGCCGCTCCAGGCGCGCCGCCCGGCATTAGATCAGAATGACGAATCGTCATCCTGATCGTTGGAGCATGATCTCTTCCGAAAACCGAATCCACTTTTCGGGACCATGCTCCAGCTTGGACCAAGGTCGAGTGCGGCTTCTGCTTCATTGACAAGCCTTTTGGCGTCTGTGAGACAATTTGCGCTCACCACAAAAAAGGGGAACCACAATGAACAGAACCTCCATCTTCGCGGCGGCGCTGACGGCGGTCGCGGTGCTCAGCGCGCCGGCCATGGCCGCTACGTCGCTCACCATCGGCATCAGCGGCTGGACCGGCTTCGCGCCGCTGACTTTGGCCAAGCAGGCGGGGCTCTTCGAAAAGCACGGGCTCGACGTCACGCTCAAGAAAGTGCCGCAGGCGAGTCGCCCGCTGGCCATCGCCAGCGGCGACCTGCAATGCGCGGCGACCACGGTCGAGACCTGGATGGTGTGGAACGCCAGCGGCGTCACCACCAAGCAGATCTTCCAGCTCGACAAATCCTATGGCGCCGACGGCATCGTCGTGCGCAACGACATCAAGACCGTCGCCGATCTCAAGGGCAAGAACGTCGCTTCCTCCGCGCCCGGCACGTCGCCTTACTTCCTGCTCGCCTGGGTGCTCAACAAGAACGGCATGTCGACCAAGGACGTGACGGTGGTCAATCTGGAGCCGGATGCGGCGGCGCAGGCCTTTCTCGCCGGCCAGAACGATGCCGCGGTCACTTACGAGCCCTTCATCTCCGCCGTGCGCGACAAGGCCGACCAGGGCCATATCCTGGCCACCACGCTCGACTACCCGATGGTGATGGATACGGTCGGCTGCACACCGGACTTCCTCAAGACCAATCCCGACGCAGCCAAGGCGCTCGCCGACAGCTATTTCGACGCGCTCGACATGATCAAGAAGGACCCGCAGAAATCCTATGAGATCATGGGCGCCGACGTGAAGCAGTCGGCCAAGGAGTTCGAGGATTCGGGCAAGTACCTGAAATGGGCCGACAAGGCGGAGAACAAGCAGTTCTTCACCAAGGATTTCCAGGATTTTTCCAAGACCGCGGCAGAGCTCCTGCTGCAGATGGGGTTGATCAAGGAAGCGCCAGATGTGACGACGCTTGCCGACACCAGCGCGGTCGCCAACTGATCGCGCATTTTTCGATCGACGGCGGCGACAAGCCGCCGTTCTTCCTCTTCAAGGACAGGGCCTGATGCTGCGTCCCTTGCACCCCGTTGCGCCGGGCACGCGTACCGTGCTCGGCATCGCCTTCTTCGTGCTGTTCGTGGCCTTCTGGGCATGGATCACGCTCGGCGGCCATGTGAACCGGATCTTCCTCGCCGATCCGCTGTCGATGCTGAAGGATGGCTGGCGGCTGCTCACCGAGGATCGTTTCTGGCTCGACATCCTGATCACCATCTGGCGCGTCTTCGGCGGCTTTGTGCTGGCCTCTATCGTCGCGGTGCCGATTGGCATCGCCATGGGCGCCTGGAAACCGGTCGAAGCCTTCCTCGAACCGTTCGTCTCCTTCGCCCGCTACCTGCCGGCGTCCGCCTTCATCCCGCTGCTCATTCTGTGGGCCGGCATCGGCGAACTGGAGAAGCTTCTGGTTATCTTCGTCGGCTCGGTGTTCCAGATCATTCTGATCATCGCGGTCAAGGTCGGCGGCACGAGGCGGGATCTGGTCGAGGCCGCTTATACGCTGGGCGCGACGGACAATGGCATCGTCAGGCGCGTCATCATGCCGGCCAATGCACCGGAAATCGCCGAGACGCTGCGGCTGGTGCTCGGCTGGGCCTGGACCTATGTGATCGTCGCCGAGCTGATCGGCTCGTCTTCGGGCATCGGCTACATGATCATCAACAGCCAGTCGCGGCTGGCGACGGGGCAGATCATCTTCGGCATCATTGTCATCGGGCTGATCGGGCTTTTGTCCGACTTCGCCTTCAAGGCGCTCAACCGCTGGCTCTATCCATGGAGTCTGGCGTGAGCAAGCTTCTCATCGAGGGCGTTTCGCGGACCTTTGCCGGGGTCGGGGGCGGAGAGCCGGTGCGGGCGCTGCAGCCGGTCGACCTCGCGGTCGCGGCCAATGATTTCATCACCATCCTGGGGCCGTCCGGTTGTGGGAAATCTACCCTGCTCAGGATCGTCGCCGGGCTGGAGGCGCCGAGCACCGGCCGTGTGCTGCTCGACGGCAAGGCGGTCACAAGGCCGGGACCGGACCGCGGCATGGTGTTCCAGTCCTATACGCTGTTTCCCTGGCTGACGGTCGCCGAGAACATCGGCTTCGGCCTGCGCGAGCAAGGCAGGCCCGAGCGCGAACGCAACGAGATCGTCGCTTCCTATGTCGATCTCGTCGGGCTGAAGGGTTTCGAGAACCATTGGCCGAAACAGCTGTCGGGCGGCATGCAGCAGCGCACGGCGATCGCGCGGGCGCTGGCCAACGATCCCGAAATCCTGCTGCTTGACGAGCCGTTCGGCGCGCTGGACAACCAGACGCGCGGTCTGATGCAGGAATTGCTGCTCGGCATCTGGGAGCGGCGCAAGAAGACGGTGCTGTTCGTCACCCATGACATCGAGGAGGCGATCTTCATGGCGTCGCGGGTGATCGTGATGAGTGCCCGGCCCGGCCGCATCAAGTCGGACGTGCCGGTCGACCTGCCGCATCCGCGCCATTACACGCTGAAGACCAGTCCGGAATTCTCGGAGCTCAAGGCGCAACTCACCGAAGACATCCGCGTCGAGGCGATGCGGACGGCGCAAGGGCAGTCGGTCGGGACTTGATCCGGAACCTTCGGATCAAGCAGCCAAGAGTTGCTTGCGGTCGACACGCTCCTGCTGGGGCGAACGGGCGTAGAGCTCGCGGTAGCATTTGGAGAAATGCGAGGCGGAGACAAAGCCGCAGGCGACCGCCACTTCGACTACCGGCATCGACGACTGGATCAGCAGGTGCCGGGCGCGGTCGAGCCGGATCTCCAGATAGTAGCGGGCAGGGGAGCGGCCCATCTCGGTGCGGAACAGGCGCTCGATCTGCCGCCGGGAAAGATCGACATGGTCAGCGATCTCGATCAGCGACAGCGGCTCGGAAAGGTTGGCCTCCATCAGCTCGATGATGGTCAGCACCTTGGAGTTCTGGACGCCGAGGCGGGCGCGCAGCGGCAGGCGCTGGCGGTCGGTCGGGCTGCGCACGCGGTCGGTCAGCACCTGCTCGCAGACGCGGTTGACGAGGCTCTCGTCGAAATCGTCGCCGATCAGCTTCAACATCATGTCGAGCGCGGCGGTGCCGCCGGCGCAGGTGTAGACGTTCTGGTCGACCTCGAAGAGGTCGGCAAAGACGTTGGCCTTCGGGAATGCCTCGGAAAAGCCCGGCAGGTTCTCCCAATGGATGGCGCAGCGCTTGTTGGACAACAGGCCGGCGGCGGCCAGGATATGCGCGCCGGTGCAGAGGCCGCCGACGGCGACGCCGCGATTATACTCCTCGCGCAGCCAGGCGAAGGCCGACTTGTTCTGGTAGCGCTCGACATTGATGCCGCTGCAGACGATCGCCATGTTCGGCCGATCCGGCCCGGCCATCTTCTTGCGCTCTTCCTCGAGCGAGGTGTTGACCGCGCATTCGACGCCGTTCGAGGCGCGCACCGGCTTGCCGTCTATGCTGGCCAGCCGCCACCGATAGGCTTCGTAGCCGAGCATCCGGTTGGCCGAGCGCAGCGGATCGAGCGCCGTCGCGAAGGCGATCATGGTGAAATCGGGAATGAGGAAGAATACAAACGATCTCTTGATCGGATGCTTTACGGCATTCACGGGGAAACCTCACGCAGCCATGACGCGAACAGGATGTCGCGAACAGCATAGCGACAACAGGAAAAACCATTCCTGTCAATCGGGTAGGCGGCTAAGTGAAGATTAAATTTGCGACACGGGTCGCAAATGGGCAATTCATGCAACCGAAGGGCGTGAGGACACCGACGACAGCGGCAAATGACCAAATGAAAACGCCGCCTCGGCGGAGCCGGGCGGCGTCGAATTCGGTATGCCGGATTGTCTCAGGCAATGAAGCCGAGACGGGCAGCAGCCACGGCGCCGGTCTGGCCGGGCATGGTCTTGGCGAGGCGCTGACGCTCCAAAGCGGTGGTCAGGTTCATTTCGCGGCGGGCAAACAGGCGGGCAAAAAGCTTCATTGTCATCTCCATTGGGTTGCTCAGACGGGTCGCCTTCGCTTGATGGAGTGGGGCAGCTCGTTTGCTGGCGTGGATATAGGCTCACTTCAGCAGAAACTAAATCGCAAAAACGAACCGCTTGATATGAAAAGCGACATCATTTGCGACATTTTTGGGCAAGCTGCCCAAGATTTCCTATTATTTATAAGGGTTTGATCGGCTTGTTAACCCGCTATGCGGGTGGTTCATATGCGTCATGCTGTGATCGCATGGCTGGAAAAGTCGTTTGAGTGCAAACAAAGGCGCTAAAAACAAGCAAAAGGCCTGCCGAGCTGACGCGGCAGGCCTTCAGAACTCCATACACACTTGATTACTTCGCTCCGGCCCAACTTCCGACGCCGAAGCGCAAGCCGGTCTTGGCATCGGCGGCTTCCGGCCAGCCGATATCCTTCTGCAGTTCGATCGGCAGCGCATGGATGGCGCGTTCGGTCTGGTAGCGGGCACGGGCCGCGCTGAATTCGGTCGCAAGCCGACCGATGGATGACAGGATAGACATTTCTTTCTCCTCTATGCGGGCAGGGAGGCGCCCGTCACTGCGTTAAGCCAGGTCTGTTTCAGCTTCATTTCACGTCGATTGCAGGACTGTGTCAGGGTCGTTTCATGGCTGCTTTTGGCAGCATCCTGCATCGATCGAGTTGACTATGCGCCTGGAGTGATGTTCAATCAAACGAAATGGAATGATGGATTGCATCAGAAAAATTGAAGGCAGCCTGCCATGAACGCCCCGCTCAATCATCCCTTGCCGCTGCTTGACCTCGATGTGCTGCGCACTTTCGTGGCGATCGCCGAGACCGGCAGCTTCACCACCGCCGCCAATGCGGTGTTCCGCACGCCATCGGCCGTCTCCATGCAGATCAAGAAGCTGGAGGACATCCTCGGCCGTTCCGTCTTCGCGCGCGACGCGCGTTCGGTGACGCTGACCACCGATGGCGAGATGCTGCTCGGCTATGCGCGCCGGCTGTTGTCGATCAACCGCGAGGTGGTGTCGAAATTCATCATCCCCGACATCGTCGGCGTGGTGCGGCTCGGTTCCCCGGACGACTATGGCGAGCGCGTGCTGCCGCACGTGCTGAAGCGTTTTGCCCAGTCGCATCCCTCGATCGCCGTCGACGTCACCATCGACCAGAGCATCAATCTGCGCCGCCGCATGGACGACCGCGCGCTCGACATCACGCTGCTCACCAATTCCTACAAGACCAGCGCGATCGGCGCCGAGGTGCTTTTGACCGAACCGATCGTGTGGGCAGGCGCCAAGGGCGGCTGCGCGCATCTGCGCGAGCCGCTGCCGGTGTCGCTGTGGGAAGAAGGCTGCGCATGGCGGGCAGGGGCGTTGGAAGCGCTTGGCCGCGAGGGCCGCAACTACCGCATCGCCTATATGAGCGCCCACACGGCCGGCCAGCGCGCCGCCATCATGGCCGACCTTGCAGTGGCGCCGCTGCCGAAGTCCTTCCTCGGCGACGAGATGGTCTCGCTGGGCGCCAAGGACGGCATGCCCGAGATCGGCACCTACAATCTCGCCATGGTGGTGGCGCCCGACGCAAGCGCGCCGGTGAAGGCCGTCGCCGACCATATCCGCGCGACGTTCGAACTGTTCCGGGAAACCGGCAAGTTCTGAGCTATTCGGCCGCCGGCGCCGGGCGCCCCGGGAAAGCGGCTTTCGTCCTGCGTCGCGCACGAGCCTGGCGCGCTGCTGGAACATTATCGAGGAATGCAACGATGCTGTCGCGCGCGCGGCGCGCCTCGGGCATCTCGATCAGCGGCCAGACGTGGAACATGCCTTCCTCGTAGACCAGGTCGACCTCGACGCCGGCAGCGCGGGCGCGTTCGGCGAAGATGAGATTGTCTGGTGTCAGCATGTCGCGTGAACCGGTCAGCAGCAGCGTCTTAGGCAGCACCGACAGGTCGCCGTAAAGCGGGCTGATGTGCCAGTCGGTGCGATCGAAACCGGCGCTGTAGAGCCGCACCGCTTCCAGTCCACCCGCAATACCCAGCCACGGATCCTGCCGCTCGGCTTCGAAGACTTCCGGATTTGCAAGCGAAACGTCGAGGCCGGGCGAGATCAGCACATGGCGCGACGGTGCCGGCAGGCCCTCCTCGGCGGCTATCATGGTCAGCACGACGGCCATGTTGCCGCCGGCGGAATCGCCCATGAAGACGATGTCTTGCGCCTCAGTCTCTTCGAGCATGCGCCGGTAGACGTCGCCGACCATGCCGAACATGTCATGGAAATCGTGCTCCGGCGCGATGGGGTAGACCGGCACGGTGATGCCGAAGCCGAGACGCTCGGCCATTTCGGCGATCAGCCCCCAATGGTAGGAGGTGATCTGAAAGACATAGGCGCCGCCATGCATGTAGAGGATGCGCCGGCTTTCGCCCGCCTTCGGCGCGATCTCATAGACGGGAAAGCCGTCGATCTCGGTCTCGGCGATGTCCAGCCGTGCCCTGAGCAAGGCCGGCGGATGATAATCCTCTGTCTTGCGGGCGTAGGCGATCCAGCGCTGCAGGTTCTCGGGACTGGAAAACGCCTTCTTGCGGCTGTGCCTGAGAACGAACGAAACGAGATGGCTTTTCAAACTGGGCATGCAGATACACGCACTTCGGCAGAGCCGACTAAGAGAATTCCCCCCGCTCTGCGAAGATTGTACCTCAGTTAAAAATGTCAAGGATTCACGCTGGCACATCGGCGTGATCCGATGGTGCCAGTTCTTTGTTTGCGCGATTTCGGGCGGAAGGCTACGGCGAATTGCCGAGCCTAACCGCTGCGCACGTTTCCTGGAATTGCTCTAGCGCCGCTTCGACAGCAGCGCCGCGCGCAATTTGTTGTCGACGTTCGCCGAGGCCGCGTCGCGGCCACGGCGCTTGCCGAGCAGCCTGCATTTGTCGGCGAAGGTCATCAGCGCGGTGTGCCCAGAAGCAGCGCATGAAGGGCTGCCTGCGGGTCGCTCGGCGGCGAAGCCGGCCAGCCGATATCCTTCTGGACATGCGCAGGCAGGCTGTTCAGCGCACGGATCGCCTTGTTCCTGGCGTGAGCCAGCCTGATGGTCACCCCGAAACGGCTGAGGTTGTCGTACATCGACATTTTCATCTCCCTTGAAGAGCAGCGGCGGCCGAGATTGTCCGCAGCCGCCGTTCGATGTCGGTTAAATCGCTCACGCATGTATCGGATCGATTTCGCGAAAACAGCGTTTCGGTTTCCGGATAGCGCGAATCCGGAAACATTTGCATACAAACGAATTGGACCGGCGGGCATTCCGGCTTCCATCCGGATAGAAGCTATCCGCGGGTTGACAGCAGCGCTCGGCTGCTTTGTTATTGTGCGATGCGATATCGACTGTATGCACTGCAGCATAGCGCGATCTGGACCAGAGCATCGTGACGAGCATCCACAGTATTCAATATCTGCGGGGCCTCGCCGCCTGCGCGGTGGTCTGCTTCCATGTCAGCGAACAGTTCGGCGGTCCGTTCCATGTCGGAGCAGCCGGCGTCGACGTTTTCTTCGTCATCAGCGGTTTCATCATGTGGGTGACGACGGCCGGCAGGCCGGCCGATCCTTGGCGTTTCATGGGTCGCCGGATCACCCGCATCGTGCCTCTCTACTGGATCGTCACGCTGCTGACCGCGGCAGGCATCCTGATCAAGCCGCAATTCTTCTATGGCCATTTCTTCAGTATGGCGAATTTCGTCGGCTCGCTGTTCTTCCTGCCTGTCCTGCAGGAGGGGGCGCTGCATCCCATCGTCATACAGGGTTGGACGCTTTGCTATGAGATGATGTTCTATCTCGTTTTCACCCTGGTCCTGTTCCTCGGGGAGCGCTGGCGGTTCGGCGTTCTCGTGGGCGCCCTTGTGGCCATCGTCGCGCTGCATTTCGTCTTGCCCGCGGGATATGCGCATGCCTTCACCGATCCTGTCGTGCTCGAGTTCGCGGCCGGCATCATCGTGGGGCGCTTGTGGCTCCAGGGCGCCAGGCTGCCGCTCGGAGTGGCGCTGGCGATGGCTGTCTTAGGATTTCTGCTCCTTGCGGCCAGTCCGCTGTTCGATGCCGACATGGCTCGCGCCTTGCGCTGGGGGCTTCCGGCCACGCTGATCGTGGCTGGCGCGGTGTTTGCCGAGCGGGCGCGGCTGTTCAAGCCCGCGGCCTTGCCCAGCTTTCTCGGCGATGCGTCCTATTCGATCTATCTATGGCATGTCGTGGCCGGCGTCCTGGCGACGGGTGTCGTCTTGAGGGCGGGCCTCCCGGCCGTCTTGCAGCCGGCAACGATCCTGGCCATCACGCTGGCGCTCTCGGCAGTGCTTTATCTGATCGTCGAAAAGCCATTGATCGGGCTGCTGCACCCGCGACGTCCCAAGGGCGCCGTGAAGGCAAGCACTGCCGCGGCCGCAGGGGCCGCGGAATAAGCTGAAAACGTTAGTCGCGGCCGCGTCGCGCCGCGCGCTCCTCGCGTGAACGCCGGCGTGGGGTAGCGTCGCCGGCGGTGCCGTCCTCGCTCATCGCCTTGCGCGGCGGCAGCTTCACCGCGGCCGCCAGCTTCGGGAAGGGGTCGACCTTGTTCGGCAGCGCCATGGCGTAGACGAAGTGCTCCTGGAATTTCGGCTCCAGCGCCGTCTCGATCTTCTCGATCCGGCTCACCGTCTCCTCGATCTCGCGACGGTAGCCGCGATTGAGCAGCGCCATGCGCGCGCCGGCGCCGGCGGCGTTGCCGACGGCCGAGACCTTGTCGAGGTCGCAGTCGGGGATGAGGCCGAGCACCATGGCGTATTTCGGATCGATGAACGAACCGAATGCGCCGGCGAAATGGATGCGGTCGACGTGCTCGGTGTGCTGCTTTTCCATCAACAGCTTGGTGCCGGCATAGAGTGCTGCCTTGGCAAGCTGGATGGCGCGCACGTCGTTCTGGGTGATGGTGATCCTGGGTTCGCCTTCCTTCAGCACATAAGAGAAGGTGCGGCCGTTGGGAACGATGCGCGGCGAGCGCGCGGCCAGCGATCCGTCGACGACGCCATCTTCGGAGATGATGCCGGCAAGGTACATTTCCGCCACGATCTCGATGATGCCGGAGCCGCAGATGCCGGTGACGCCGGTCGCCTGCACGCTGTCGAGGAAGCCCGGCTCGTCCGACCACAGCTCCGAGCCGATGACGCGATATTTCGGTTCAAGCGTGTCCGGGTCGATGCGAACGCGCTCGATGGCGCCGGGCGCGGCGCGCTGGCCGCCGGAGATTTCGGCGCCCTCGAAGGCCGGGCCGGTGGGCGAGGAGGCCGCGACCACACGCGTCGAGTTGCCGAGCACGATCTCGGCATTGGTGCCGACGTCGACGATCAGCATCATCTCGTCCTGGCGGTGCGGGCCTTCCGACAGGGTGACGGCGGCGGCGTCGGCGCCGACATGGCCGGCAATGCAAGGCAGCATATAGAGGCGCGCGCCCTGGTTGAGCTTCAGGCCGATGTCGGAGGCCTTGATGCGCACCGCGCCGGAGACGGCAAGCGCGAAAGGCGCGCCGCCCAACTCGGTCGGATCGATGCCGAGGAACAAGTGATGCATGATCGGATTGCCGACGAAGACGGAATCCAGGATGTCGGCGCGCTGGACATTGCCTTCGGCGCAGACCTTGTCGACGAGGCCGGAAACCGCTTCGCGCACGGCGACCGTCATGCCTTCGCGACCGTCCGGATTCATCATCACGTAAGAGACGCGGCTCATCAGATCCTCGCCGAAGCGGATCTGCGGATTGGACGTGCCGGAAGATGCGGCGACGCGGCCCGACAGCAGCGACACCAGATGCATGGCTATGGTGGTCGAGCCGATGTCGCAGGCAAGGCCATAGGCTTCGTTCTTGAGGCCGGGCCACAACGCGATGACACGCGCGATGTCGCTGTCGGCGTCCTTGTGGATGGCGGCCGTCGCGGTCCAGTTGCCCTTGCGCAGGATGCCCTGCACCTGCGGCAGCAGATAGAAATCGAATTCGAGGTTCTTGAAGCCCCAGTCCTTCATCAGGGCGATCTTGAGCCGGTCGAGGTCGCCGAGCGGCTTGTGCATGTCAGGCTCCTCGATCTCGACATAGCACATGCGGATCGCCGTATCGCGGGCGATCACCCTGGTGTCGGCGTCCTTTCGGATGGTCTGGGCGTTGATGACCGTGTCCTGCGGCACGTCGATGACGAGGTCGCCGAGGATCTGCGCCGAGCAGGAGAGGCGGCGCCGCTCAGGCAGGCCGCGCACGCGCTCGTAGCGCTCTTCCTTGGCGCCCTTGGACGAGATGTGGTCGTTGGACGAGACGATCTTGTGCTTGGCGAAATTGCCTTCCTGCACCTCGATCTGGCAGCGCCCGCAAGTGGCGCGGCCGCCGCACACGCTTTCGACATAGACGCCGAGCTGGCGCGCCGCATCGAGCACGGGCGTTCCAACGGGGAACCGGCCGCGCTTGCCCGACGGCATGAACAGCACGAGCGGATCGGTGATGTTGGGCGGAGGGTTCATGCTGGCACGCGTCTCGATGGCAATTGTCGATGCCGTTTAACGGATCGTTTTACTGTTGGGTGGAGAGTCTGCTGGTCCAGGGGCCAACCATGTCGGATCTTCTGCTTTCCGCCGTCTTCACCGCGTTCACCATGGTGCGCGTGATCAAGGGCTCGTGGCTGCGCAATCCGCAATACCTCGCCACTGGCATCCTCGGCGCGATCGTCGGCACACTGCTGCTGCACGCGTTCTGGCCTGCCTATGACGATGATTTCATCGTCGGCGGCGTAACAGGCCTCTTCGGATCGTGGGCGGGAATGGCGCTGTTCGACGCCATATTGGGCATGGCCTGAACGCAAAGCAGAGCTGTCCGGCCGCATCCACGATGCGATCGGATCAGCCTTGTTTGCGGTGCGGCTCACGATTGCGCGCTTATCCCCTGGCCATGCGGGCTTCACGGCCGCCGCGGCGACGGCCGCCATTGCCGCTGCCTTCGCCCGGCGCATTGACGGCCGTTGGAGCCGCAACGGCTTGACCGCCTTCGACCGGCTTATAATCCTTGTAAGTGCGGATCCAGTTGGTGCAGTTCTCGTCGGTGCCGTTGAGCACATTGGCGCCGCGCACGGCTTCCATTTCCTGCGGACGGACCGGGTTCATGATGGCGCTGGTCATGCCGGCGCCGATCACCATCGGGATGAAGGCGGCGTTGATGCCGTGGCGGTGCGGCAGGCCGAAGGAGATGTTGGAGAGGCCGCAAGTGGTATTGACCTTGAGCTCTTCGCGCAGCCGGCGCAGCAGCGCGAACACCTGGCGTCCGGCATCGCCCAGCGCGCCGATCGGCATCACCAGCGGGTCGACGACGACGTCATGGGCGGGAATGCCGAAATCGGCGCAGCGCTGGACGATCTTCTTGGCGACGGCGAAGCGGACGTCCGGGTCCATCGAGATGCCGGTCTCGTCGTTGGAGATGGCGACGACGGGGACGTTGTATTTCTTGATCAGCGGCAGGATGGCCTCGAGCTTTTCTTCCTCGCCGGTGACGGAGTTGACCAGCGGACGGCCCTTGGCGACCTTCAGCGCGGCCTCGATCGCGGCGGTCACCGAGCTATCGATCGACAGCGGCAGGTCGACCAGGCCTTGCACGATCTCCAGCGTCTGCACCAGAAGCGCCGGCTCGGTCGCATTGGGGTCGACGGCGGTGACGCCGGCATTGACGTCGAGCATGGTGGCGCCGCAGGCGGCCTGCTCCAGCGCGTCCTTGATGACGGTCTCGAAGTTTCCGGCCACCATTTCGGCGGCGAGCTTCTTGCGGCCGGTCGGGTTGATGCGTTCACCGATCACGCAGAAGGGCTGATCGAAGCCGATGACGATCTCTCGGGTCGCCGAGGCGACGATGGTGCGGGTCATGAAATCTCTCCGTCGGGATATAAAGAGTTCTTTATATCGTTATCTGATCTCGTTCAAGCGGATGGTGACTGCCACGCTGTCAATGCGCGGTCTTCACCATATCCACTTGGGTTTCGGTAATCTCGTCGTGCAGCAGGTGGTCGAGTCGGTCGGCGACCAGTTGGTCGTCGCGTCGGCGCTCCCGCTTCCAGGGCTGGCGGCCTTTCAGCACGCCGGATTCATCGACGATCTCGGCAACATATTCCTCCTGGCGGTAGGCCATCACATGGATGCCGGCGACGCCGGGGATTTCTTTCACCTCGTTGATGATGTCGATGCAGAGCTGCTTGCCTTCCTTCTTCTGGTCCTGCGCGCCTTCCAGCCGCTTGATCACCGCGTCGGGGATGTGGATGCCCGGCACGTTGGAGCGGATCCACTTCGCCGTCTTGGCGGAAGCGAGCGGTCCGACGCCGCAAAGCAGGAAGAGCTTTTCAGTGTGGCCGAGGTCGCGCGCCTTCTGCATGAAGGTTCTGAACATCGGCACGTCGAAGCAGTACTGCGTCTGCGCGAACTGCGCGCCGGCGGCGATCTTCTTGCCGAGATGGATCGGGCGGAAGTCGTAGGGCGGCGCGAAGGGGTTGACGGCTGCACCGAGGAAAACCTGCGGCGGCGTCGTCAGCTTGCGGCCGGACAGGAACTTGCCATTGTCGCGCATGATGCGGATGGTTTCGAGCAGCGACATGGAATCGAGGTCGAACACCGGCTTGGCGCCGGGCTGGTCGCCGGCCTGCACGCCGTCGCCGGTGAGGCACAGCATGTTGGCGACGCCCATGGCCGCGCCGCCCAGCACGTCGCCCTGGATGGCGATGCGGTTCTTGTCGCGGCAGGCGATCTGCATGATCGGCGCATAGCCCATGCGGGTGAGCAGCGCGCAGATGCCGACGGACGACATGTGACAGTTGGCGCCCGAGGCATCGACGGCATTGATGGCATCGACCCAGCCATCAAAAATCTTGGCGCGGTTGTAGACGTCTTCCGGATCGGCGCTGTCGGGTGGATTGAGCTCGGTCGTTACAGCAAACTCACCGCGGCGCAGCACGCGCTCCAGCCGGCCGCGCGATGTGTGGCCGGGCAGGGGCTCAAGCGGCAGGTGGATGCCGGCCGGGTTCTCATCGACCTGGCGGGCGGTCATGCCGAAGCTCCGGGGTTCGGGGTCGTTTCACGCGCGGCGGCGGCCTGCGCGGTCACCCGCAGCCACGCCGAGGTTTCGCGCAGCGACTGATCGACCGGCTTCTGCACGGTGAGGATATTGTCGCCATGCACCATGTTGCGCGAGCCTTCCCAGGCCTTGACCCAGACGCAAGGCATGTCCGGCTCGACCTCGCAATTGCCGTTGGCGCGCACGCCGCCGCAAGGCCCGTTGCGCAGCTGCTTGGGGCAATTCATCGGGCACGACATGCCGGTGGAGGAGAGCACGCACTGGCCGCACATGCGGCAGTCGAACATGAAGCCCTTGACCCGCTTCTCGACGAATTTCACCGGGGCTTCGACGCGGCCGTAGCCGATGCCCTTCCACAAAGGATGCAAGAGCAGGAAAATGTCGGCGAACCGGCTGTAGAACCATTCGAGCAATCGCGAATGCCGGATGGACCACAGGCGCACGGCGAAAGTGCGCTGGACGCGCCGCTGCGGCGACACGTCGGCAGGCTTGTAGTCGGATTTCGGCGCTGCCTTCTTGACCAAGGTGGCCTGGGTAACCGCCGGCTGCTTGTCAGACATTTTCTTTCCCGCCAGCCTTGACCAGAGCGACTAGCCGCTCGCGGTCATATTTCGCGTCGAGTTCCTGATAGGCCTTCTCGACCTCGGCCTCGATGTCGTCGCCGACCGGGATCGGGTCGGCCTTGCGCCATTCCGCCAGATAGTCGTCGGTGCCGCCGGCGCCGGTGCGCATGGCGCACATGTCGATCGCCTCGGTGAAACGCAGCGGCAGCTCGCGCTTGGCGTTCTGCCGGCCCTTCTTGACGATGACCTGGGCGGGGATGTCGCGCCAATAGACGACGATCAGATCGGCCATGAATTCTCACTCCTCGAGGTTGTCGAGCATTGCCGCATGCGCCGTTGGGCCGCTTGTTATGGGACGACGCGCGCGCCTTCAAAAGCGACGCTGGCGATGGCCCAAACGGAAGGGAGAAGTTCTTTGGTCGAGCATCCCCCGGTGTGCTGCACCGCTTGCTCTCGAAACTTGCCTTATTCGTAGCCGAAGCCGCTTTCCCCTAAGTCGGCGATACGCACGATCATGCTTCGTTTCGGATCGAATGGCAGGTCTACGAAATCGAAGCCGCGGCAGAAGTTTCTCACGGACTCATCAAGTGGGTGGGTAAGGACGCCAAAACAGCCGATCTCAGTGGAAAACCGAACCGCGGTCCTAAATGCGAAGAGGAGCAGTGAGCGTCCGCATCCGCGACCTTGAAAGCGGATGTCCACGGCCAGCTGGCCGAGCAACACAATCGGAATGGGATCGGGGCGATTACGCTGTGCCGACTTCGGCAGATAGGTCCGCTCGATCTGGCCGGCGCTCAGCGCAACATAGGCAGCAATCGCGCCGCTCGCCAAATCGCAGATGACGCTGGTGCGCGATGCCCCATCCAGCTGGTTGCGCCAGGCATGGCGACGAAGCCAATTGTTGAGCGACTCACGGCCGCAGTCGAAAGCATCTCTGTTGTCATCAACCGCTAGCGGTCGAGGCGAGGTCAGTCCTGCCATACGGGCCGTGACGCTGCGAGCCTTTGCAGACCAGGCAGCTTTTTCGGCGCCGATTTCGCCCAAGCCTCGAACCGCTCCCAGTCGGCTGCGGGGATCGTCACGATACGTCCATCCAACACCTCCATTTCGGCAGCTTCAACAGCCTTACGGCGGATGAAGTCGCTAAGATTGGTGTTAGCCTGACTTGCGGCGGCTTCGAGTATTTCGCGTTCGTCCAGAGTGACGCGGACGCTAAGAGGAGCCATGTTCGACATCGTAATCTCGCTTTCTGTATGACAATAGCATACAAATCGCCGAGCTGACAATGTTACCAGACGCGCTTGGTCAGGCCGGTCCAGAGGTAGAACCAGATCGTCGGGTGGTACCACTGCTTCGACGGCAGGCCAGGATCGATCGTTTCCAGTCTGCCGGCCAGCGCATTGCCGACCGCCTCGACGCAGATATCGCGGGAAAATGCTGCCTGCCGCAGCGCGTAGCTGGCGATCGTGTCGCCGGTCCTGGGCTTGCCGCGCGCCTGCTTCAGCACGCCGCCGGTGTCGACGCCGGCATCGACCAGATGCACTGTGGTGCCGAAATTCCCTCGATCGCCGGAGGCCAGCGCCCAGTAGCCGCCATTCATGCCGCGATATTTTGGCGCGATGCCAGCGTGATAGTTGAGCACCGGGCAAGGCATCTTGGCCAGCGTATCCTTCGACAGCAGCCTGCAGCCGGCAAGCAGCACAACGCCAGGATCGATGCTCACGATCCCCTTCAGGCATTCCGGCCCGTTGGCTGAAGGGACATGGATGATCGCCTGGCCTTGCCTCGGCTCGGTTGCGAGCTTCTCCTCGGCGATCAGTCGCTCGGCATGGCGAGCCAGGAAGCGCTTGCCAAGCCTGGTCAGCACCATGGTGCCGAGCTGGCCGATGGCCGAGATCCAGCCCTGGCGCCGGGCGCGGCCCATGAGCAGGCGCTTTTTGGATTCAGGGGATTCGAGGATGACGCTGACGGGGCCGACGCGATCGGCAAGCGCATTGACGATGGCCCAGATATGCGGGCCACCTTCGGTGACGACCACGATCGGTCGCGTAATCGATTCCGACGCTGCCATGGCAAGCACCCGCTCTGAAGATCGGGCGCATGCTATGCGGACCGGGTTAATCCCTGGTGTGCCGGAGGCGTTTCAGCCGGCGTCGAAGGGCCGGCTCAGCGCTTCAATTCCATGATGTCGAGCTTCGATTCGTAATAGGGCGCGGGGAATTCGATCCGCCATTCGGTGGCGCTGTTGCGGAAGGCATAGCCGACCTGGTCGCTTTCGGGGCCGCTGCCATAGGGCTTGGCCTTGTCGTCATTGACCGAGAACGAGCCGAGATAGATGGCGCGCTTGTCGCCATCGTCGAAGAAACGGCCGGCGGTGCGCTGCGAGCCGCTGATCTTCGCAAGCCGCCAGCCGGAGCCGTCGTCGGTCACCTTGCACTTGAACCAGCCATAGATGACGAGCGGGCTGATGCCGCCCGCCTTGATGGTGCGGCACTTCCAGTTGCCGGTGAGATCCTTGTCTGAGAAGGCGACGAGAGGCTTGGCTAACAGTTCATCCAGTTGCTTGACCTCGGCCGGATCGCCGGCCTTTGCCTCTTCGAGGGCCGCCTTGCGCGTCTCGCC
The DNA here is from genome assembly GCF_006439495.1 of Mesorhizobium sp. B3-1-8. Classification (NCBI taxonomy): domain Bacteria; kingdom Pseudomonadati; phylum Pseudomonadota; class Alphaproteobacteria; order Hyphomicrobiales; family Phyllobacteriaceae; genus Mesorhizobium; species Mesorhizobium sp. B3-1-8. The sequence continues at coordinate 138,040 of NZ_VFTK01000017.1, forward strand.
ATATTTGTCCAATCGCGCCTTGTCGGCAGCCGTGATCAGCTTCTGCACTTCGCCATCGGCAAGGGCCGGCAAAGTGAGGGCGACGAGACCGAGGGCGGCAAGGAACAGGCGAGGCATCATGAACGTGTTTCCTCAAATCAATGGCTGGAACAAAGCTCTTTCTATTGCTGGCGCACAACTTACCGGTTCGCGATCGCCTGTCATCCGTGCTTAACAGCGTGTGCTCGAAAAATGGCGGTTTGATCGATGCGAATCTTGCTCACGGGATCGTCCGGCTGGCTGGGCAGCGCGCTTAAGCCGAGGCTCGAAGCGCTCGGCCATCACGTCGTCGGACTTGATCCGGTTCCCTCGGCGCGCACCCAAGTCGTCGGCTCGATCGCGGATCGCGATCTTGTCCTGAAGACCGTCCGCGAGAACAGCATCGAGGCCATTATTCACAGTGGGGCGCTGCACAAGCCGAACATCGAGCATCATGAGACTAGCGCCTTCGTCGCCACGAATGTGCAAGGCACGCTCAACCTGCTCGACGCGGCCGTGGCCTGCGGCGTGCAGCGCTTCGTCTTCACCTCGACGACCTCGCTGATGATCTCGCAGGCGATCCGCGCCGGTTTCCGGGGTGGCGCGCGCAAGGCGGCCTGGCTGACCGAAGAGGTGTCGCCGGAGCCGCGCAACATCTATGGCGTGACGAAGCTTTCCGCCGAGCATCTCTGTCGCCTCTATCACATCGAGCATGGGCTGCCGGTGGTGGTGCTGCGCACCGCGCGCTTCTTTCCCGAGGCGGACGACATGGCACATGCCATCGAACAGTCCGATGCCAACACCAAGGCCAACGAATTGCTGTTCCGGCGGCTGACGGTGGAGGACGCGGCCGAGGCCCATGTGGCGGCCCTGGAGAAAGCGCCGAGCCTTGGCTTCGACGTCTTTATCATCTCGGCGCCGACGCCGTTCCGGCCGCAGGATTGCGTCGAGTTGATCGCCGATGCGCCGACGGTCGTCGCGCGCTATTTCCCGGACTGTTCGAGGCTCTATGCGAGGAAGGGCTGGACGATGTTCTCCTCGATCGACCGCGTCTACGATCCGTCTCGGGCGCGAGAGCGGCTCGGCTTCGTATGCAGAACGAGTTTTGCCGATGTGTTGAGGGCGCTGGAAGCGGAGGCGTGAAGACCGACCTTCAGGCGCCCTGTGCCGCCCGCGCCAGTTCGCTTGTCAAATCGCCATATCCCGTCGGCCGGCGCTCATAGGCGAGGCCGAGCATGACGGCGGCTTTCTCGGCGACCTTGTCGAGCTCCGGATCGTCGGTCTGGGCGAGATAGATCAGCTTCTCGTAATTACCGAAATAGTCCTTGATCAGTTCGGGATGCCTGTCGAGGCCGAGCGGCTTGATGAAGAAAGCCTCGAACTGGCGGCAGAGGAAGTCGGTCATATAAAACGACATCATGTCGTCGTCGGCGATCTTCGCGTAGGCGTCCATGCCCTGGTAGAAGGCAAAGCAATGCGGCCCGGCCATGCGCTCGACGCCGTGCTTCTCGATGACGCGATCGAGCAGGCCGCCGGTGCCGCAATCGGCATAGCCGACGAAAATACGGCTGTAGCCTTCCGTCTTGGCCTTCTCGATCGCCTTGTCCATCGCCGGAGCGATGCGGTCCGGATAGAAATGGAACTCGGCCGGCAGGCAGGTCAACTCGAGATGGTCGAGCTTTAGCTGTTGCTTGACGGCCAAAACTTCGCGCGCAATCATCCCGCAGGCGATGACGAGCAGCCTGTCCGTTTGATTCGATTTCGTTTTTTGCGTCTTGACCAAGTCGGGCCGGCTTTCGCTGCGGGGCTTAATATCTGTCGAGGGAGACACCGTCCATGAAACTGCTACGCATCGCGCCGATGGCCATCCTGGCCTGCGCGCTTGCCCTCACGGCCTGCGCGAACACCATCCGGGGCGTCGGCAAGGACGTCAAATCGACGGCAAGGGCGGTCAAAGACACTGTCAACTGATCGGCAGCCTCTCCCATCATCTGGGAACAAAAAAGCCGCGCTGCAAGGCGCGGCTTTTCTTGTCGATCCATCCTGATGCCTTGGGTCAGGCGGAAGCGCGAACGTTGTGCTTGCGCTTCATGTAGTCCTTGGCGGTCTCGACGGCCACCGCGGCATCGCGGCAATAGGCGTCGGCGCCGACGGCCTTGCCGAATTCCTCATTGAGCGGCGCGCCGCCGACCAGCACGACATAATCGTCGCGGATACCCTTTTCCTTCATCGTATCGATGACGACCTTCATATAGGGCATGGTGGTGGTGAGCAGGGCCGACATGCCGATGATGTCGGGCTGGTGCTGCTCGATCGCGTCCAGGTATTTCTCGACGGCGTTGTTGATGCCGAGATCGATGACATCGAAGCCGGCACCCTCCATCATCATGCCGACGAGGTTCTTGCCGATGTCGTGGATGTCGCCCTTGACGGTGCCGATCACCATCTTGCCCTGTTTCGGCGCGCCGGTGGCGGCGAGCAGCGGACGCAGGATGAACATGCCGGCCTTCATGGCGTTGGCCGAGAGCAGCACTTCCGGCACGAACAGGATGCCGTCGCGGAAATCCTCGCCGACGATACGCATGCCTTCGACCAGTGCCTCGGTCAGCACCTTGTAGGGCGCCCAGCCGCGCTCGAGCAGGATTCGCGTGCCTTCCTCGATCTCTTCCTTCAGCCCATCATAAAGATCGTCGTGCATCTGCTGCACGAGCTCGTCGTCGGAAAGCTCGGAAAGGATGATCTCGTCGTCGGACATTTCTCTCGGGCTCCTTGCTGCTCGGAATGACTGCGGCAGCCTAAAAATCGATGCGCCAATACCTAACCCGCGAGGGCAGGGCATCCATAGCTGATTTGCGACTTCCCGCAAAAGGAAAGCGACTGAAAAATTGGCGCTTTTCTTGTCGATTTTGCGACAGGCGTTGGCGCTGGCTGGCCGTTTCCAATAGGGTGCATGGCTACGATCCGGGCAAGAAGCGGCAGCGATGGGCCGCAGGCCAGTTCAGGCCAGATTTATAGGAAGAACGATCATGAGCGATAACGCGGCAGTCGAGCAGGAAGCGTCGGGCGGACGGCGCGGACGCGGCGCCAGCGGCGGCGCGGCGGCACGCCGGGCTGCCCGTTCGGGCGGCGGTCCGGGCACGCAGCTCACCTACATCAAGCGCAAGATCAACGTGTACGAGGTCCTCAAGGAGGAAGGCCTGGCGTTGATCGAGAAGAACACCGACACGGTGCTGGAAGAAATCGGCATCATCTTTCGCGACGACGCCGAAGCGCTGGCGCTGTGGAAAGAAGCGGGCGCCGACGTCAAGGGCGAGCGCGTGCACTTCCCCAAGGGCCTCTGCCGCTCGCTGCTGAAGACCGCGCCTTCGATCTACACCCAGCATGCGCGCAACCCGGAGCGCTCGGTGCAGATCGGTGGCAATGCGACGGTGTTCGCGCCGGTCTACGGCCCGCCCTTCGTGCGCGACCTCGACGGCAACCGCCGCTACGCGACCATCGAGGATTTCCAGAATTTCGTGAAGCTCGCCTATATGGCGCCATCGATCCACCATTCGGGGGGCACGGTGTGCGAGCCAGTCGACGTGCCGGTCAACAAGCGCCATCTCGACATGATCTACGCGCACATCCGTTACTCGGACAAACCGTTCATGGGCTCGGTGACGGCGCCGGAGCGGGCCGAGGACACGGTGGCGATGGCCAAGCTCGTGTTCGGCGACGACTTCGTCGAGAACAACACGGTGCTGACAAGCCTGATCAACGCCAACTCGCCGATGGTGTTCGACGAGACCATGCTCGGCGCCCTGAAAGTCTATTCGCGCCACAACCAGGCCTGCATCGTCACGCCCTTCATCCTGGCCGGCGCGATGAGCCCGGTGACGGTTGCCGGCACGCTGACGCAGGTGCTCGCCGAGGTGCTCGCCGGCGCTTCGTTCACCCAGCTGATCAGGCCCGGCGCGCCGGTGCTGTTCGGCACCTTCGCCTCGTCGATCTCGATGCAGTCGGGCGCGCCGACCTTTGGCACGCCGGAGCCGTCGCTAGTCTCCTATGGCGCGGCGCAGCTTGCACGCCGGCTCGGTTTGCCGTTCCGCACCGGCGGCTCGCTCTGCGCCTCGAAGGTTCCGGACGCGCAGGCAGCCTATGAGAGCGCCAACACGCTCAACTCGACGATCCTTGCCGGCACCAATTTCGTGCTGCATTCGGCCGGCTGGCTCGAGGGTGGTCTCGCCTCCTGCTACGAAAAATTCATGATGGATATCGACCAGCTCGGCATGCAGCAGAAGTTTGCCGAAGGCGTCGACCTGTCGGAAAACGGCCAGGCGATGGACGCCATCCGCCAGGTCGGTCCGGGCAGCCATTATCTCGGCTGCGACCACACGCAGGCGAATTTCCAGACGGCATTCTACCGCTCCAACATCGCCGACAACAATTCCTACGAGCAATGGCTGGCCGAAGGCGAGAAGACCGCCCCGCAGCGCGCCAACGAGCTCGCCCGCCGCTGGCTGGAGAGCTACGAGGCGCCGCATCTCGATCCGGCCATCGACGAGGCGCTGAAGGATTTCATCGCCAAGAAGAAGGGCTCGATGGCCGACGCCTTCACGTGAAAGGAGCCCGAGTCAGGCGGGGCTAAAGTCGCCAACATCATTCACAAGGAAGTCTGGCGGAGCGCATTCTCCGACCCGGACCGGAAGGGATGATTTTTGCGCGCGACCTGGTCGGGCAGATCGCGACCGCGCTCGCGGCCGACGGCTTGATCCTCCGTGGCGGCTTCCGTTTCACTGATGGGGAGGCTGCGCCAACCGGTCCATCAGGCGCATCCGCCAAATCTGCGCTGCTCGTCGGGCAGGCGGGCGCGGCGCCATGGCCGCATTTTCAACGCTGGCTGGGACAGCAGGAGAGGGACATCGCCAATCCGCTCGACACCTGGTCGCGCGCGGTGATCGGCGCGGTCGCGCAAGGCTGCGGCGCCCGCGCGGTGTCGCCCTCCGACCGGCCCTATCTGCCATTCCAGCAATGGGCGATGCGGGCCGAAGGGCTGAAACCGTCGCCGCTCGGCGTTCTGATGCACCCGCAATATGGGCTATGGCATGCCTATCGCGGCGCATTGCTGTTCGAGGACGAGATTTCTCTTCCCGAACCTCATGCAGCGATTCATCTCTGCGACACATGTGTCGCAAAACCCTGCCTGAAATCCTGTCCGGTGGACGCCTATTCCGGGCAGGGCTTTGCCCATGAAGCCTGTCTCGACCATGTTCGCGGCTCCCGCGGCGAGCCCTGCCGGATGGGCGGCTGCCTCGACCGCAACGCCTGCCCCTATGGCACAAGCTATCGCTATCCGCCGGAGGTGCAGGCCTTTCATATGGCGGCCTTCGCGCGGCTCTAGGAGGCAGGCTGGCCGCACGAAATCTTGAACGGCCTGGTCCGGGAATGGCTTGCCGGAACGGCGCGTGCCGATATCTAACGCGCGACAGGCAACGGAGAGCATCATGACTGGAAAGCAGATCGAGTTCGAAACCAGGGACGGCAAGGCAAAGGCTGGCCTTTTTCGACCGTCAACCAAGGCCAGCGCCGGCGTCATCCTTTATATGGACGCCTTCGGGCCGCGCCCGGCGCTTGACGAGATGGCCGAGCGGCTCGCCGGTCACGGCTATGCCGTGCTGGTGCCCGATCTTTTTTACCGCAACGCGCCCTACGGTCCGTTCGACGCCAAGACCGCCTTCACGGCGGAGGAAACCAAGACCAAGCTGATGGCGCTGGTGACCGGCACCACGCAGGAAATGACCATCCGCGACAATGCCGCCTTCCTCGATGCTCTGGCCGCCGAGGGGATCGCCGGACCGATTGGCGTCGTCGGCTACTGCATGGGCGGCGCGCGGGCGCTGAACGCAGCGGCGAGCTATCCGGACCGGATCGTTGCCGCGGCAAGCTTCCATGGCGGCAATCTCGCCAGCGACGCGCCCGACAGCCCGCACCGCAAGGCGGCCTCGATCGAGGCGCGCGTCTATGTGGGGGTTGCCGGCGTCGACCGCAGCTTCCCGCCGGAGCAGTCGGCGCGGCTGGCGGAAGCGCTCAGGGTCGCCGAAGTCGATCATGTCATCGAGAATTATGTCGGCGTCGGCCATGGCTGGTGCGTCAAGGACCACAGCGTCTATGACGAGGCGGGTGCCGAGCGCCATTGGAAGCGGCTGACGACGTTTTTCAAAGAGACATTGGGGTAAGCGATCTTCTGATCTATGGCCGCGCTGCCCCTCATCCGTCACTTCGTGACACCTTCTCCCCGTAAACGGGGTGAAGGAATGTTTGTGCAAAAAAATCTTTCCATCGCCCCAAGGATTGGGCCATTAGCCTTCGTCCAACAGGCAAATGATGGCGATGATGCTGGACGACGGCGAAGCCTCCGATGCCGAACTGATCGGGCGGGCGAGGGGCGGAGACAGGGGTGCTTTCGGCAGATTGCTCGAAAGGCATTACGGCTTCGTCTATCGCGCCGCCTATCGCTGGTGCGGCCGCAAGGCCGACGCCGAGGACATCGCCCAGGACGTCTGCGTACGGCTCGGCCGCGCGATCCGCGACTATCAGGGCAGCGGCGCCTTCACGACATGGCTCTATGCCATGACGCTGAACGCTTCGCGCGACATGATGCGCAAGCGCGCCCGCGACACCGCCAAGACCGATGCCTACGGCGCCTATGCGCTGATCGCGGGCGACGCGTCGGCGGAGATCGACGATCCGGCCGAGGCGCTGTGGGCGGCGGTGCGGATGCTGCCCGACAAGCAACGCGACGCAGTGCTGCTGGTCTATGGCGAAGGTCTCAACCACGCGGCGGCCGCCGAGGTGATGGCGATCTCGGAGACGACGGTGTCCTGGCACATCCATGAAGCGAAGAAACGGCTGAAGCTGCTGATGCGCTCAGCCGGGGAAGTGTGACCATGGTCGACGACAACGAACTCGAAAGGCTGCGCGATATCGCGATACCGGCGCCGGATGGCGAGGCCAAGGCGCGCGCGTTCGCCGCCGCGATGCAGGCTTTCGACCTCGACGAAAAAATTTCGCCTGTTCGCCAAGGAACGTCCGCAGGCCTTCGTCTCACGGAGCGAGCAAGAATGCTCTGGAGAGACATCATGCGACGGAAACTCATCGCCACGCCGGCCATCGCCGCGCTGGCCGCGCTGCCTATCGCCGGCTATGCCGCTTTCGAGATGCTGAAGGACCAGCCGCCCGTCGTGGGCGGCAACGGCACGGTCACCGAGACCTTGGCCGACAAGCGGGCGGCGCAGAAGCCTGCGCCGGAACAGCCCGCGATCAACGAGCCGCTGGCAGCGGCGCCGGCCAAGGAGAAGAAGACAGACGCCGACGCCGAGACTCGGGCCAATTCACAAGTGGTGGCGCCGAAGCCGGCGACAGAGGTCGACGGCCTGCTCAAGCAGGAGGCTGCGCCGGAGAGCAAGCGCGCCCTGCAGCCCGCGCCGGCGGAGAGCGGCCAGCTCGCGGCCAGCGGCAAGGGCGGGTCGTCCAACAGGGTAATCATGTCCATGACACCGCCGCCAAGCGTCGACGAGGTTGAGCGGGTCGACAAGAGGCCGGCAGGCGGCGCGGCCGCCGTTCCAGCGTCTCCGCCCGCCCTCGCCGATTCCAAGCTGATGGTGCAGCCCGCGCCCATGCCGGCCGACCAGCTGCAGCCGCAGGAGGAAAACCGCGATCGCATCGAGACCTTCAAGACCAATCCGGTGCATGAGACTGCGCAGGATCCGGTCTCGACCTTCTCGATCGATGTCGACACGGCCTCCTATTCCTTCGTGCGGCGCTCGCTGAAGGAAGGCGCTCTGCCCGACCCGGACACGGTCCGCGTCGAGGAGATGATCAACTACTTCCCCTATGACTGGAAGGGCCCCGAATCGGCTTCAACGCCGTTCAACTCGACCGTCACCGTCATGCCGACGCCGTGGAACGAGCACACCAAGCTCATGCATGTCGCGATCAAGGGTTTCGACGTGAAGCCGGCCGAGCAGCCGAAGGCCAATCTGGTCTTCCTGATCGACGTGTCGGGGTCGATGGACGAGCCGGACAAGCTGCCGCTGCTCAAATCCGCCTTCCGCTTGCTGGTGAGCAAGCTGAAGCCCGACGACACCGTTTCGATCGTCACCTATGCCGGCAATGCCGGCACGGTGCTGATGCCGACCAAGGCGGCCGAAAAGCAGAAGATCCTTGCTGCCATCGAGAATCTGGCGCCCGGCGGCTCGACGGCCGGCGAGGAAGGCATCCGCGAGGCCTACAAGCTTGCCCAGCAATCCTTCGTCAAGGACGGCGTCAACCGGGTGATGCTGGCCACAGACGGCGATTTCAATGTCGGCCAGACCGATGACGACGACCTCAAACGGCTGATCGAGAAGGAGCGCAAGACCGGCGTGTTCCTGTCGGTGTTCGGCTTCGGCCGCGGCAATTTGAACGACCAGATGATGCAGACCATCGCCCAGAACGGCAACGGCACGGCAGCCTATATCGACACGCTGGCCGAAGCCGAGAAGGTGCTGGTCGAGGATGCCTCGTCGACGCTGTTCACCATCGCCAAGGACGTCAAGATCCAGGTCGAGTTCAACCCGGCCAAGGTGTCGGAATACCGTCTCGTCGGTTATGAGACCCGGGCTTTGAAGCGCGAGGATTTCAACAATGACCGCGTCGATGCCGGCGATATCGGCTCGGGCCATTCGGTGACGGCTGTCTACGAGATCACCCCGAAAGGCAGCGGCGGCGAGCAGGTCGACCCGCTGCGCTACGGCCAGGCCAAGGTCGACAATGGCGGCATCGCCAATGCCGACGAATATGCCTTCGTCAAGATACGCTATAAGCTGCCTAACGAGAATGTCTCGAAGCTCATCACCACGCCGGTGACCGCCGCCAACGAGGTCTCGTCCTTCGACGCGGCCGGCGCCGACCAGCGTTTCTCGGTCGCGGTCGCGGCTTTCGGGCAGAAGCTGCGCGACGAGGATCAGACGGCGAATTTCGGCTACGACCGGATCGCGGAGATCGCCAATGCCGCGCGCGGCGCCGATCCGTTCGGCTACAGGGCGGAGTTCCTGTCGCTGGTGCGCCTGGCCGCATCGCTGGACGGCAACAAGTAGGCCATTGCGGATTGAAGGAAGGCCCGGCGGGAGAAAATCCCGCCGGCCTTCTTTGCGATCGTTAAACTGCGCTGCTTTTCCGGAACCTCGCCGCAACGAGCTTCTGTTAGTCAATGCTGATAGAGATTTGAGGAATCAGCAGTGCATATCACGACAATCGGGAACGCGAACTCGACGGCGGTCAATGCCCCGGTGCGCGGACCGTCCGCTCCTTCAGCGGAATCCGCGCGCATCAGGAACGATGTCGACGCGGCGCGCAACACAGCGCTTTCGGCCCTCAACAACGACCGTTTTCGCGTGATGCTGGAACAGATCAGCGACCCCGGCGCATCGGGCGCCCTGATGACGATGGGCGCCGACAATCAGGGCAGTGCCGGCACCGATCTCAATACCGTGCTGTCGCACTACGCCGAAAACAGCAAGTAGAAACCGTATCAGGCGCGGCTGCGCCGGCGCTCGCGGCGGGCTTCGCTGGTCTCGGCGGTGTTTGCCGTCGCCACCTTGTTGCGCATCGGGCCGATGCGCTCGACGATCGTCTCGACGGTCGGGCGGGTCGACTTGGTGTGCGCGTCCAGCGCCTTGCGCATGGCGGCAAGGTGCGCGAACGAGGTGCCGCAGCAGCCGCCGACAATCCTGGCGCCGGCATCGACCGCCAGCCGCACATAATCGGACATCAGCTCCGGCGTGCCGGAATAATATATCTCCGCGCCGCGGAATTCCGGAATGCCGCAATTGCCCTTGACGATCACGGTCGCGTCCGGCTTCGCCTCGGTCATGTCGAGCAATGAAGCCAGGATATCGGAAGCACCGACGCCGCAATTGGCGCCGACGCCGAGAGGGGCCTGCGACAGGCCATCGGCGACGGCGTGGATATCCTTCGGCAGCAGGCCCATCATGGTGCGGCCGGCCGTGTCGAAGGAACCGGTATAGGTATAGGGCAGGCCGACACGGATGGCGGCTTGCGCCGCGGCGCGGATCTCGTCCGGCGCCGACATCGTCTCGATCCAGGCGACTTCGGCGCCGCCGGCCTTCAAGCCCTCGATCTGTTCGGCGAAGGCCTCGACGGCGTCGTCATAGGTCATGGCGCCGAGCGGCACCAGCAATTCGCCGGTCGGGCCGACGGAGCCGGCGACGATCACCTTGCGGCCGGCCTTGTCGGCGACGGAGCGGGCAATCTCGGCGGCGCGCTTGTTCAGCTCGTGAACGCGATCCTGCGCATGATGCAGCTTCAGCCTGTGGCGAGTGCCGCCGAAGGAATTGGTCAGGATGATATCGGCGCCGGCGTCGACGAAATTCCGATGCAGGCTGGCGATGGTCTCGGGCGAAGTCTCATTGAGCAGTTCGGGCGCCTCGCCGGCCTCGAGACCCATCGCGAACAGATTGGTGCCGGTGGCGCCGTCGGCCAGGAGCACGCCCTTTTCGGCAAGCAGGGCGTCAATCGGGTTGGTCGCGGTCATGACTTTGGCTTTCGTGTTCGAATTCAAATAACGATATAAAGAAGTCTTTATGTCCAGTCAACGAGCTTGCGGCCGCGAAGCCCTTACGAAGCCGGAGTGATCTCGACCTCGATCTCGGTGCAGGCATCGCCGTTGGTCGGGTGATGATCGACCGAGCAGGCGGTGACGACAAGCAGGAGGTCCTGTTCGGCGCGCAGCGTCACGTAGCCGCCCGGCGGATTGATCGATGCCTCGACCACCAAAGTCCCGTCAGGCTGCGGCATGGAGTTCTGGAAGAGATCGACCGGGTCGGGCGCGAAGGGCAGTTCGATGCCTTCCGCGCCGAGCGCCTTCATCAGATTGTCGCGGCAGTTCGGGTGGTTGGGCAGGCCGGCCCGTTCGTAGAGCGCGCTGTCGCAGGCCGGGTAGAGCATGTCGTGCGGTCCGGGCGAGGCGTCCTCGATCAGCGTCAGCACGATCTTGCCCGCGGCGCTGTAGAAATGGTCGCCGGGTTTCGGAAACAGCCGCTCGGTGATGTCGCGGGTCTGCGAGGTGCTCAGCCAGTCGAGCCTGCCTTCGGTCGAGAAGGCCCAGAGGTCCGAAACCTGCTGGCCCTTGGGATCGACGATGCGGATCAGATCGCCGCGCCTGACGCGCATGGAACGGCCCGACTGAGGAGGAACAACGATGTGACGCGGTGCTTGCATGGGTTTCCCGAAACGATGAGCGGCGGCCGGCCTAAAGCCGATCGCCAAGATGGCGCCGATGGTCCGATTAGACAGAGCCTGACGGGAAGGACATCGCGGCCAGCTTCTGCGCAAAACTCGCCGCCTCATGCGCGTTGATGTCGGCAGCCCGGATCAGGTTGTCGAAATGGCTGGTGAGCGTACGGACCGGCTGGGTGGCGTTCAACACCAGGTACATGTCGCCGACATAGATAGCGGCGCGATAGGGTCCGAAGATCGTATAGGGGATCGAATAGCGCATGCGGCCGTCATAGAGAAACAGCCGGAAAGTCGGGTAAAGGTCGTCGAGCAGCGTTGCCATGTGCAGCAGTTGCTTGCGCCGTTCGGCCTCCGGGAAACGGTCCCAGACACCGAGACCGCGCGCGAAAATCTCCAGCGTATGGCGCGGCATGCAGACCTCCATATCGGTCTCCGGCCGCCTTGTGTAGTCGATGCGGTACTGCGTCTCGCCGGCTTGCGCCTCACGGCTCTTGTTGGTGATGCCGGCCTCGTATTCCACCAGTGCCTCGGTGCGCAGAAGGTCGGGAATGCCGGCGGGCACGTAGCGGATCTTCGTGCCGGCGGCCTCGGCATGCCATTTGGCCAAAAGCGTGCGATCGAAGCCGTCGGGCGCCTCCTCGATCTCCAGGCTTTCTCTTATTTCGCCGGTGACGCCTTCGTCCTGGCTCAGGCCAAGCAGCCAGTCGAGCGACACCTTGAACTCGGCGGCGATGTTGAGGAGGGTCTCGGCGCGGGGCAGGCGGGTCGAGGCGCCGGACAGCAGTTGCGACAGCGCCGAACGGTCGATCCCGACCGCTGTCGCGAAGGCCGACTGGTTCAGGTCGGACCGTGTCAAGAGCAATTTCAGGCGCTCTCGAAAGGTCGTCGACAGATCGCGCTTGTCCACCACGCTGCTCCTGCTTCGGAGAGGAAAAATTTGCGCCGGAGCGTGGCTCAGGCGGAAATGAATCCCCATATTTGTTTACAATGTATAACATATGCAGCCAGAAATGCGCATTCGCAACAGTTTGTGCGCATTGTCGCGTTGATGTAACGGCAGGCTCCTGACACAATGTTGTCAGGAATCGAGTTGGTTCCGGCGACTGGAGGGCAGTGGTCGATAGCATGGCAAGAAGCATGAATACCGGCATGAACAAGAGACGTAGCACCGCACCGGCGGTCGAATGGCCGACAGTCTTCCTCACACTCTTCTGCTACGGCGCGTGGCTCGCCATCGGCTTGCTTCTGTGGCCATCCCATCCGCTTTTGGCGCTTGCCGTCCTGCCGTTTATCCTGGCTCTGCAATCGTCGATCATGCACGAAGCGCTGCACGGTCATCCGACCCGCAACGCCAGGATCAATGAAGCCTGCGTCTTCCTGCCGATCGGCATGGTGTGGCCGTTCCGCCGCTTCAAGACCATCCACCTTCGCCATCATGCGGACGAGCGCCTGACCGATCCGCTCGACGATCCTGAGAGCTATTACCAGGCGCTTTGGATGCATGACGAGCTGCCGCCGACAATGAAGCTTCTGCTCAAGATCAACAACACCATGATCGGCCGCTTCGTTCTCGGTCCCTGGTTGTCCTCGGTCGGTTTCTTCATCGACGACGCCAAGCAGATCCTCGCCGGCGACAAGGCGATCCGCAAGGCTTGGCTGCTGCATGCCATCGGTCTCGCGGTTGTGGTGCCGATCGTCACGTTTGGCTTCGGCATTCCGCTGTGGCTCTATATCCTGGTGCCGGTGTGGCTCGGCCAGTCGCTGATCTCGATCCGCACCTATGCCGAGCACCAGTGGTCGGAGCATCCGGAAGGGCGCACCGTGATCGTGGAGCGTTCGCCGCTCTCCTTCCTGTTCCTGAACAACAACCTGCATTTCGTTCATCACAAGAGCCCTACCATTGCCTGGTACAGGTTGCCGAAGCTGTTTCGCGAGCGCCGCGAAGAGTGGCTGCGGATGAACAACGGTTATGCCTATCCGAACTATTTCGCGATGCTGAAAGCCCACGCCTTCAAGGCCAAGGAGCCGATCGTCCACCCGGTGCTGCGGCGCGCGCCGGAGCCCGGTCGCGCCTTCAAGCCGCGGGTCAGGGCGCGCAACGTCAATGGGCTCGGCACGGCGCCGGTTCCGGCGGAGCCGCCGAAAGAGTAGTTTCGACTTTCCGCGACCGCTTTTTTCGCGGCGGAACGCAGGCGCCGAAGATCGCCTGTCTTTGAAAGCCATTCGACATGAGCAAGTACGTTGCGGCCCTGCCGATGTATGACTGGCCCGAGGCGCGTGGCGAAGTCGACGCGCAATGGGCGCGGCTCCGCGATGCCTTCCGGCAAAAGGGCATCGATGCGCCGGAGGCGGTCGTGCGCAGCAATCGCGAACTGCCGCCGGTGCCTGGCGGCATTCGCGATGACGCCGGCAAGCCGATCGCGCCCGATCCGGCGACGCTGCCCTCGGACGAGTTCGATTTTCTCCAGCTCTGGCTGAGCCCGGCGCTGCTCTTCGGGCAAACATGCTGGGGGCCAATGGAACTCGGCCTCGCCCCGCATGTGCAGGTGATTGCCCAACCAAGCTACGATGCGTTCGAGGGCGGGCAGGGCGAGCTTTATTCCAGCGCGTTGGTGATGGCCGCGGACGGCGGACCGTCAGTCGTCTCGCCGGCGGATGGCAAGGCTGTCGTCCCGCTCGATCTCATTCGTGGCAAGCGCTTCACCTTCAACAATCCGGACTCGATGTCCGGGCTGATCGGGCTGACGCGCGACCTGCAAACCATGGACAAAAGCCTGGACATCTTCGCCTCACGCAGCGAAAGCGGCGGCCACCGGTCGTCGATCGTGGCGGTCGCGGAAGGCAGGGCCGATATCGCGGCCATCGACTGCGAAAGCTGGGCGCTGGCGCGGCGTTTCGAGCCGGCGGCGAAAGGCGTGAAGGTGGTCGGCTGGACGGCGCGGCGCAAGGGGCTGCCCTACATCACCGCCAGAACGACGCCGGAAAAAATCGTTGCCGCGATGCGCGACGCCGTCGCGGCCGTCGAAAGCGGATCAGAGCAGCCGCTCGTCCAGCGGGTAGGCTGACAGCTTCTCATTCCCGCTCTCGGTGATCAGGATCTGCTCCTCGATCTTGACGCCTTCGCGTCCGCCAAGCCTGCCGATATAGCTTTCGACGCACAGCACCATGCCGGATTCGAGCACGCCGTCCGGCGTGTCGGCGGTCCAGTCGCCGGCATGCGGCAGCGTCGGATATTCGTCCGCCAGGCCGACCCCGTGATAGAGCACGCCGTAGCGTGTCGGATAGCAGTCGTCCGGCGGCACCGCCGAGCGCTCGACAAGGTCGCGGAAGGAGATGCCCGGCCGCATCAGATCCGTGTTGTGGGCGATCTGGCCGGCGGCGATGCGGAACAGATCGCGCTGCTCGTTCGACGGCTGCCTGTCGCCGCAGAGCCATGTGCGCGAAAGATCGGCGCAGAAACCGTAAGGACCGATCAGGTCCGTATCGAAGGCGACGAGGTCGCCATCCTCGACGATGCGCGAGGAGCATTCCTGAAACCAGGGATTGGTGCGCGGTCCCGAGGACAAAAGACGCGTTTCGATCCATTCGCCGCCGCGCGCGATGTTGCCGCGATGCAGCTCCGCCCATAACTCGTTTTCGGAGATGCCCGGCTTCAGCGCCACTTGCATCTCGCCCATCACCGCCTCGCAGGCGACGATCGAGCGGCGCATGGCGAGGATCTCGTCCGGCGATTTGATGAGGCGCGCATTCTCCATCACCGCCTCGCCGTTGCCTGTCGCGATGCCGCGGCGGGCGAGTTCTTCCACGCCTTCGGGATTGATGTGGTCGACGGCGACGCGGCGGTTGCCGCCGCCATGCTCGGCAACGAGGTCGGCGATGCCCGCGCCCCAGCGCCGGACCTTCTCATCGGTCAGCTCGCCGCTGTAGAGATACATCCACGATACGGCCGGGCGCACCTCGTCGACGACACCCGAATGGTCGGACAGATGCTCGCAGGAGAAATAGTCGAACAGCACCACCGGCCCTTCGGTGGCGACGAAACAATGGCGTGTCGGGTTGTGCGCGACCCAGAGCTGCATGTTGGTCGAGTCCGTCGCATAGCGGATGTTGACCGGGTCGTAGAGCAGGGCGCCGGCATAGTCGCGGCGCTTCAGCTCGGCGCGAATGCGGTCCAGCCGGTATCTGCGCAGGGCGGGCAGATCGGGCGCTGCGATGCCTGCCGCGACCCATTCCGCCTCAGCTGTCTCGCCATAGCCCAGCACATGCTGGTTGAGTGACGCCGCCTTCTCGCGCGAGGCCTCGCGCAGCGCTTCGACCGAGCCTGGTTCGAAGGGCATGATCTTGCGGTGGCGGCCGAAGCGTTGCGTGTCCATTCGTTCCCCTGAAACTTACTGCGCGGCCTTCTTGTGCAGTTTGGTGATTGTGACCTTGCGCGGCGGGAAGCCGAGTGCCTGCGGCACTTCAATAGTGCGATGGACGGTGTCCATCGCGTAGCGGGCCCTCGCCAGCTCTTCGAAGACGTCCGAGGACGATTCCCTGTCATCGGTCAGGACAAGCACCGCCGGTTCGCGGATCGATCTGGCGAAGTCCGGCGTCTCGTCGTCGAGCGCGATGAGACCGGCATCGATCAGGCGCAGATTGCCGACCCAGAACCAGCTCGAGACCACGGTCTTGACCGGCCCGTCGGCATTGATCTGATCGTAGAGCGACCGGTAATCCGTGCGCACGATACCGCCGCGGCTGTCGCCGCCATGCAGGTGCATGTACCAGCTCAGCGGCAGCACGAGGATGGTAAGCACTGCGCCGACGAAGACGATGGTGGCTTGGGTCTTTCGGCCCCTCTGGCCCATGGCATCGAAGCGCATGGCAAGGACCGCGGGCAAGAGAATGAAGATCGGTAGCATCCAGCGGTCGCGAAACTGCGTGATGCCAGCCGCCAACACGACTGTGACCGTGACCACAAGACCAAGGACGATCGCCCGCCACAACAGCTTTTCCGGCCACCTTACCGGCTGAGGCGGCTCCGTCCGTCTTCTTATCGCCAGGGCGTAGGCGACGGCGAAGATCGCGACCGGCAGTCCAGCGAAATTGACGATCGCGTTGACCAGTCTGCGGATGCCGAGAAATGCCGTTTTCGCAACGCTGCCGCCTTCGGCCACGCCCAGGCCCCCTTGATGCGAGAGCAGATCCTCCAGATGCGTGAGGCTCCAATAAAGCGTCGGCAGGCAGGCCAGGACCGCCACCGCCACGCTGATCAGGAAACGGCGGTCGAGGATCGCTGCGCGCGTTTCGCGAACCGAAAGAGCCGCCAGGAACAAGGCGGCAAGGAAGATGACGATGTTGTATTTCGACAGCATCGCGGCCGCCGCCGCCAGGCCCAACAACGCATAGGCGATGGCCGATCGCCGCTTCTCAACCTCGGCCAGCGCCAGAAGCAGCACCGAGGTGAAACAGAATATGGCGACCGAGTGGGTGAGGGCGTGCTGCATCTCCCAGAAGATCTGGGGAAACAGAAGCAGCCCGAACATGCCAGCCGCAGCGGCGCGGTTCGAGTAGCCGAGGCGGCGTATGGCGGTGAAATAGGCAGCCAGCCCTGCGGCCAGCAGGGCGTATTTGACGATCTTGAGGGCAAGGACGCTGGTTCCGACCAGCGAGGCCGCGAGCATCGCCAGCCAGGTGTACAAAGGCGGCTGCGAACTGCCGTAGCCGGCAGCCAGGAACCGCATTTCCATCAATTGCTCGGAATCGTCGACGCCGACACCCGTGCCCGCAACATGGGACAACAGGGCCATCACGACGATCTGGGTCAGGCAGTAGAGGAGGACCGAGGCGACCGCGGCGCTGAATGGACCGACCCGTTCATCGCACAGCCAATCGGTCCATTTCTCTAGCTGCCGCAAGGGGGTGGTCTTCTCATGCTGATGCGCCGGTAGCGGGCTCGGACCATGCCATAGCAACCGACGCAATCCAACAATTCGTAGGCTTCAGGTCCGCATCTTCTCGCCGCTCGGGTCGAAAGGCGGCTCGACATTGATGCGGGCCGGGCGGCGGTGGCCGAGGATTTCGATCTCGAACAGGCCGGCGCTCTCGTCCTCGGCAAGGGCCGCGGGGACATAGCCCTGCGCCATCGACTTCTGGACGTAATGCGCATAGCCGCCCGACGTGACCCAGCCGACGACGCGCCAGTCTCCGTCGACGATGCCGCGCACGGCGGAAGCACCTTCCGCGGCTTTCGAGCCACGCACTTCCCTGCCGGATGTGTCGAAGCGCGGCGCGCCATAGCCATGCGGCTTCTCGACTGTGCCGTAGTCCTTGCCGACCTTGGCCCAGATCGGCTCGTCGCCCATCACGTCGGCATCCGCCGCGTCGACGATGAAGGAGACCCTGCGCAGCTTCGGACCCTCGGCATGCTCCTTCGCTGACGCCTCGCGACCGATGAAGTCGTTCTTCTCGAGCTTGATGAAGCGGTCCATCGAGCCTTCGAACGGTCCGTAGATCGGGCGCAATTCGCGGAACCAGGTCGGGAAGTTCTTTTCCAGGCGCATGGACAGCAACGCGCGCATGCCGAAATCGACCAGGCCGAATTCCGCGCCCGCTTCCTTGATCGCCTTGTAGACCAGGCGTTGATAGGCGGGCGCCATCCAGATCTCGTAGCCGAGGTCGCCGGTATAGGTGATGCGGTTGACCATGCAGGGCGCGCCGCCGACCGCCATCTCGCGGAAGTCCATGAAGCGGAAGGCCTTGGTCGAGACATCGACATCGACCAGCTTCTGCAACAGGTCGCGCGACTTCGGCCCGGCGATCGACAGGCCGACCAGCGTCTGGTCGAAGCGGTGGATGCGCACCTCTGACGCCCTTGGGCCGTCCTTCGGCAGGTGTTTCTCGAACCAGCGCATATGGTATTTCTGCGCGGCCGACGAACCCCAGATCATGAAGCGGTCCTCGCCGGTCTTGGCGATGGTGAAGTCGCCGATCAGCTTGCCGAATTCGTTGACCATCGGGGTGAGCACGATGCGGCCGACCTTCGGCATGCGGTTGGTCATCAGCCGGTTGAGGAAATCCTCGGCGCCCGGACCCGAGACCTCGTATTTGGCGAAGTTGGCGATCTCGGTGACGCCGACCCTGTCGCGCGTGGCGCGTACTTCCTCGCCGATCGGGCCGAAATCGTTGGAGCGGTGGAAGGAGACGATGTCCTTGGGCTCCGTGCCCTTCGGCGCGAACCAGAGCGGCGTCTCCAGGCCCCAGGAGTCGCCCATCACGGCGTTGTTGGCGAGCATGGTGTCGTAGAGCGGCGTCGTCTGCGCCGGACGGGCAGCGGGAAGCTCCTCGTTGGGGAAGCGGATCGAGAAGCGGCGCGAATAATTCTCGCGCACCTTGGCGTTGGTGTAGCGCAGGCTCGCCCATTCGCCGAAGCGGGCGACGTCCATGCCCCAGACGTCGAAGCCAGGATCGCCATGCACCATCCAGTTGGAGAGCGCGAGGCCGACGCCGCCGCCCTGGCTGAACCCGGCCATGACGGCGCAGGCGCACCAGAAATTGGTCAGGCCCTGCACCGGGCCGACCAGCGGATTGCCATCGAGCGCGAAGGTGAAGGGGCCATTGATGATCTGCTTGATGCCGGCCTTCTCGATGCCGGGAAAATGCTTGAAGCCGATCTCCAGCGACGGAGCGATGCGGTCGATGTCGGGCTGCAGGAGCTCATGGCCGAAATCCCACGGCGTGTTGACCGGCGACCATGGCTTGCAGGCCTTCTCGTAGGTGCCGAGCAGGACGCCGTTGCGCTCCTGGCGGGTGTAGAT